>JAJTED010000133.1 GCA_021300535.1 Planctomycetaceae bacterium | reverse complement strand
GCGGCGAGCTTCGTGGCCAGGGCCGTGCCGAACGAGCCCATCCCGAGCATGATGAACTTCTTGCCTGACTGTGCCATGGGGTTCAGCCGATGAGCGGCTCCTCCTCGGGGAATAGGGGCTGGTAGGAACGGCGCTCGCGGGCGAGCGCGACGGCGGCGGTGATCGGCCCGAGCCGGCCGAGCAGCATCAGCGCCACGAGGACCAGCTTGCCGGGATCGGTGAGCGCGGGCGTGATGCCGGTGGAGAGGCCGACCGTGCCCAGGGCGGAGATGCACTCGAAGAGCGCCTCCAGGAACCACCGCGGCCGGGCCGAGAGGTCGCCGCGGGTCTCGACCACGAGCAGGGCAACGAGCGCCGCGATCGCCACGGCGGCGAAGAACAGTGCCGTGGCCGTCGCCCGCTCGACCGCCGACTCGGGGATCGTCCGCCGGAAGAAGTTGACGTGCTTCCAGCCGCGGAAGTTCGACCAGGAGCTGACGACGAGCGTCATGAACGTGCTCACCTTGAAGCCGCCGGCGGTGGAGCACGGGCCGGCGCCGATGGCCATGAGGATGATGGCCAGAAACAGCGTGGCGCTCGACAGGGCCCCGTAGTCGACGGTGTTGAAGCCGGCGGTGCGGCAGGTGGTGGAGTGAAAGAGCCCCATCAGCAGCTTGGTGGGCAGCGGCTCGCGGGCGATGGCTTCGTCCCACTCGAGCGCCCAGAACGAGGCCGCCCCGCAGGCCAGCAGGACGGCCGTGCCGATGAGCATCATCTTCGTCTGCATGTGCAGCCGCTCCCAGAACTCCTCGCGTCGCCGCAGCCGCGACACGACGTCGAAGATCACCGGGAATCCCAGCCCGCCCAGGATGATCAGGCCGCAGATCACGAGATTGATCGACACCCGGCCCGCGTCGGGCACGAGGTTCTGGTCGTGGAGGGCGAAGCCGGCGTTGCAGAAGGCCGACACCGAGTGGAACAGCGACCGCCAGACCACGTGCCCGGGCGCCGCCGAGCCCCAGTCGGCCCAGCAGAGGAGCACGAAGCCGCAGGCCTCCGCGAACAGCACCGTCGCGAGCACGGCAAGCGTCACCCAGCGCAGGTCCCGGCCCGACTTGATGCCGAGCGTCTCGGCCACGACGGCCCGCTGCCGGAGCGTCGCCTCCCCGCCGATCTGGAAGGACAGGAGTGTCGTGATGGTCATGATGCCGAGCCCGCCGAGCTGAATGAGGGCGAGAATCAGCGCCTGGCCGAGGAACGAGAAGTCGTTGAGCGTCGAGCGGACCGTGAGGCCCGTCACGCAGCAGGCGCTCGTGGCGGTGAAGATGCCGTCCACCAGCGAGATCGGCGGGCAGTCGGGCTGCCGGGCGGCTGGCAGGGTGAGCAGCGCTCCGCCGACCAGGATCGTGAACACATAGGCCGCGAACGAGACTCGGGCCGGATAACTGACGAGCGAGCCGGTGAACTGGGCCATCGACGGCGGCGGCGGGTGGGAGCCCGCGGCCGAACCAGGCCTGTGCTCGCGGGGCGTCGCGGCTTCAGCCGCAGCGAAAGCCCGGAGCACGTGGGGAACAATGGTAATTCGCAACGGTCATGACGGACAGGTTCGTCCCGATGGCACGGATTCGCAACGTTTTCGAGATCATTGAACTCTACGGTCACGACGAGAATTTCGAGCCGCAGTGCACGGAGGACTTCTCCCCGACGTCCGCCCCGGCGGGCTCAAAGCAGAAGATCGACATCCTCGCGGAGCGGATCCAACGCGGCATGCCGCTGTGGCACCCCGAGGATTCGACCGATTCGACCGCGGGCCTGCTCGTCGGAGCTGCCGACGACTGAACGCAGTCGACAGTGGTGCAGCCCCGGCTCGGGGGCGGCAAAAGTCTCGTCGCTGGGGCGAAGATCCGCCCCACGCTCCTCAAGCGTTCGCCGAACTCCTCGCCTCACGCTCCTGATTTCGCTGCACGACCGTCGGATCGCCTGGGGCAACCGGCCGCCCAGCCGCGGCTTTAGCCCCGCATCATCGAGCCCCGCATCACCGCCCTCCGCGGCCGCCCCGGCCGCGGAGGGCGGTTTCGATTTCACGCCGGGCGGTGTCGGCCTTCATCTTCTGCCGCTTGTCGTGTGCCTTCCGGCCCCGGCCGATGCCCAGCAGGACCTTCACCCGGCCGTCCTTGAAGTACATCTTCAACGGCACGAGCGTGAGCCCCTTTTCAAATGCCTGGCCGGCGAACTTCCGGATCTCCCGTCGGTGGAGGAGCAGCTTTCGCGGCCGCTTCGGCTTGTGGTTGAGCTGATTGGCCTTCTCGTATTCCGGGATGTCGCAGCCCATGAGCCACACTTCGTCCCCCTCGACGCGGCCGTAGGCCTCGTCGAGCGACATCCGCCCGCCCCGCAGACTTTTCACCTCGCTGCCCACCAGCGCGATCCCGCATTCGAGGGTCTCGAGGATCTCATAGTCGTGCCGCGCCTTGCGGTTCTCCGCCACGACTCGCTCGGCCGGCTTGTCGGCGGTGCGGGCCGCAGGCTTTTTACCGGAAGCGCGGGTGGGTTTGGGGGCGGTCACGGCAGGGCCTCTTTCGTTGAGCGGGGCCAGCCCGTCAGGGTACACTTTACGCGGTTCAACGACCGCCCGTCCTGCGAGCAGACCGCTCGTCCCGCAACTCCGCCGCAGCCTCGAGAGATCCAGCCATGCATGGCCGTCGCCCCGCCCATACCGCCGCCATCGCCATGCTACTCGTCGGATGTATGGGGCCGGGCGACTGCGACACCGTCGCCGCCGCGGAGAGCCGCGGCATCGTCCGTGGAGCCGAGCGGCCCGCGGGCGCCGGCCCGACGGTGCCGATCGAGGGGGGCTGGATGGTTCCCTATGACGAGACGATTCCCGGCACCGCGATCACGTTTCGGATGATTCCCGTGCCCGGCGGCACGTTCCGCATGGGCAGCCCGGCCGCCGAGGCCGACCGGTCCGCCGACGAGGGGCCGGCCTTCGAGGTCACGGTCGAGCCGTTCTGGATGGGCCGCTGCGAGGTGACGTGGGGCGAGTACAAGACCTATATGGCCGCCTGCGAGTTGTTCAAGGGCCTCGAGGCCGCCAAGATGCGGCCGGTCACGGCCGAGAACGAGGCCCACGCGGTCACGGCCCCCTCCAAGCTCTACGACCCGAGCAAGACCTTCACCAACGGCGAGGATCCGGATCTCCCGGCCGTGACAATGACCCAGTTTGCGGCCCGCCAGTATACGAAGTGGGTGAGTAAGCTCACCGACCGCTTCTACCGCCTGCCCACGGAGAGCGAGTGGGAATATGCCTGCCGAGCCGGAACGCACACGCCCTGGAGTAGCGGCGCCGATGCGGCGACCCTCGACGCGGTCGCCTGGTTCGCCGACAACGCCGACAACACGACCCATCCGGTGGGCCGTAAGCGGCCCAACGCCTTCGGCCTCCACGACATGCACGGCAACGTCGCCGAGTGGGTGATCGACCAACTGGTCGATGGGGGCTATGGGAAACAGGCCGCGATGCCGCAGCCCGTGGCCGCCGCCGCGGCCATCGTCTGGCCCACGCGGCTCGCGGGGCGCATCGTCCGCGGCGGTGCCTTCTACGACGACGCCGATCGGCTGCGGAGCGCCGCCCGCCGCGGCTCCGAGGACGAACCCTGGAAGGAGAGCGATCCCAACCTCCCGTTGAGCCCATGGTGGTACACCGAGGAACCGTCGCTCGGCGTCGGCATGCGGCTGCTGCGTCCGGCGGTCGCGCCGCCCGTCGGCCAGCAAGCCCGGTGGTGGAACGCCGACCTCGAAAACATCGCCGCCGACACGGCTGACCGACTGCAACAGGGCCGCGGGGCCCGGGGGATCGTCGATCCGGGCCTGCCGGACGAGGCGAAACGGGCGGGCATCGAGGAGTAACGCAATGTTTTCCAGTCCATCTGCACTTCCTTGCCTCGTGATCGCGATCGTCACGGCAGCCTGGCCTGCCGCGGCGGCCGACTGGCCCGACTGGCGGGGTCCCGGGCAGGACCGCCATGCCGGCGGCGGCGACCGCATGCCGGTCACGTCCTTCGATCCCGAGGCGGGCACCAACGTGCTCTGGAAGAACGACGCAGCGGGGGGCATCTCCACGCCTGTGATCATGGGGGGGAGGCTGTTCACGCTCGTGCGGCACAAGCCGGACACGAAGGAGGAAGCGGAGAAGGTGCTGTGCCTCGACGCCGTCACCGGACAGAAGCTCTGGGAGAACGTGTTCAACGTCTATCTCTCCGACGTGCCGGCCGAGCGGGTCGGTTGGTCGGCGGTCGTCGCCGACCCGGCGAGCGACACCGTCTTCGCCCACGGCGTGTGCGGGGCGTTCACGGCGATCGACGCGGCGACGGGCAAGACGAAGTGGCACCGATCGCTCCACGAGGAGTTCGGCTTCCTCTCCACCTACGGCGGCCGGACGAACATCCCGGTGGTGTTCGAGGATCTCGTGATCGCCAGCGCCGTGGTCACCGGCTGGGGGGACACCGCCCGCCCGGCCCACCGCTTCCTCGGCCTCGACAAGGGGACGGGGGCGGTCCGCTGGATGAACGGCACCAAGGAACTCCCGGAGGACACGACCTACAGCACGCCCGCGTTGGCCGTGCTCGGCGGCCAGGCGGCGGTCGTCTTCGGGTCGAGCGACGGCAGCGTATGGAACTTCCAGCCGCGGACGGGCAAGGCCGTCTGGAACTTCAAGCTCTCCCGCCGTGGGCTCAACGTCGCCCCGCTCGTGGACGGCGACACGGTGTACATCTCGCAGTCCGAGGAAAACCTCGACAACACGTCGATGGGCTCGGTGACGGCCTTCAAGGGCGTGGGCAGCGGCGACATCACGGCCACGCACGCGATCTGGCAGCGGAAAAACGTGATGGATGGCCGCTCGATGCCGGTGATTCTCGGCGACCGCGTCTACTTCGTGGACGACGGCGCCAAGATCTACGCCTTCGACAAGGCGACGGGCGAGCCCGTCGGCAAGCCGACGAAGCTCCTCGGCACGATCGTCCGCGGCAGCCCTCTGGTGGCGGACGGCAGGCTGTACGTCTGCTCGACAAGCGGCTGGCACGTGCTCGAGCCGACCAAGGACGGCCTGAAGTTCGTCAACCGCATGCGGCTCGACGAGAAGGACGAGGTCACGGCCTCGCCGATCGCCTGGCAGGGGCGGATTTACCTGACGACGGCCGCGCGGCTGTACTGTCTCGGTGACACCGCCCAGCCGAAGACTGCGATTCAGGAGCAGCCGCGGACCTCGGCCGCGCAGCAGGTCTCGACATCGACGCGCGAGCCCGCAGGCGAGCCCGCCTGGGTACAGGTGGTGCCTGCGGAGGCGCTGATCGCGGCCGGCGAGACGCTGCCTCTCAAGGTGCGGCTCTTCGACGCCGCCGGCAGGTTCGTGAAGGAATTGAATAGCTCGCCGCTGCGGTTCGAGACGACGGTGGGTGACATCACCGGCGACGGCAGCTACACGGCACCGCCCGGAAAGCACGCCGCCGCGATCGTGACGGCCAAGGTGGGCGACCTCGAGGGCAAGGCCCGGATCCGCTCGATGCCCCCCCTGCCCTGGAAGTTCGACTTCGAGGAGATTTCACTCGCCGCCGACCCGAAGACGGGCGTCGTGAAGGGGGAGCCGCCGCTGCCTTGGATCGGGATGCGCTACCGCCATGTCGTCCGCGAGGTGAACGGCTCGAAGTGTCTCGTGAAGGTGACGACGATTCCCAAGGGGACCCGCAGCCAGGGCTGGATCGGGCCGATCGCCCTCCATGACTACACGGTCCAGGCCGACTTCCGCGCCCAGGAGACCGGTGTCGAGAAGCCGGGCTCGCCGGCATCCGACACCCCGAAATCGGCCGCCTCCGATGCCGACGCGTTCGCGAAGGCCTTCGGCACCGCGGCGGCCCTGGAGAAGGCCCGCATGCCCGACATGGGGCTGATCGCCCAGCGGTACACGCTCGACCTGATGGGCGCGGCGCAACAGCTGCAACTCCGCTCGTGGCCGCCGCAGGTGGCGACGCACTTTTCCAAGACGATTCCCTTCGCCTGGGATGCGGGCCGCTGGTACACGATGAAGCTCGAGGCCCGCACGCGGGACGGCGCCGCCGATCTCCGCGGCAAGGTCTGGCCGCGGGGCGAGCCGGAGCCCGCCGCCTGGACGATCGAGGCCGTCCACGCCGATGGCAACCTCCAAGGCAGCCCCGGCTTCTTCGGCAATTCGAAAGATTCCGAGATCTACATTGACAACGTCTCCGTGGAGGCCGCCAAGTGAAACACTCCTTCAGTATCGTGCTCCTCGTGGCTTGTGCCGCCGTCGCTGTTCCGGCAGCGGAGTGGAACCAGTGGGGCGGCTCGACTGTCCGCAACAACGCGCCCGACGCCAAAAACCTGCCGATCGATTGGGCGCCGGGCGAGTTCGACCCCGACACGGGCGCCTGGAATCCCAAGACGAGCAAGAACGTCGCCTGGGTGGCGGCCCTCGGCAGCCAGACCTACGGCAACCCGGTCGTGGCGGGGGGCAAGGTGTACGTCGGGACGAACAACGGCAAGGGCTGGCTGAAGCGGTATCCGCCGGCCATCGACCTGGGCTGTCTGCTGGCCTTCGCGGAGCGGGACGGCTCGTTCCTGTGGCAGGACTCGAGCGAGAAGCTCCCCACCGGCCGCGTCCACGACTGGCCCCTGCAGGGCATCTGCTGTTCGCCGCTGGCTGAGGGGGATCGGCTGTGGTACGTGACCAGCCGCGGCGAGGTGAAGTGTCTCGACACGGAAGGCTTCCGCGACGGCGAGAACGACGGCCCCTTCACCGCCGAAAAGGCCCCGGCCGACGACGAGGCCGACGTCGTCTGGGTGCTCGACATGATGAAGCAACTCGGCGTGTCGCAGCACAACATGTGCTCCTGCAGCGTGACGAGCGCCGGCGACCTGCTGTTCGTCAACACGAGCAACGGCGTGGACGAGGGGCACATCAACCTGCCGAACTTCGAAGCCCCGAGCTTCTTGTGCATCGACAAGCGGTCCGGGAAGGTGCTGTGGGCCGACAATTCGCCCGGTGCAAACGTGCTGCACGGTCAGTGGTCGAGCCCGGCCTATGCCGAGCTCGGCGGCGTGCCGCAGGTGCTGTTCGGCGGCGGCGACGGCTGGCTGTATGCCTTCGACGCCCGCGGCGAGAACGGCAAGGCCAAGCTGCTGTGGAAGTTCGACTGCAACCCGAAGGAATCGAAGTACACGCTCGGCGGCCGGGCCGACCGCAATCACATCATCGGCACGCCGGTGATCTACGACGGCCTGGTCTACATCGCCGTGGGCGAGGATCCCGAGCACGGCGAGGGGGTGGGCCACCTGTGGTGCATCGATCCCACGAAGCGGGGCGACGTGTCGAGCGAACTCGCCTTCAACCTCAAAGACCCGACGAAGCCCCTGCCCCACCGCCGCAACCAGGCCGTGATCAAGGAAGAGGGGGAGGTGGCCCGGCCCAATCCCAACTCGGCGGCCGTCTGGCACTATCCCGGCTTCGACGCCGACGGCAACGGCAAGCTCTCCTTCGAGGAGAGTCGCCATCAAGGACGGCCTGCTGTTCGTGGCCGACTTCAGCGGCCTGTTTCACTGCCTCGACGTGAAGACGGGCAAGCCGCTCTGGACGCACGACATGCTGGCCGCCAGCTGGGGTTCGCCGCTGATCGCAGACGGGAAGGTGTACATCGGCGACGAGGACGGCGACATCTGCATCTTCAAGCTCGGCCGGGAGATGGATCTGCTCGGGGAGATCAACATGGGCAACAGCGTCTACTCGACACCGATCGCGGTGGGGGACACGCTCTACATCGCCAACAAGAGCCATCTGTTCGCGATCCGCGCGGGTGCCACGCCGTCCAAATAGGAGCCTTCTCGATGCCGTTGATGATGCGCTTCATCCTGGTGGCCTCCCTCTGCTGCGGCGGCCTGGCCACCGCGGCGCCGCCGGCCGCGCCCGCAGCGCTGCTCCTCGAAGCCAAGCGGATCGTGGCCCTTGGCGACTCGATCACCTACGACGGCCGCTGGCTGGCCAGCCTCGTCGCCTGGATGGAGCGGCGGGGCACGACCGCCGAAGTCATCGACATGGGACTGTCGAGCGAGACGGTCTCGGGGCTGTCCGAGGCCAGTCACGCCGGCGGGAAGTTCCCCCGGCCCGACGTGCACGAGCGGCTCGACCGCGTGCTGCGTCTCACGCGGCCCGACGTCGTGCTCGCCTGTTACGGGATGAACTGCGGCATCTACCAGCCGCTCGACGAGGAACGGTTCGCGAAGTTCAAGGCCGGCATGGAGCGGCTGCATGCGGCCGTCGAGCAGACGGGCGCGAAGATCGTGCATCTCACGCCGCCGGTCTACGGCGGCCCCCCGGGCAAGCCCGCGCCGGCCGGTGACGTGGACTACGACGCAGTGCTCGCGGCCTATTCCGACTGGCTCGTCTCAAAGCGGGCCGACGGGTGGCTCGTGATCGACGTGCATGGCCCCATGCAGGCGATGCTGGCCGCCAAGCGGGTGGCTGATCCGGGGTTCGCCTTCGCAGCCGACTGCATTCACCCGGACGACGCCGGCCACTGGGCGATCTGCCGGGCCGTGCTCGCGGGCCTGGGCGAAGCCGGGCCGATCGCCACCGCCGACACGCCCGACGCGCTCGCCGCTTTTCTCCCCGAAGTGACCGCCCGGCTGAAGATCCTCCGCGACGCCTACCTCGCCGCTGCCGGGCACCTGCGACCGGGCATGGCGGCGGGGGTGTCGGTCGCGGAGGCCGAGGCCGAGGCCGCGCGGCTGACGGCGTCGATTCGCTCGCGGCGGCTGCATCTGGCCGGCCGTCAGCAGCCCAGGGAATGGGTGTCGCCGATCGAGTGGCCGCGACCGCGCGTCGTCGATCCCGGCCCGGCGCCCGCCGGCCCGGCCCCGGTGCCGGCCGACGCGATCGTCCTGCTCGGCAAGGATCTCTCCGCCTGGAACGGCACCGACACCTGGAGGGTGGAGGACGGCGTGGCGACGGTCGGCAAGGGACGCATCACCACGCGACAGGGCTTCGGCGACTGCCACCTGCACGTCGAGTTTCGAACGCCGGCGCCCGCGGTCGGCACGGGGCAGGGCCGTGGCAACTCGGGCGTGTTCCTCATGGGCAGGTACGAGATCCAGGTGCTCGACTCGTTCGAGGACGGGACCGATGGCCCGCTCACCTACCCCGACGGCCAGTGCGGCGCCCTTTACAAGCAGCAGCCGCCGGCGGTGAACGCCTGCCGCCGCCCCGGGGAATGGCAGACCTACGACATCCTCTTCACGCGGCCGCGGTTCGCCGCCGATGGATCACTTGCGGCGCCGGGCCGGGTGAGCGTGCTGCACAACGGCGTCGCCATCCACGCCGACACCGTCATCAAGGGCACCACCGCCTGGCACATGCCGCCGACCTACGAACGGCATGACGATGCGCTGCCGATCGAACTCCAGGACCACGGGAACCCGCTGCAATTCCGCAACATCTGGGTCCGGCCCTTCGAGCCGGTGCAGCCCCGGCCGAAAATCGACTGACCTCGGCCGGCGAAGGCCATGGCATCGAACCACTCCCGGCCGCGTCGCTTGACGTTTTGGTGTTGCGCGTTCTCCGGTCTTGCTCTTGGCTTGACGCACGCCAACGGCACAAAAAGCCCCCGGCGGAAGCCGGGGGACTCCGGGTTGCATACCTTCCCGGGTGCCATGCGATGTGGGTTTGTACCGGAAAATCACCTGCCTTCATGCGGCATGGATGGCGGGGTGGTTTTCGTGGCCGGAGTCCCCGGGCTCCCGCCCGGGGCTTCTTGGACCGGCGACGAGACCGATCCCCTGTTCACGGGTCCGGCACAACACGATGCGCAGCTGGATCCCTGCAGCGGCGACGCTCTGTTGAACTCCTCCGCGCACCATCAAAAGCTTGAAACCAGGCCCGGAGGGCCGGGTCACCTCCAGCGGGCGGAGGCCCGCCAAGGCACGGTCGGCAGGATGCCGAGCCGTGCCGTGCAGGTTGCGCGGGCGTTACACACCGCCACGGCCAGAGCACCGATACTTTCTCCCGTGCGGCCCGCGCCGGATGGTTCCGGCGGCCGCGTCCTCCCGGAGTTCCCGCCATGTCGCTCGCCATGCTGCCCTGCCGCCGCGATTCGCTCGTGTTCCTGGCCGCCGCCCTCGCCCTCGCCACCGCCCGGGCCGACGAGGGCAATCCCCGCATCGACTACCGTGGCTTTTTCAAAGGCGTGGCCGATGTCGAGGCGTTGCGGGACGGCCGCCGCATCGACGAGGATGAGTTCATCGCGCTCGCCGCCCAGCCCGAGACGATCGTCCTCGACGCCCGCAGCCGTGAGAAATTCAACCTCCTGCACGTTCGCGGGGCCCGTCACCTGAGCTTCCCCGACATCACCGCGGACGAGCTGTCCAAGGTCATTCCCACGAAGGACACCCGCGTGCTCATCTACTGCAACAACAACTTCGTGAACGAGGAGCGGGCCTTCGCCTCAAAGGCGGCACCCGCTGCGCTCAACGTCCACACGTTCAACGTGCTTCACGCCTACGGCTACACAAACATCTACGAGCTCAAGCCGCTCCTCGACGTGCGGACCACGAAGATCCCCTTCGCGGGCTCCGCCGCCGACGCCCGTGGAAAGGTCGCCCGCCGATGACCACCGCTCCCCGGCGCCTGCTCGTGGTCGAGGACGATCCGGCGATCCGCCGCGGGGTCGTAGCGGCGCTCACGTTCGCCGGCTACGACGTGCTCGAGGCGGGCGACGGGCCGCGGGGACTGGCGCTCGCGGAGGCCGCCGAGGTCGATCTCGTGCTCCTCGACGTCGTCCTCCCGGGCACCGACGGCCTGGAGATCCTGCGGCGGGTGCGGGAGTCGCGGCCCACGCGGCCGGTGATCCTGCTCACGGCCCGGGCGGCGGAGGACGACCGCGTCGGCGGCCTCGCCGCCGGGGCCGACGACTACGTGGTCAAGCCGTTCAGCGTGCGGGAGCTGCTCGCCCGAGTCGAGGCCGTGCTCCGTCGCTCGCCGGAGCGGCCGCGGCCCGTGGAACTGATCGAGTGCGACGGCCTCGTCGTCGATCTCGCCCGCCGCGAGATCCGGCACGCCGATGGCGGCCGCGTGGAACTGTCGGAGAAGGAGGCGGAACTGGCCGCCTACCTCGCGGCCCACGCCGGCCGCGCGATCAGCCGTGAGGAATTGCTCCGCCGCGTGTGGCGGCTCGATCCGCGGGGCGTGACCACCCGCACGATCGACATGCACGTGATGCGGCTGCGGGAAAAACTTCGTGACGACACGGCCGCCCCGCGGCGGGTGCTCACCGTCCGCGGCCAGGGCTATGCCTGGGCCGCCGCGGAGGCCGGCGAATGAGCCCACGCCGCGTGTGGGCGGCGTATGCCGCGTGCCTCGTGATCGCCACGGCGGCCTGGGCCGCACTCACGCTCCGCGCCCTCGAGGCCGACCGGGCCGAGGCGGCGGCCCGGCAGGAGGCGACGGTCGAGGAAAACGTGCGGCTCGCGCTGTGGCGGATCGACGCCGCGCTCGCGGCGCTCGTGGCCCGGGAGACGGCGAACGTGCGAACCGCGCGGCCGGTGCCGCCGGTCGTGGAGACGTTCGTGATCGACGCCGCCGGCCGCCGCCGCACGATCGCCGCCGCGACCGGCCGCGAAGCCGTGCGTTTCGACGCCGCCACGCTCGTCGCCCGGCTGCCCGAGCCGGCGGCCGGCGAGTCGCTGGCCGCAGGCGACGATGCCGCGCAACTCGCCGACCTACCGATCCAGCAGGCGCGAAACGCCACCGAACGCCGGGCCCGGCAGCAGGCCGTGCAGCAAAACGCCACCGCGCAGCAGCTCATTCTGGACCCGCCTGGCGCTGCCGCCGCCCCGCTGGCCGCCCTGTCGGCCGTGTGGGCGGGCGACGCGCTGCTCCTCGCCCGCCGCGTGCAGCCGGCGACCGAGGCGACCGCCATCGAAGGCGCGGTCCTCGACTGGCCCCGGCTACAGGCCGACCTCGTGGCCACGATCGCCGATCTTCTGCCCGGAGCGACACTCGAGCCGGCAAACGAAACCACGCCCACAACCGATCAGCGGCTCCTGGCTGCGATTCCCGCCCGGCTCGTCCCCGGCCCGCTGCCGCCGCCCGTCGTGGCGGGCTGGTCGCCCTTGCGCGGCACGCTGGCCGTAGCCTGGGCGGCGATGGCCGTCGCCGCCGCCGCGGTCGGGGCCCTGCTCGCGAGCGTGCTCGCACTCAGCGAACGGCGGGCGGCCTTCGTGTCGAGCGTCACGCACGAGCTCCGCACGCCGCTGACCACGTTCCGGCTCTACTCGGGACTGCTGGAGGAGGGCATGGTTCCGTCCCAGGAGGTGCCCACCTACCACGCGACGCTTCGCCGCGAGGCCGACCGGCTCACGCACCTCGTGGAAAATGTTCTCGCCTACGCCCGGCTCGAGCGTGGCCGCCATGCCGCCCGCCTCGCGCCGCTATCTGTGGCCGACCTGCTCGAGCAGGCCACGGCCCGGCCGGCTGAGCGGGCCACACAGGCCGGGTTCGAGTGGCAGCTGCACGCCGACGCTGCGACCCGCGGCCTCGCGGTGACCACCGACCCCGCGGCCGTGGAGCAGGTGCTCTTCAACCTCGTGGACAACGCCTGCAAGTACGCCCGTGGCGCCGGCCCGGCCGTGATCGAACTTGCGGCAGCGGCTTGCGGCCGAAGCCTGGCGATCGCCGTGCGGGATCACGGCCCCGGCGTCACGGCCCGCGAGGCCGCCCGGCTGTTCGAACCGTTCCGCAAGAGCGCCCACGACGCAGCGGAGGGGGCGGCCGGCGTCGGCCTCGGCCTCGCCCTCTCCCGCCGGCTCGCGCGGCAGATGGGGGGCGAGCTCGCGTACGAGCCGCCGACCGACGGCGGCGGACGGTTCGTGCTCACGCTGCCGCTCGCCGCAGCAGCGGTCGTTGCACGGCCGTGACACGGCCGGCTCACCGCGCCAGCGACCCGCGGATCGCCGCCAGCTCGACCTGCGGGTCGTCGTTCACGTGTTCCATCCGGCCGGCCCGGCGGTACCAATAGCGGGCGTTGCCCGCATCGCCCTCGATCTTGTGGAGCACCGCATGGATCCAGGCCGCCGTCGGATCGGCCTCGTCCTGCTGCACAATGCCGTGGGCGTCGTCCCATGCGCCGGCCGCGGCCAGGTCGATCGCCCGCAACAGGTTATCCGGCTTCATGACGTCACCGCCGCGGTCGCGTTCAATCGGTGATCATCGCCACCGCGTGACTCACGGCGGGCACGACCCGCTCCGAGAGAATCACGTCGCCGACCACCGACTCGCGAATCACCGGATCCTTCTTCCGCCAGCCCACGGCCACCCAGCCGTCCTTGCGGGCCACAAGCTGCTCCATCGGCAGCGGCCCGGCCCGCTCCAGCTCACCCGGCAACTTCAGCGGCTCCACGTCCACGACCTCCTTGAAGACCTTGTTGAACCGCTTCTGGAGGATGCGCCGCAGCGACGTCTCCTGCATGGTGAGCTTCTCGCCGCCGCCGGGCACGAACCCGGGCGGATAGATCTGCACGTCGCCGTCGCGGACGAGCCGCACACCGGCCGGGCCCGGCTCGATCCGATAGGCCGCCCAGATGTCCATGGCCGGAAACTCCCGCTCGCCCGAGGTGAAGCGGCTGCCCCGGACCGTGACCTTCACCCGGTCGTCGCCGGCATCGAGCTCGACCGGCTTCCGCTTGGCGAAGGTGATCGACCACGGCTGCTGGTCAGGATCGTTGCCCAGGGCCTCCGGCAGGGTGCCGTTGTTCTTCTTAATTTGCTCCTCGACGAACTGCTGCGTGATCGTGCGGCCGCCGAGCGTGATCTCGGCCGCGTTGTTGACGAGCGTCTCGTGCACCCGGGCCGCGAGCACCGCATCGGCGTCGACCGCCGGCGGCGCCGTGAAGGCGCCGATCTGGTCGGCGAGCGCCTTGCGGGCCGTGACCGAAAGCCGGGAGTCGCTCGTGCTCATCTGGAGCAACTCCGGATACCAGCCGCGCTCGATGAGCGGCCCGCGGAACTTCGCCTGGTAGTCGCGGGCCGCCTTTGCGGCTGGCGACCTTGCGGATCAGCCGCTGGCCGAACCGCTTGTTGACGCCGATGCCCGCCGTGCGGGTGTCGGTGTCGGCATGCGCCTCGACCGGCAGCGCCGTGACCCGCTGATCGTCGATCAGGATCCGCTTACGGGCGCCGATCGTGGTGGTGCCCAGCGTGTGGACCGTGACCGGCCCCTGCGAGCCGCGGGTGTTGGAATGGTTCGTGGCGTCGAGCTTCAGGTCGACCACGGCCTGCTGCAGGCTGGGCACGAAGTCGAGCAGCACCAGGCCGGTGGTGCGGCCGCTGCCGTGGACCCGCGTGCCGAGCACCGTGTCGTTGATCGCCGCCGTCTCGTCCACGGCCCGATTGACGGCGCTCCCCAACAGGCCCTCGTCCACGTCGAGGAACAGATTCGGGCGATTGACCGCGGACCGCACGCGGGCCACCGTCGCCGGCGCCTGCCCCGACTCCTCCAGCCGGGCCAGCAGCGGCCCGACCGGATCGAGGGCGTCGGCCGTGCCGGTGGCGGCCCCAGTCGCCACGGCCGCGGCGAGTTTTTCCAGCCGCTGTCCATAGACAGCCTGCGCGTTCGGATCCTGGGCGGCATCGGCGGCTTCCGCATAGGCGGTGACGGCGCGACGGACGGCGGCGAACGGCGGCATCTCCAGGCCGTTCTCCTCCGCGTCGAGCCGCTTTTGGAGGCGGCGGAGCACGGCGGGGTCGGCTGCGGCCCCGGATGCGGCCTGGGCGGTGAGGGCCGGCCAGTCAAGGTACGTCTTCCAGGCGGCGCCACTCGGGCTGCGGGCCAGCAGCCGGTCGAGCGGTCCCAGCGCCTCGCGCAGCCGCGCGGCGGCGGAGGCCAGCCGGCCTTCGGTGACCGGACGGAACGCCTCGCCCTCCCCGAGCGGCTGGGATCCCATGTCGCGGAGATCGATCGCCCGAGATGGGACTCCGAGCAGAACGACGGCGAGGGCCGCACCACAGAGCGTGAAAACGGTTCCGAAACGGGATGAAGCCATGCTGGTGCGCCTGTCCTGGGGGGATTGCTTCTGGGGGATCGCTTGGTGGCCGGGGGCTGGGAGTTTGGAACGTGGCCAGAAACGAGTCGAGAGTGTAGCCCGCCGGTCGGATTCGCCTCCATGGCACTCGCCCGCCGCCCCAATACCCCCCATTTGCCGACGAATTCCGGCGCGCGGCGGCGGTTTTTCTCTGCCGCGCCCTAACCGACACCGGCCGTTCAACTTCCGGCAGATCCCCCAGGCCGCAAGTCGAACAAAGTCAATGCCACCGGCAGCGGCGCCGCAGTCTCCGCCCCTTGCAGGCCATTCCCGCAGGGCATTCAATCGCCGCATGCCGGCTCGAGCGACTCCGGCATACGTCGAGCGTCTCCCGGACACTTTGGGAGCGGGAGGCGAAGGGGTCGGCGAACGCTCGACGAGCGTGTGGCCGCCGCGGCTACAGCGAGAAGACTTTTGCCGCCCCCGAAGCCGGCGATACACCGCAGTCGAATGCGCTCGAGCCAAAAGCCTGCCGGCAACCCATCACACGGAGGACAAACACGCATGGTCGCGACCCGCCACACCCTTCTCTTCACCGCTGCCCTGCTGGCCGTGAGTTCCCCCATCGGCATCGAGGCCGCAACGCCCGTGCCGCTCGCCCCATCCCGCGCCGCTGCCGTGCAGCGGATCGACGACTACGCCGCCGCGAGCGACGCCGCCCGCCAGGCGGGGGCGATGCTGCTGGTCTCCATCGAGCCGCAGGCGGCCGCTGCCCACGACCCTGCCGGCAGCCACCTCGAGCGTGCCGCCGTGCAGCAGCGGTTCGCCGCGAGCGGCACGCCGTGGGTCTTCTGCCGGCTGGGACTCCACGACGGCGGCGCGGCGCTCGTCGCCGATCCCGGCCTCGGCGCGATGCGGCGCGGCGCCGGCATCTTCGTCGTGGATCATGCCCACCCGGAGTATGCCGGCCGTGTCGTCTCGATCCTGCCGCGGACGCCGGGCAAGTACTACCGCTTCGAGCCGGCGCACATCGACCAGCTCCCCGGCCTGCCCACCGCCTCGCTCACACAACGGTCGCTGATCCTCGCCGTGCGGATCCACCCGGAGAGCCCGCGCAGCACCGAGGGCACCTGCGATCCCGTGCTCTGCAGCGAGGCCGCCGCCCACTCGGAACACCAGGCCCGCCTCCGTCGCCAGGGCCACCACGGCTGGGACGCACGATCGCGGCGCATCGCCGGCGCGGCAATCGTCCGGCCACTGGAACGCCGTCCACAGCCCGCAGGCCGCCTACGGCTACGACATCCGCCGCGGCTCCAACGGCATCTGGTACGCCACCGGCATCTTCCGCCGCTGATGCGGCCCGGCCGAGCCGCTTGCAGGGACACTCGCACACCTCTCCCAACAAGCCCCCAGCGGAAGCTGGGGGACTCCGGGCGGCATACCTTCCCGGCTGCCGTGCAATACGGCTTCGAACCGGAGCCTTGCCTGGCGTCATGCGGCATCGACGGCGGGTTGGTATTCGTGCCCGGTGTCCCCGGGTTTCCACCCGGGGCTTTTTGGCAGCGCGTGGCACGCGACCGCGGCCGGGCCGTGCGCCACCGTGGTTTCAATCACACGTCGCCGGCGGCCACGGCGGGGAGCACGAAGATCTTGCCGTCGCCCATGCGGCCCGTGCGGGCGGCGGCGACGATCCGCTCCACAACCTCGTCGACACGCGCGTCATCCACCCAGAGCTGAATCTCGACCTTGGGAAGGAAGGCGAGCGAGTACTCGCTGTCGCCGTACTGGTCGAGGTAGCTCTTCTGCCGGCCGTAGCCCTTGACCTCACGGACCGTGCAGGCCTCCAGCGGCGCGAGCTTCAGCGCCTCGAGCACCCGCTCCGCGAGAAACGGCTTCACGACGGCGAGGATTTCCTTCATGGCATCACAGCCCCGCAGTCTGCCGTCCCACATCGTCCGCTGCGGCCGCCAGGCTCGCCGGGAGATGCCCGCCTCTGCAGGTCCTGGCAACGCCAGCGTTGCCAGGACCGCGTTGCCCGAGGGATCCATGGATGGTCCCTCGGACAACTGGAGTCAGCTAAAGAAGTTCTCGCCAAACAGGTTCATGGGCGGGCAGGTGGTGACGGTGATGTCGCCCTCGACCCGCGTCTGGCAGGCCAGCCGCATGGTCTGCTCGTTGCCGATGTAGGCCAGCGACACGGCCAACCGCGCCGACTCCATGATCCCCTTGGGGCTGGTGTTCTCCATCCCCTTGGTGACCAGCACGCGGCAGGCGCCGCACTGGCCGAAGCCGTGGCAGTTCACCACCTTGTGGACGCCCGGATAGAGCTGGACGCCGGCCCGGAGGGCCTCCTTCCGCAGGTTGGCCCCGTTGGGGACCTGGATTTCCTTCTTCTCGTTGGCGAACGTGATCGTGGGCATCGGATTCTCTCGACGGCGGGGGGCGGTTCGTCCGATACTGTAGCCAGCGCGGCAGCACCCTTCCAGCCGACCGGACGGCGAGCCATGGCGGAACTGACGAAATACCAGCGGTCGATCGTCAAGAACTACTACGAGAATCTCGACACGGCCCTGCTGCAGCGGCTCGGGGAACAGGTGACCGACCTGTACCTCGCCGAGGGAAAGAAGCGGGACAAGCTCTGGACGAGCGTGACGGGATCACTGGCCAAGCTCGGCGTGCCCGCGGCGCGGATCGACCACGTGCGAAAGTCCGACGACGCCCGGAAACTGGCCCAGCTTCTCCAGGAACTCCTGGCGAAGGATTGACCGCGCCGCGGCCGTGCCCCATGCTGTGACGCCCCGTCCCAGCAGGCACCGCGGCGATGAGCGCATCTTTCCCGACCCCGACCAGCGATCGAGCCGCCCTGTTCGAGGCGGTCCGCTGGCGGAAGTTCCCCGTCCTCGACGACGGGTTCGTGGCCCTGGTCGATTGCATGGGCGACGACGGCTCGGTCGTGCAGGCGGCGCGGGTCAGTTACGGCGAGGGCACGCGAAAGGTCAGCGACGACCGCCAGCTGATCCGCTACCTGATGCGACATGCCCACACCACGCCGTTCGAAATGGCAGAACTGAAGTTCGTCGTCCGCGTGCCGATGGACTGTTGGCGGCAGTGGATCCGCCACCGCACCGCGAGCGTGAACGAGTATTCGCCCCGCTACTCGCTGGCAATCGACTCGATGCAGGCCACTGCCGACGACGAGTGGCGGACCCAGGCGGCCAGCAATCGCCAAGGCTCCGACGGCCTCGTGGCCGCCGCCGAGGGGCAGCGGCTCACGGAGGCGGAACGTGATCTGCAAGGCCTCGCCCGCAAGGTCTACGAGGAGCGGCTTGCGGCGGGCATCGCCCGCGAGCAAGCCCGCAAGGACCTGCCGCTCTCC
>JAJTED010000132.1 GCA_021300535.1 Planctomycetaceae bacterium | reverse complement strand
GTGCTCCGCGATCCGGGGCCGCTCTGGGAGGCCGTGTGCCGCACCTCCGGCGACTACATCGTCGTGGTCGATCGGGAGGGCACGATCGTGTTCGCCAATCGCGTCGGCGACGGGTACACGACCGATCAGGTCATCGATCGCAGCATGCTGCAATTCACGGTCCCGGAATCGGCGGTGCAGCTGTCACGAATGGTGCAGGAGGTGTTCGAGACCGCGGAGCCGCGGAGCCTGGAGACGACGGTCCGCGGCATCGGCGGCGAGCTCCTCTTCTTCTCGATCCGCCTCGGGCCGGTGCACGTCGCCGGCCAGGTCGAGGCGGTGATCATGTGCTGCGAGGATATTCTCGCCCTCAAGAACTCCGAGCGAAAACTCGAGCACGAGCGCAACCTGCTCCGCCGGCTGCTCGAGATCCAGGAGCGGGAGCGGCAGCTCGTGTCCTACGAGATCCATGACGGGCTGGCCCAGTACCTCGCCGGGGCGCTGATGCATCTCCACGCGTGCCAGTATGCCTGCCCACCGGCCGCCGCGCACGAGTTCGACGAGTCGCTGCGGCTGCTGCAGGCCGCGGCCGAGGAGTCGCGGCGGCTGATCGGTGGGCTGCGGCCCCCGGCGCTCGACGAGCTGGGCCTCGTCGAGGCGGTCGAATCGCTCGTGGACGACGCCCGCAAGGAGATCCGCGACGTGTCGTTCACGCACGCGCTGCCGGGCGCCCGCCTGCCTCCCCAGCTGGAGACCAGCGTGTTTCGCATCGTGCAGGAGGGGATCGGCAACGCCCGCAAGCACGCCCACGCACGGCACTTGCGGATCGACCTCTCCCGATCGGCCGACAGCCTGCGAATCCTCGTCGCGGACGACGGCCGCGGCTTCGACCCGACCCGCGTGCCCGAGGAACGCTTCGGCCTGGAGGGGATCCGGCAGCGGTCGCGGCTGCTCGGCGGCGAGCCGCGAATCACCAGCGCCCCGGGCGCGGGCACGACCATCGAGGTCGTGCTGCCCGCGCCGCCGGCGTGACGCGTCAGGCCGCCTTGGCCGCGGGCGCCTTGAGCGACTCCAGCGACCGCCCCAGCCGCCGCCTGGCCGGAGCAGGGGACGCCTGCTCGACGACCGTCGCGTCCTGGAGCGATGGCTTGTGGACAGAAAGCCGCTCACGCAGCGACTGGGCGAGGGCGGGCCCGAAGTCGTCAGTGCTCGTCCGCGTGCCCACGTCCTCCACGGCATCGGCGAGGCCCAGCACCACCGCCTGCCGCACGCCTTCCCGCAACCATTGGAAAAAGCTCATCGTCGTTTCTCCCGGGCGGCGGCCGGGCCGCTGTCCTGCGGCCGACGCGCCTGACTCCGGTATCGGCCCGTCACCCGCGGGGCTGCACGCGGCCGGCTCGGCGTGCGGGCGCGGGTTTCTGGGCAGGCTGTGCGGCCGCTGCGTCCGTGCGGCCCAGGCAGACCATGCAGATATCGTCGCTTTGGACTTGCCCGGCGGCGTGCCGCGCCACGTCGGCGAGGATATCGCGGCCGACGTCCGCCGCGGTCGGCTCGGAGGCGGACACGACCTGCTCGAGCCGCTCCAGTCCGTAGCACCGCCGCTCGTGATCGAGCGCCTCGCTGATGCCGTCGGTGAGGAGCACGAGCACGGCGCCCGGCTCGAGCGTGACCTCGCACGACCGGTACTCCCGGTCGGCGACCATGCCCAGGGGCAGCCCGCCGAGATCGGCGCCGACGGCCGCCACGCCCCCCGTCGGGGTGCGGAGATACGGCGGCAGATGCCCGGCGTTGCAGATCGTCGCCCGATGGGCCAGCGGGTCGAGCACCACGACCACGAGCGTGGCGAAGCGGTCGTCCCAGCCGCCGCGGAGGAAACTGTCGTTGATCCGCCCCACGGCCCGGGCGACGTCGGGCTCGCTGGCCAGGCAATAGCGGATATCGGCCGAGAGGGCCGCCATGAGCAGCGCCGCCGCCACGCCCTTGCCGGAAACGTCGGCCAGCACGGTCGCCAGCCGCCCATCCGGCAGGGGCACGTAGGCGAAGAAGTCGCCGCCGACCTGACGGGCGGCCTCGTAGAAGTCGAACACCGCGTAGCCGTCGATCGCGGGCGGACAGGAGGGGAGCAGCCCCTGCTGCACGCGGTGGGCGAGCGCCAGGTCGCGGTCGATCTGCTCGCGGGCGATTCGCTCGTCGTGGGCGCGGGCCTGCTCGATCGCCTGGGCCGCCTGACCGGCCACGCCGGCGAGGACCTCGAGGTCGGCGGCGGAAAAGCCGTTGCGCACGTCCCGCGAGTCGACCTGCACGACCCCCAGCAGCGCTCCGTCATCGCCAACCACAGGCACGCACATCACCGAGCGGATGCGGCAGTCGACGACGCTGTCGTGCGAACTGAAGCGGCTGTCGGACACGGCGTCGGCCGAGAGCACCGCGCGGCGGGATTCCGCGACCTGCCCGATGAGCGAGAGGCTCAGCCGCAACGGCCCCGGCTCGCCCTGGCCCTTGATCTTGCGGGCCCGGAGGACGAGCCGCTCCGACTGCGGATCGACCAAGAGCACGAAGCCCCGTTCGGCCCGCGGAAAGACCTCCAGCAGACCGTCGAGCATCCGCGGCAGCACTTCCTCCAGCGACAGCGAGGCGCCGATCGCCCGGTTGAGCCCGATCAGGGCCCGGAGCTTGGCCTCGGCGTGATGCCCGAGCGGTTCGTCGGCCGCCGCCCGCGGCACGTCCATCTGGGAAAGGATCATCGAGGCCTGCCCGGCGGCGATGTCGAGATCCACGACGTCCTCGGAGTCGGGCCGCGGGTCGGCCGGTGATCGCACGGCGGGCCGCGACGAGCTGGAGAACACGATCCGCCGCCCGCAGATGTCGAGTGCGTCTCCGTGTTCGAGGGGCTGACGGGCCGTGAGCGGGCGGCCGTTGAGCATCGTGCCGTTGCGGCTCTGAAGATCCTCGACATAGGGGCGACCGGCGACACGCGTGACGGCGGCGTGCTGGCGGCTGACGGCCGGCTCCTCGATCACGATGTCGCAGCCGGGGTGTCGGCCGATGACGATCCGGTCCCCGGCGATCTTGAATCGCTTGCGGCCCCGGTCGCCGTGCAGTTCCAGGAATGCCACAGAAGGCCTCGATCGCGAACCTCGGCCGGCGCGAGGTTTCGCGGGCCCGGCGGGCTGCCCCGGCAATCGGAATTGCCGACGCGGGACGGAGTGGGTAGTCTCCGAGAAACCCGGAGCGTCAGCATACCGCTGGACGTTTCGGCGTGCCGAATCGGTCCCGCTGCCGAAGCCCCCTCGCTGCGGCCGATGGGACACCGATTTTGGGGAATGGTGTAACGGTAGCACGACTGGCTCTGAACCAGTTAGTCTAGGTTCGAATCCTAGTTCCCCAGTCTTTATCTCCGTCTTTATCTCTCACGCGCCGAGGGGCTTGCGCAAGCGGGTGGAGGATCATCTGCCGGGGCTTGCGCAAGCGGGTGGAGGATCATCTGCCGGGGCTTGCGCAAGCGGGTGGAACCCGCCCAAGGCGCCCGCACCGCCGCGGACTGCGTCGCATGGATGCGACGCCCTCGAGAGCCGGCGGAGGCCGGCCAAGCGAAAATCGGCCGGAGGCCGATGTTTCGCGTGCATTCAGTGCCAGCGCTTCAGCCAGCCGCGGCGCCAGAAAAACACCACCATGCCGATCGTGGTCGCCGCCATCATCGCCCCGGCGACAAGGCTGCCGTAGCGGAAGTTGAGCAGCGGCATGTTCCAGGGAGACGACGTGTCGAAGTTCATGCCGTAGTAGCCGGTGATGAACGTCAGCGGCATGAATACGGTGGCGATCACAGTCAGCACCTTCATCACGTCGTTCATGCGGTTGTTGAGGCTCGCCAGGTAGATATCCCGCAGGTCGCTGCCGATCTCGCGGTAGCTTTCGAGGAGGTCGAGCAGCTCCATCGTGTGGTCGTAAGAGTCGCGGAAGTGCTGCCGGGCGTGGTCGCCCACGAAGGCCGTGGCCTCGCGTCCCAGGGCGTGCAGCACGTCGCGGGTCGGCCAGAGGGCCCGGCGGAGCGTCATGAGGTCGTTGCGAACGTCGTGGATCCGCGTCAGCGCCTCCCGCGAAGGCCGCTCGATCGCCTCCTCCTCGAGGGCCTCGAGCCGGTCGCCGAATCGCTCCAGGACCGGAAAATAGCCGTCCACGACGGCGTCGAGCAGGAGGCCGCAGAGATGGTCGGCGCCGAGCTGGCCGAGCCGTGTGCGGCCGTGCCTGATCCGATGCCGCACCCCGTCGAAGGCATCGCCCACGCCGTGCTCGCGGAACGTGAGCAGATACCGGTCACCGAGGAAGATGGCGACCGGGTCGGTGACGATGGCCTCGCCGTCGTCGCGGGCCGTCCGGGCGGCGATCAGCACCTGGTGACCGAAGACCTCGACCTTCGGCCGCTCGTCGGGCGTCACGGCATCCTCGAGCGCGAACTCGCCGATTTCGAACACCTCGCCGATCGCGCGGATCGTCGCCAGATCCTCGAAGCCCTCCACGTCCACCCAGATCACGGGCCAACGACGGCGGGCTTCGACGAGCTCCTCGGCCCGGCCGATGATGGCCTCCTGGGTCGTCTGGCCGTCACAGCCGACCAGCCGCAGCACGGTCGGACGTCCCTCGTGCCGCGCCGCCGAGGCGATCGACGCCGCCAGGTCGCGCGGGCGGGGACGGCGGCGGCGGTGCTTGCGTCTGGACATGATCGGTCTCGCTGGATGGCGGTGTATCCTATCGGCATGGTCCGCACATCGCAGCGATCCCCGATCGGCGACGCCATGGTCTGGGCGGCCCGGATCATGGCCGTAGGGCTGGTGATGTTCCTGCCGGCGGTGGCCGGCACCTGGCTCGACGGTCGGTTCGGCACGACCTTCCTCGGCATCTCCGGTCTGGCGGTCGGATTCGCGGCGGGCCTCGGCTGGCTGGTCCAATTTGGAAGGCGGCGGCCATCGTGAGACCACCGCGACACCGTCGATCCTGGACCTGGGCGGGGGTGGCGATTCTCGTCGCCGTGCTTGCCACGGCCGTGGCCGTCGCGATGGCGATCGGTGACGACGGCCCCGGGCGCCGCCGGGCGATCGGATTCGCGGCCGGAATCTGCCTGGTGACGAGCCTGGGGGGATGGCTGGCCGGCCGGGTCGCCCCGGCGAATCCGGCCCGCGCGGTCGGCCTGGGCATCGGGGCTGTCGGCCTGCGGATTTTCCCGCTTCTCGTGGCCCTCGGGTGGCTCCAAACGGCAGGCGGCAGCCTGCGGGCGGACGGGGCGGGGGAGTGGATGCTCGTTTTTTATCTGGTCCTGCTTGCCACGGATATTTTCCTGCACATCATGGACACTCCAGGCCGCCGGAACGGCGGCGCCAGTTCCACGAATTGACGGCTGGCGGTCTCGTCACGCACACTCTGCGTCCCCGCGGGGTCGCACTGTCCGCGGCCCCGTCCTTCGTTGCAGGATTCGCGACTCGATGTCCGACCACAATCCGATCTACCACCTCAAGGACTGCTACTTCTTCGAAGTCCCGAAGGCGATGTGGCGGCATGGCTGGCAAACGCTCGACGACGTGCCGAAGTTTCTTCGCGACGGCCATCCGGAGGTGACGGACGTCGCCGTCTTCAGGGAGGCGTTGGACGGCAAAATCCTCATTCCCCAGCCGTTCGCCGAACTCGAAAGCCTGTATGCGGTGAAGTCGGGCTTCGGGATCTCGAAGTACATGATCTTGGAGGTGGTCCTGGCGGCGTTCCTCCTGCTGCTGTTCTCCCGGCTGGCCGCGAAACTGCGGACCGGAGAGCCCGCCAAGGGGCGGCTGGCGAATCTCCTCGAAGCCATGATCCTCTTCGTCCGCGACCAGATCGCCCGGCCGGCGATCGACAGCCATGACCACCATGACCACCATGACCACCATGACCATGACGACGCCCATGGCCACGACGCAGGCCACGGGCACGGGACTCCGGCCCACGCCGTGCTGGAGAAGCACGATGGCGACCGCTTCGTGCCGCTGCTGCTGACGCTCTTCTTCTTCGTCCTCGGCTGCAACCTGCTGGGCATGGTGCCCTGGGCCGGGTCGCCGACGGCGGCCTTCGCCGTCACATTGTCGCTGGCGGGCGTGACGCTGCTGACGGTCGTGGTGGCCGGCATGCGGAAGTTCGGCTTCCTGGGCTTCTTTGGCAACCAGGTGCCGTCGATGGACCTGCCGCTGCCGCTGGCGATCATCCTCAAGCCGCTGATCTTCCTCATCGAGATGGCCGGACTGCTGATCAAGCACGGCATTCTCGCCGTGCGACTGCTGGCCAACATGGTGGCCGGCCACCTCGTGCTGCTGGGCATCATGGGGCTGATCTCGGCGGCCGCGACCTACTCGATGGGGCTGTGGGCCACGGTCACGGGGATCAGCGTCGTCAGCTGCACGCTGTTCAGCGTGCTCGAGTTGTTCGTGGCGTTTTTACAGGCTTACATCTTCACGTTCCTCTCGGCCCTGTTCATCGGCGCCGCCGTTCACCAGCACTGACCCCGCGACACCGAAAACAACGCCGCGGAGATTCCGCCCTACACAGACGCCGCAAAATCCCTAGAACATGGTCTTCGTGGCCGCCAGCCGGCACCCTTTCCATACCCGCACGCTCAACCTGTTCGTTCTCCGTCCGGTCCCTCTTTTCAAGGAGCTTGATTGATGATCCGTTCGCTGTTCTCGACCCGCATGCTCACCACCGTCGCCGCCCTGGCCGTGGCTTTCCTCTGTGCCGACATGGCCAGCGCCCAGGAAGCCGCCGCGGGTCGCTCGCTCATCGACCTCACCTCGGCGTTCAGCGTCGGCCTGGTGGTCATCGGCGCCGCCTACGGCATCAGCAAACTCGCCTCGGCCGCCTATGAAGGCATGTCGCGGCAGCCCGAGGTCGCCGGCAGCATCCAGACGGCGATGATCATCGCGGCGGCGCTCATCGAAGGCTTCACCTTCTACGCGTTGTTCATCTGCTCGCAGAAGGCCTGATCTCCGCGGCGGTGCGGCGGGGAGTGAACCACCCCCGCCACGCTGCCCGTTCGTCCGACGGACGGGGTGGGCGGTTTGCATGCCCATCCCGTCCCGTCGGCCAGTCGCTCCCAGGCCTCCGGGCCCGGGACGCGGTCCTGTCTTCCGCCCGCAATCAGTCTTCCTTACCAGCCGAACGTTTCGGAGTTTCGCCGTGACCCGTCAAACCACGCTCCGCACCACCTGCCTCATGCTTGCAGCGCTCGCCTGCGGCGGCGCGCCGCTGCCGGAGATCCTCCTGCCCGCCGCGGTCGCCCGGGCCAGCGAGGACCATGGCCACGGCCACGCGCCTGAAATCGGCAACCGCGCCCCGGCGGGCGTCTCCCAGAAGGACTTCGAGAGCCCGGCGTGGTTCCAGAAGGACCTGGCGATTTGGTCGTTCGTCGTGTTCCTGACGCTGCTGGCCCTGCTGACGAAGTTCGCCTGGAAGCCGATCATGCAGGGGCTGGAGAATCGTGAGGAAGGGATCGCCCGGCAGATCGCCGAGACGCAGGCGGCCAACGCGGAAGCCAAGCGGATGCTCGCCTCCTACGAGCGGCGGCTTGCCGAGGCCTCCGAAGAGGTCCGCGGCATGCTCGAGGAGGCCCGCCGTGACGCGGAGGCCACCAAGCAGGCGATCGTCGCCGAGGCCCGCAAGGCCTCGGAGGATGAGCGCACCCGCGCCAAGCACGAGATTCAACTCGCCAAGAACGACGCCCTGGCGCAGATCGCGGAAAAGGCCGGGCACCTCGCCGTCGAGGTCGCCGGCAAGTTCCTTCGTGACAAGCTGGGGGCCGACGACCAGGCCCGGCTCGTTCGCGAGTCGGTCGCGAGCCTGTCCAGCCGGCCCAGCGTGAACTGACCCGCGCCACGAACGCCCTCTATCCTCATGCCAACAACCAGCAACGCCGCCGATTCCTTCCACGTGGACATCGCCGCAGACCGGGTGGCCAAGGTCTATGCGCAGGCGATCGTCGAGGCCGCCGATGCCGCGGGCTGCCGGCGGGAGGTGCTCGCCGAACTCGCCGTGCTCGCCCGCGACGTGCTGCCAAAGGTGCCCGAGGCCGCCGTTGTGTTCTCGTCTCCGAAGGTCTCGGCAGAGGATAAGGGCCGGATCATCGAGCGGATCGCCGGCGGCCGGATGCAGGCCACGACGACCAACGCGCTGCACGTGCTGGCCCGCCATGGCCGGCTCGGCATGCTGGAGGCCGTCGTCGCGGCCGCCGAGCGGCTGGCCGACGAACGCGACGGCAAGCGGCAGGCCACGTTCACCACCGCCGTGCCGCTCGATGCCGCGGAGCAGGCCCGAATCGTCGCCGAGACGGAGAAGGCCCTCACGGCCGCGCTCGTGCCGTCCTTCGTCGTCGATCCGGCGATCATCGGCGGCCTCGTCGTCCGCGTCGGCGACACCATCTACGACCAGTCGGTCGCCACGGGCCTGGCCCGCATCGGCGGCCGTCTCAACCAAAGAAACATCCACGCCATCCAAACCGGGGAGTACTCATGGCCCAACTGACCGACGAAATCGCATCCGTTCTCCGCGAGGAAATCTCCCGCTACAAGTCGGGCATCGACGTCCGCGAGGTCGGCCGCGTGCTCGAAGTGGGCGACGGCATCGCCCGCGTCTGGGGCCTGTCCGGCGTGATGGCCGGCGAGATGGTCGAGTTCCCGGGGGGCATCATCGGCCTGGCCTTCAACCTCGAGGAGAACTCCGTCGGCGTGATCATCCTCGGCGACTACCTGAAAGTGACCGAAGGCGACGAGGTGAAGAGCACCGGCCGGCTGCTGTCGGTGCCGGTGGGCGACGCGGTGATCGGCCGCGTGCTGGATCCGCTCGGCAATCCGCTCGACGGCAAGGGGCCGGTGGTGACCGACCTGCGGCGGCCGGTGGAGACGCTCGCCCCCGGCGTGGCCGAACGGTCGCCGGTGCGGGAGCCGATGCAAACGGGCATCAAGGCCGTCGATGCGATGACGCCGATCGGCCGCGGCCAGCGCGAGCTGATCATCGGCGACCGCAAGACCGGCAAGACCGCGATCGGTATCGACGCGATCATCAACCAGAAGAACAGCGGCGTGAAGTGCTTCTACGTCGCCGTCGGCCAGAAGGACTCGTCGGTGGCCGTGGCCATCGACACGCTCCGCAAGTACGGCGCGATGGACTACACGACGGTGATCGTGTCCGGCGCCTCGACGGCAGCCCCGCTGCAGTACATCGCTCCCTATTCGGGCACGGCGATGGCCGAGCACTTCATGTACAACGGCCAGCACGCGCTGATCGTGTACGACGATCTCTCGAAGCAGGCCACCGCCTATCGGCAACTCTCGCTGCTCATGCGCCGGCCGCCGGGACGTGAGGCCTATCCGGGCGACGTGTTCTATGCCCACAGCCGCCTCCTCGAGCGGTCGGCCAAGCTGTCGAAGGAACTCGGCGGCGGCTCGCTCACCTCGCTGCCGATCATCGAGACGCTCGAAGGCGAGGTCTCGGCCTACATCCCCACGAACGTGATCTCGATCACCGACGGCCAGATCTACCTCCAGCCCGACCTCTTCTTCGCCGGCCAGCGGCCCGCCATGAACGCCGGCATCTCGGTGTCGCGGGTGGGCGGTGCCGCCCAGACGAAGGCGATGAAGAAGGTGGCCGGCGGCCTGCGGCTCGACCTCGCGGCCTTCCGCGAACTGGAGGCTTTCGCCCAGCTCGGCACCGACCTCGACGCCGCCACCCAGCAGCGGCTCGACCGCGGCTACCGGATGGTGGAGCTGCTCAAGCAGGGCCAGTTCGCGCCGATGGAAACCGTGGACCAGGTGCTCTCCATCTACGCCGGCACCCGCGGCCACCTCGACGACGTGAAGCGTGACGAGGTCGCCGACTGGGAGAAGGGCTTCCTCACGTTCGTCCGCGACCAGGTGCCGGAGCTTCGCAAGCGGATCGACGAGTCGAAGGAGCTCGACGGCGAGAGCGAGCGGCAGCTCGAGGCCGCCATCGCCGAGTACAAGCGGCAGCGGGCCGCGAAGGCCGGCGGCGAGACCCGGCAGTTCGCCGGGGCCCGCTAGAGATCGGGGATTTGGGCATCGAGGATTTGGCAGCCGCACGCTGAAGGTCGTATCGCATGGCAAAAGCCCGCGCACTTGATCGCCGTCGCAAGTCGGTGAAGAACATCCGCAAGATCACGCGGACGATGGAACTCATCGCCACCGCGCGGTTCAAGAAGGCGATGGACCGCTCGGTCGCGGCCCGCGACTACACCAAGCACCTGGCGAAGATCCTGGAGAACATCGCCAGCGTGGGGGCCGACGTGGCCCACCCGCTGCTGGAGATCCGCCCGACGCGGAAGACCGCCGTCCTCGTGCTCACGGGCAACCGTGGGCTGTGCGGCGGCTACAACTCCAACATCGTGCGGCAGTCGGTCGCCCTGCTCGGCCAGTGGCGCAGCGAGCAGGTGCCGGCGCACGTCAGCGTGTCGGGGAAGCGGGGCATCTCGGCGCTCAAGTTCCGCGGCATCGACATCACCGAGCGGTACACGCAGTTCGAGGACAAGCCGGAGTTCGCGGCGGTCGCCCCGATCGGCCGGGCCTATCTCGACGCGTATTCCGCGGGGGCGATCGACCGGCTCGATGTCGTCTACACGCGGTTCCACTCGATCGCCAGGCAGGAGGCCGTCACGGAAACCCTCCTCCCCCTGGCCCCGCCGCAGGCGACGGGCGGCGCCGCCACGGCGAGGCTCGCCTCCGATGAATACGACTTCTATCCGTCGGCGGCCAGCATCCTCGAGGAGATCCTCCCGGCGAGTTTTCTGTCGCGGCTCTTCAAGTGCTTCCTCGATGCAGCCGTGAGCGAGCAGGTGGCGCGGATGGTGGCCATGAAGGCGGCCACGGAGAACGCCGGCGGGCTGATCAAGAGCCTCTCGCGACAGTACAACCGGGCCCGGCAGTCGCAGATCACCGGAGAGATCATGGAGATCCTCGGCGGCGTCGAAGCCCTGAAGAAATGATGGTGGGCCTACCAGCCTGGAACGCACATGCCCGGCATTGCTGCGGACCTGCGGCCGCAGAATGCCGAAACCCGACACGGGACGACAATTCTTCAAAACCCAACCCAAGTATCGACAGCGAACACCCAGAAAGAGGCAATCACTGAAATGGCAAACGGCAGCATCACCCAGGTCATCGGCTCCACGTTCGACGTCGAGTTTCCCGAGCACTCGATCCCGGCGATCTACAACGCCGTCCGCATCGACACCGCGAAGAAGGGCGTCGAACTCCACCTCGTCGGCGAGGTCCAGCAGCACCTCGGTGGCGGCAAGGTCCGCTGCGTGGCCCTCGGCTCGACCGACGGCCTGACCCGCGGGGCCGATGTGGTCGACACCGGCGCACCGCTCTCCGTGCCGGTCGGCAAGGCGACGCTGGGCCGCGTGTTCAACCTGCTCGGCGAGCCGATCGACAGCCGCGGGCCGGTGGAGACCCAGGAGCGGTGGCCGATCCACCGCGATCCGCCGCCGGTCAAGGAACTGACCACGAAGACCGAGCTCTTCGAGACGGGCATCAAGGTCATCGACCTGCTGACGCCATTCGTTCGCGGCGGCAAGGCCGGCCTGTTCGGCGGTGCCGGCCTCGGCAAGACGGTGATCCTCACCGAGCTCATCGCAGGCACCGACCTGTGGCTCGAGATGCAGGAGGCCAAGATCGGCGACACCGGCCGGAGCGTCATCGAGCAGACCTGCATGGTGTTCGGCCAGATGAACGAGCCGCCGGGGGCCCGGCTCCGCGTCGCCCTTTCGGCGCTCACCATGGCCGAGTACTTCCGCGACACGACCGGCGCCGACACGCTGCTCTTTGTGGACAACATCTTCCGCTTCTCGCAGGCCGGCAGCGAGGTGAGCGCCCTGCTGGGCCGCATGCCGAGCGCCGTGGGCTATCAGCCGACGCTGGCCACGGAGATGGGCGCCCTTCAGGAGCGGATCACCTCGACGTCGAAGGGGGCGATCACGAGCGTGCAGGCCGTGTACGTGCCGGCCGACGATCCGACCGACCCGGCACCGGCCACGGCCTTCGGCAACCTCGACGCCTTCCTTTATCTGGAGCGGTCGATCTCCGAGAAGGGCATCTACCCGGCCGTCGATCCGCTCGCCTCGTCGAGCCGCATCCTCGACCCGCAGTATGTGGGCGAGCGGCACTACAAGATCGCCCGCCGCGTGCAGCGGACGCTGCAGCGGTACCGCGAGCTCCAGGACATCATCGCGATCCTCGGCGTGGACGAGCTCTCCGAGGAGGACAAGCTGGTCGTGCACCGGGCCCGGCGCATGGAGCGGTTCCTCTCGCAGCCGTTCCTCGTGGCCGAGGTGTTCACCGGCAAGCCCGGTGAGATCACGAGCCTCGACGACACGATCCGCTCCTTCGAGGAGATCGCCGACGGCAAGTGGGACCATCTGCCCGAGCAGGCCTTCATGTACGTCGGCCCGATCGAGCAGGCCGAGGAGCAGGCCAAGAAGATGGCCGCCAAGGCCTGACCGCTCGCGACACCAACGGAACAACGCAGCCCATGGCAAACACGAAGCAGTCCGGAGCGGTGCGGTGCGTGATCGTCACGCCGGAGTCCACGGTTCTCGACACCCAGGCCCGGTTCGTGGCCCTGCCGCTGTTCGACGGACAGCGGGGCGTAGGACACGGCCATGCCCCGTTCATCGGCCGGCTCGGAGCGGGCGAGGTGCGGATCACGGGCGAGCAGGGAGCCGGTGACGCCGTGCGGCGGACGTTCGTGGAGGGGGGCTTCGTCGAAGTCGGTCACGACATCGTGACCGTGATCACCCAGCGGGCGGTCCCGGCCGAGAAACTCGACGCGGCCGCCGCCCGTGCCGACTTGGAGAAGGTCGCCGCCACGAAGGCCACGGGCGACGAGGCGATCGCCGCCAAACTGCGGGCCCAGGACGCCGCCCGTGCCGTCGTCCGGACCGCGGGCCGACGGTAAAGCTGGGCGCCGGCCATGAAGCGGGCCGCAATCGTGGCGACGCGGGTGCTCGTGGCGACCTACGCCGGACTGTGCGGAGTTCTCTTTTGCGCCCAGCGGGCGCTGCTCTTTCATCCCGTGCCGGCCCTCGGCCGCGTGCCCACGACGACGCTCGACGTGCCGGGCGCGACCCTGCGGATCCCCGCCCGGCCCCACGACGGACCGCGGGCGATCCTCTATTTCGGTGGCAACGCGGAGGACGTGTCGCGGACGGTTCCCGAACTGGCCGCCGCGTTCCCCGGCCATGCCATCTACGCCCCGCACTATCGCGGCTATGGCGGCAGCGGCGGCCGGCCGACGGAGCGGTCGCTGCACGCCGATGCGGCGGCGGTGTTCGACGACGTTCGGTCGCGGCACCCCGACGTCGACGTCCTCGGCCGCAGCCTGGGCTCGGCCGTCGCGACCCGGCTCGCGGCCACGAAACCCGTGCGGAGATTGGTGCTCGTGACGCCGTTTGACAGCATCCTCGCGCTCGCCGGCCGGCTGTTTCCCTTCCTCCCGGTGCGGCTCCTGCTCGCCGACCGCTTCGAGACGGTGCAGGACGCGCCGCAGGTCCCCGTGCCCACGCTCGTGATCACGGCCGGCCGCGACGAGGTCGTGCCCGGCGACCATACGCGGCGGCTGATCGAGGCGTTCCGGCCAGGCATCGTCACGGAGCAGACCTTCCCGGCAGCCGGCCACAACGACGTCTCGCTGGACCCGGCCTACCGCGACGCGATCCGCACGTTCCTCGATTGATGCGTTCGGCTGGCCGGGATGCATGCGGCCCAAACCTCACGAGTCCTGTCAGATGCCGATGCCCGAGCAGCGCAGTCTGGGGAAAGATCGCATTCGCTTGCCCTGAAAGCCCAGAAAATAGGCCCCGCCCCTGTTCCATGAAGCCCCGGGCGGAAGCCCGGGGACTCCGGGAACGAAAACCACACCGCCCCCCATGCCGCATGACGGCCCGCAATTTCCCGGTTCAAACCCACATCGCATGGCACCAGGGAAGGCATGCCACCCGGAGTCCCCCGGCTTCCGCCGGGGGCTTTTTGTGTGAGCGCCAGGCCCGGAGGGCTGGGTTGACTGCCAGCGGGCGGAGGCCCGCCAAGCGAACTGTGGCAGGATGCCGCAGGTTCGCGTGAATCATCCTCCCCGGCTTCCGCCGGGGGCTTTTTGTGTGAGCGCCAGGCCCGGAGGGCCGGGTTGACTGCCAGCGGGCGGAGGCCCGCCAAGCGAACTGTGGCAGGATGCCGCAGGTTCGCGTGAATCATCCTCCCCGGCTTCCGCCGGGGGCTTCTTGTGCCGTTCGCACGTGGCAAGCTGAGAACAAGACTGGGGGAACGTGCACCATCAAAAGGCGCGAGCCGAGGGAATGCGGTCCAATACTCGTGCATCGACACGGATTCCCTCAGCTCACGCTCCGGGCTTCCCAGCACCGGCAAACGCGTGATCACCCTGACCCGCGGTCAGATCTGCCAATCGATGCCCTGCTCGGGCATCTCGCCGCGCATGCGGAGCTTCGGCTTCTCCAGCACGACGGTCGTGTGCGGATCGACCGACCGGGTGAGCCACACGTTGCTGCCGATCACGGAATCGTGGCCGATCCGGGTCGCGCCGCCGAGCACCGTGGCGTTGGCGTAGATCACCACCCGGTCCTCGATCGTCGGGTGCCGCTTCGTCCCGCGGACGAGGTTGCCATCCCCGTCGGTCTGGAAAGACAGGGCGCCCAGCGTGACGCCCTGGTAGAGCTTCACGTGGCTGCCGATTTCGCAGGTCTCACCGATCACCACGCCGGTGCCGTGGTCGATGAAGAAGTGATCGCCGATCGTGGCCCCGGGATGGATGTCGATGCCGGTCCGCGAGTGGGCCCACTCGGCCATGATCCGCGGGATGAGCGGCACTTCCAGCCGGTGCAGGAGGTGGGCGAGACGGTGGATGGTGACCGCCTCGAGGCCGGGGTAGCAGAAGATGATCTCGTCGAGCGTACGGACGGCCGGGTCGCCGTCGAAGGCTGCCTGCACGTCCGTGGCCAGCACCTTCCGCAGGCCGGGAATCTGCTCGAGAAACTGCACGGCCTTCGCCTGGCCGAGGGCCTCGAAGTCGCCCTCCTCGCTGCAGTGCTGCACAGCCTCCGACACGCCCGGCAGCTCGACGCCCTGCTCGGCCGCGGCCCGCTGGGCGGAGAGGGCATGTCGCAGGGCCCGGCCGATCTGCGTCGTCAGCTTGTCGTGCAGCCCGTCGACGAGGTCGCCCACGTGATAGGTGACGTTGCCGAGGTGCAGGTTCTCACGACGACGATAGCCCGGATAGAGAATCTCCTTGAGATCCTCGCAGGCCGAGACGATCGACTCGTAGTTCGGCAGCGGGCAGTGGCCGAGGTAGTGGATCGTCGGCACGTCCTGATACGTCTCGATGATCCGCCGCGTGAGCTCGGGCAACTGCTCCTTGATCCGGACGTCGGTGGCCATGGAAGTCGATCGTAAGGCTGTCGCGCAGGGCCGGCAAACGGCCGGCAGGCGACTGCCCGTACGGTCGGCGGCCGACCACGGCGAAATTGAGGGTTCTTCGCTCCGCCGGGGCCGATTTCACAGCCCGGCGGCACCCTCGGAAAACCGGGCAGTCTGTGCCGGAGCGGACCCGGCGGCTCATGGCTCTGCCGCTCGATTCAGTCACCTTCGCCGGCGGCCGCGACCGCCTCGGACAGGGTGACCGCGCCGGCGTAGAGGGCCTTGCCCACGATGCAACCGGCCGCGCCGACGGCTGCGACCCGGCGGATGTCGGCCGCGTTCGCGATGCCCCCCGAGGCCACCACCGGGAGCGGGACCGCGACGATCATGTCGGCGAGCGCGTCGAGATTCGGTCCGGAGAGCATGCCGTCTTTGGCGATGTCGGTGTAGACGATGCCGGCCAGCGGCAGCCCGGCATGCCGCCTGGCGACGTCGACCGCGGTGAGCGGGCTCGTCTCCAGCCAGCCCCGCACGGCCACACGGCCGTCGCGGGCGTCGAGGCCGAGGACGATCCGCCCGGGAAACGCCCGGGCCAGCGACTCGAGGAGCTCCGGCCGCTCGACCGCCGCACTGCCGAGCACGACGCGATCCACGCCCGCTGCCAGGTAGGCCGCCGCAGTGTCCCGCGTCCGCACGCCGCCGCCCAACTGGCAGGGCACGCCGGCCGCCGCGACCATGCGGCGCACGAGTTCAGCCTGCACCGGCTCACCGGCCTTGGCCCCATCGAGGTCGACGATGTGCAGCCGCCGGGCGCCGGCGGCCACGAAGGACCGGGCCATGGCGACGGGATCCTCGCCGAACACGGTCTCGCGATCATAGTCACCCTGGAGCAGCCGCACGCACTTTCCTCCCCGCAGATCGATCGCCGGCCAGAGTTCCATGGATTGCACGCCTCAGAAAGTGGGGCCGTCAGGACGCGAGAAATGCCCGCAGCAGACGCAGTCCGGCCGCCTGGCTCTTCTCGGGATGAAACTGCGTGGCGAACAGCCGGCCGCGAGCCACGGCCGCGCACAAAGGGCCGCCGTAGTCGGCCACGGCGGCGACGACCGACTCGTCGGCCGGGCGGGCGTGGTAGGAGTGGACGAAGTAGAAATGCTCCCCGTCGGCACAGCCGGCGGGGCACACCCCGGGCCGCCAGGTGACGGTGTTGGCACAGCCGGCGGGGCACACCCCGGGCCGCCAGGTGACGGTGTTCCAGCCCATGTGGGGCACCTTGTAGCCGGCGGGCAGATCGAACCGCGCCACGTCGCCGGCGAGCAGCCCTAGGCCCTCGTGCCTGCCCCCCTCCCAGCCGGTGTTGAAGAGCAATTGCAGGCCCATGCAGATACCGAAAAACGGCCGGTCGGCACGGACATGGGCGACGATCGGCTCCACCAGGTCGCGGCGGCGGAGCTCGCGCATCGCATCGCCGAACGCGCCCACGCCGGGCAGCACGAGCCGCTCGGCGGCAGCCACGATTTGCGGATCATCCGTGATCGTGGCCGCGGCCCCGAGGTGCTCGAAGGCCTTCTGCACGCTCCGCAGGTTGCCGCTGCCGTAATCGACGATCGTCACCATGGAGGCAGTGTACGGCCGGATGCGGAGAGCCGAAAGCCGGCCGGCCTACTTCGCGGCGGCACGCTCGGGATAGACGACCAGTTCCACTCGCCGATTCCGCGACCGCCCTGCGGCGGTCGCATTCGACACCACCGGGTGATTGGCCCCGTGGGCCACGAGAAACAGCTGCCCCTCATGCACCTTCGTGCGGGTCGTCAGGAAGTCGAACACCGCGGCCGACCGCGCAGCGGTCAACTGGTGGGGCGACGTCCACGACGAGCTCTGCAGCGGCTCGGTGTCGAGGTGTCCCTCAATGCCGATGAAGTGACCGGGAAACACCCGCTCCACCTCGCCGGCCACCTGCGTGAGCGCGGCCGCGCCGCCGGGCAAGAGGTTGGCCGTGCCGTCCTCGAAGAGCCGGTCCGCTGGGATGTCGATGCGGACGACGGAACCGTCGAACCGGGCATCAACCCCGGGCAGGGCGAGCTGAGCCATCGCCGACTGCATGGTGGCGGCAGTCACCGGCCCGCCCGCGGCCGGCGGTGCGACCGCGGCGTCGGTCACCGGCCGACCGGTCCTGGTGCCGCCGGAGGCGGCCAGGCTCGCGGCCCGCGTCTGCGCCAGCTGGGTCGAGGTGCTGGCCAGCTGCTCGCGCAGCGCCGTGATCTCGTCCTGCATGAGCTGCGTCTCTTGATTACTGCGCGACAAGGCGGCCGCAAGCTGCCGCCCATCGACATCGGCATAGGACGGTGGCGTGGCGGTCGTGCCCACCGAGGGAAGCGTGTGGGCCGGCGCCGCCACGCCGGGCGGTGGCTCCAGGCTGGCAGGCGTAACCTGGGCGGGCGCCGCCGTGCGGAACGGGTTGTGCGCGCAGCCGGCTGCCGCTGCGACCATGATCGCGCACCAGACCGACGCCAGGTGAAGGCTGAATCGCAGCCGCATCTCGCACGACCCCGAAACGAAGGGGGCGGGATGCTAGGAAACCTCCACAATCCCGGCAACCCCAGCCAGGCCGCAGCCAAGGCCGAAAAGCTCGGCTCCGTCAGGAGACGCGAAGAGGTTCGGTCGTCCACGAGCGGCCCGCAATGATCCGGGAGGGGCTGCCCATGCCCCGGGAGCCGGCGTAGGTGGCCAGCGTAGGCAGGATGCCGGAGCGCCAGCCACCTCCGAGTGAGCGGAGCCCAGGATGGGCGCAGCGAAAGTCCGGCGACGGGTCATGGGCAGCCCCGACCCTGCGGAACGCCAGGGCGTCGCGTGTGCCCCACATCAGCCGAGGCTCGGCCGCAGCCGCCGCCACACCATCAGGCTCACCGCCGTCAGACCGATGACCGCCACGATCACGGCCGCCATCTCCAGCGGCCGCTCGAACGACACGGCGGCCCGCGCCCAGAGCGGCCGCCAGGCCACGACGACCGCCGCCGCCCCGAGGCACAGGCTGGGGCCGAAGGGGAGTTCCGACTCGCGGTGCCGGATCACCTGGAGGACGCCGTGTGCCAGCCCGACGAAGACGCCGACGAAGCAGGCGAGCACACAGGCCTGCCAGCCGAGCCACGATCCCACCATCGCCATCAGCGTCACGTCGCCGAGCCCCATCGCCTCGCGGCCCAGAGCCCGCGATGCGCCCGCCCGCGTCAGCCAGATCATTCCTGACGCGACCACGAGCCCGGCCAGCCCGGTGAGCAGACCCCGCCAGCCCGGGCCCCCGTGCCACCAGGCGGCCACGATGCCGAGAATGCCGGCGACGAGGGCGAGGTTTCGCGGTTCGCAAAGCCAGGCGGGCGGGCCCGCGGCCGCGGCGGACGGCTCCAGAAACGGCGCGGTGCAGCCCCGCCACCAGCCGATGAACACCGCCAGAGCGGCCGCGAGTCCCGTCCAGGCAGGCTGTGACTCGAGCCCTGCGGGCAGCGCGGCCCGCAGACCGCCGCACAGCCCGAGCACGTCGGGCTCCAAGAGCGGCGGCGCGAAAGACCGCGGCACCTCCACGACGATCGGCAGCAACGTGCCGGGAGCCAGGGTCACGCAGATGAGCCCGGCGAGCACGCCCGGCATGGTGATCACGTCGGGAATGACACGATGCCGCAGATCGACCCAGGAGGCGGCGGCCAGCAGGGCGAACAGGATCAGGTGGGCCGCGTACCGCGCGACGAGCGGCGCGGCGCCGACCGCAGACACATCGCCGGGTGGCAGCTGCGCCCGGGCGACGACCTCCCACCACCACAATGCGACCGCTCCCAGCACGGCGGCGACCTGAAACCAGCGGCCGAACCCGGCGGCCGGCGGCACCGGCCGGCCCGAACCATCGAAGGCGACCAGCGGCGCGACGGCCACGATCACGAGCCTTCCCAAGACCGCTCCCGCCACAGCGATGACTCCCCAGGCCAGAGGGTCGTGCGGCGCGATCATGCGGTGGCCTCGGGCGATACCGCATCGAGCCAGGCCAGGATCCGCTCGGCCAGGACAGCCGGTGGATCCGTCGCGGTGTCGAACGCGACATCGGCCACCTCGCGATACAGGGGCTCGCGAGCATGGAGGGCGGCCGCGACCTCGTCGAGCGGATCTCCGCCGCTGAGAGCCGGCCGCCGTGCCGCGGTCGTCGGGTCGGCGGCCAGCCGCCGGCGGATCACGTCCGCCGACGCCGTCAGCCAGACGACGGGCCGACCTCGTTCCCGCAGCAGCCGCCGGTTCTCCGGCCGCAGCACCACGCCACCGCCGGTCGCGAGCACGCCGGTGAAACCCGACAGCGTGTCGCGGAGCACCTCGGTCTCCATGTCCCGAAACGCCGCCTCGCCCCGGCTACCGACGACCGCCGTGATCGAACTGCCGATGCGTTCCTCGAGCACGGCGTCGGCGTCGCGCCAGGCCGCCCCCAGGCGATGGGCGAGGACCGCCGCCACCGTCGACTTCCCCGTGCCCCGATACCCGACGAGCGTGACGCGTGGCATGGAGGCTCCTACGCGAGTTTCGCGGACGCCGTAGCCCGCTTCAGGGCCTCGCGCATCAATTGCGGATCCGCATCGACGCCGTGCCAGATCCGAAACTGGATCGCCGCCTGCCGGACGAACATCTCGACGCCCGTGACGGTCCGACACCCGGCGGCTCGGGCTTCTTTTATCAGCAGCGTGCTCTCGGGATTGTAAACCGTATCGAACACGAGCATGTAAGGCCGCAGGTGGTCCTTCTCGTAGGGCGTTTCGTCGACGTTCGGGTGCATGCCCACGGGTGTCGCGTTCACCAGGCAGTCGTAGGGGAGCCGGTGCCGCGAGTTCCAGGCGACGGCCTTGCAGCCGACCTCCGCGGCGATCTTGTCGGCCCGCTCCGTGGTCCGCGAGGTCACGGTCACGTCGACGCCCTTGCGTTTCAGTCCGAAGGCGACCGCCCGTGCCGCGCCGCCGGCACCGAGCACCAGCGCGGTCTTCACGGGCATGCCGCCGTCGCTCAAGAGGGTCTCCTGCTCCGCGATCGCGGCCTCGAGGCTCTCCACGGCCGCCGTGGCGTCGGTGTTGAACGCGGCCATGCCGTCCGGGCCGAAGGCGACTGTGTTGGCCGCCCCGATCGCCTTCACAAGGTCGTCCTGGTGGCGGCAATACCGCAGCACCGCCTCCTTGTGCGGAATGGTCACGCTCAAGCCGGCCAGCGGCCACCGCGGAGCATTCGACAGGAACTGGTCGAACTGCTCGGCCGGCACACGGAATGGGACGTACACGGCGTCGATGCCGGCCGCCGCCAGGGCGGCGTTGTGGACCGCGGGGCTCAGACTATGGGCGACAGGATCGGCGACCACGCCGTAGACCCGCGTCTTGGCCGTGAGGGCGTCGTACCGATAGACGTCGCGCATCTGCCGCCAGCCGATCTGCCCGGGGGCCATGACGCGATCTTCCTGGAAGGTGGCGAATGTGAACGGCGCTCCGGCCCGGCCGGCCAGGATCCGCGTCGGCGTGCCGATGTCCCCCATGCAAATCCCGACCGTCGGCACCTTGCTGGCATGCACCAGTTCCAACATCCGCAGGTTGTCGGTCGGATGGTTGGCCATCGTGGCGATCTTGACGATATCGGCGTCGAGCGAGGCCAGCCGTTTGTGGAGGAGCGTGAGGTCGGCCGGTGTCTTGCCGAAGTCGTGATGGCTGACGATCCGCTTCGTCTGGCCGTAGCGGGGCACCTTGGCGGCGATGTCATCCTCCAGGTCCACGTAATCGGCCCCCTCGACAATCGCCGTGCGGAGCAGGAGGAGGCGGGCCTCCTCCGACTGCTCCCACCGCCCCCCCTCGCTGGACCGGCGGCAGGTGACGATCACGGGGCAGGGCCGGTCCTTGAGCAGTCGCTTGATCTGGACGGCACCCTGGATGTAGTCCACCCGCAATTCGACCAGGCAAACGCCGTTGTCAGCGAGATGCTTGTGCTCGGCGATGACATGCCGGTGGCGGCCCCGCCCGATGCTCACGCAAATCATGTGTTGCATCCTCCTCGATGTCGGCGCCGGCTCATGTGCGGCGGAACTGGCGGTCGAGATCCCGCCGCGTGAGCGTCAGCGACGTCGGCCGGCCATGCGGACAGTGGTGCGACTCGGGCACGAGGCGGCGGTCACGGACGAGAGCCGCCACCTCGGCCGACGAGAGCGGGTCGCCCGCCTTGATCGCCGCCTTGCAGGCCATGCCGTGCAGCACCTCGTCGACGAGCATCTGCCCCGACCCCGCGGCGGCGGCCAGCCGACCGAGGACCTCGCGGACGAGCGTGGCCGCGGGAGTCGAACCCGCCAGCGCCGGCTTGGAGGTCACGATCACGGTCGACCCGCCAAAGCCTTCGACCTGCATGCCCGCCTTGCCGAGGGTAGCGGCGTGCTCGGCGACCAGTTCCATTTCGGCGGCCGAGAGTTCGATGCTCTCGGGCACGAGTAGCCGCTGCACTTCCAGGCCTCCGGCGGCGACCGCGGCCTTGAGCCGCTCGTAGAGCAGCCGCTCGTGCAGGGCGTGCTGGTCGATCACCTCGATGCCCGCGGAGGTCTCGACCACGATGTAGCGGTCGTGCATCTGCACCGCCCGCTCCGCGTCGGCGGCCGGGGCCGGGGCAGGGGCCGGGGGCGGGGCAAGCGGCCCGGCAGTCGCAGATTCAGCGATCGCCTGCCCAAACACGCTCGGCCCGGGCGCGAGCGCGTGATCCGCCGCGGCGGGCGGCGGGCCCCACGGCAGCGATCGGCCTGCGGAGGCTGCGGGCCACGGAGCAGGCTCCACGGCGAAGGCGGGGCCCGGCGTGGCGGCCCCAGGGGGCACCAGCCGCGTGCCCATGTCGCTGGAGAGAAACTTCGACCGCAGCGCCGAGAGCACGAGCCGGTAGAGCCGCGAGCGGTAGGCTTCCTGCACCGCATGGAGGATCGACCGGTCGCGGAACGGGCGGCCGGCGACGAACAGGTGCTGCAGCCGCGTGCCCGCCATGTCGTCCTCGGGCCGGCCGACGTAGCCGTGCAGCGCCACCTCGCCGTCGTCGGCCTCCACTTCGAGGAGCCGGCCCGCGAGCGCCGCCCCGAACAGGCCCGCGATCCGATCGAGCCAGGAGCCGGCGGCGGGCAGGTCATGCACCGTGCGGCCGTTGTGGGCGAGCGAAAACGCCACCGCGGGGTGCGCCAGCGAGGTCCGCACGAACGCGTCGGCCGAATGCGACCACTCCGTCTGCGGCGCCCGCAGGAAGGCGCGACGCGCCGGCACGTTGCCGAAGAGCTGGTGCACCTCGACCGTCGTGCCCACGGCCCCGCCGTGGGGCAGCACGGCACCGACCCGGCCGCCGTCGACCTCCAGGGCCGCACCCGCGGCGCCCGGTGGCCGCGAGCGGATCACGAGCCGGGCCACCTCGCCGATGCTTGCGAGCGCCTCGCCCCGGAAGCCGAGCGTCTCGATCCGCTCCAGATCCTCCGCCACCCGCAACTTGCTCGTCGCATGCGCGGCCACGGCCAAGGGGAGATCGTCCGCCTCGATGCCGCCGCCGTCGTCCACGACCCGCACGAGGGCGATGCCGCCCTGGTCGAGGGCGACATCGATCCGCCCCGGCCCCGCGTCGAGCGCGTTCTCGAGCAGTTCCTTGACCACGCTGGCCGGCCGCTCCACCACCTCGCCGGCCGCGATCCGGTTCACCACCGACTGGGGGAGTTTCTCGATGCGTCCCATGCGGTCGCTGCTGCCGGACATGAGCACCGGGACCGGCAAGGCCCCGCGCCCCTCGCGGTCAGGTCAGCTGGTATTCCTTGATCTTGCGGTACAGCGTCCGCTCGCCGATGCGGAGCATTTCGGCGGCCTGCTCCCGGTTGCCCCCGGTGAGCTTCAGCGTTTCGGTGATGAAGATCCGCTCCACCTCCTCGAGCGGCCGGCCGACGAGGGCCGCAATCCCCGACTGCATGTCGACCGCGGCCGGGGCGGCGGCGGATCCGGCCGGCGGCTCCAGTTCCAGCGGCAGGTCGTCAACGTCGAGCGTCTCGTCGCAGTCGACGACCACCATGCTCTCGATCACATTCCGCAACTGGCGGACGTTGCCGGGCCAGTCGTACGATCCCAGCTTGACCCGGGCCGCCACCGACATGCCCTTGATCGTCTTGCCGTGCCGCTTGGCGAACTGCCGGACAAAGTGCTCGATCAGCAGCGGGATGTCGCCGGCCCGTTCCTTGAGCGTCGGAATGGCGATCGTCACGACCTTGAGCCGGTGATAGAGATCGCTGCGGAACGCCCCCGCGGCGATCGCCTCCTCCAGATTGCGGTTGGTGGCCGAGAGGATCCGCACGTTGACCTTGAGCGGCGTGTTCGACCCGACCCGGGTGATCTCGCCCGACTCGAGCACCCGGAGGAGCTTGATCTGGGTGGCCATCGGCATGTCGCCGACCTCGTCGAGAAACAGTGTGCCGCCGTTGGCGTACTCGAACTTCCCCACTCGGTCGGCGGAGGCGTCGGTAAAGGCGCCGCGGACGTGGCCGAAGAGCTCACTCTCCAGGATGTTCTCGCTGAGTGCGGCGCAGTTGAGCGCCACGAAGGGCTTGCTCTTGCGGGGGCTGTTCTGGTGGATCGCCTGGGCGACCAGCTCCTTGCCCGTCCCGGTGGCGCCCTGGATGAGCACGGTCGCGTCGGTCGGCGCGATCCGCTTGAGCCGCTCGATGAGGGCCAACATCTGGGGGCTCGAGCCGACCACGCCCTCGAAGCCAAACTTCTCGTCGAGCCGGCGGTGCAACTCCAGGTTCTGCCGCCGCAGCTGCACGCCCTCCGACGCCTTGTCCACGGCGGCCCGCAGGTGCCCGAGATCGAGCGGCTTCTGCAGGTAGGTGAATGCCCCCTGCTGCATGGCGAGCACGGCCGACGGGATCGTGCCGTGGCCGGTGACCACGATCACCTCCGTCTCCTCGGAAGCCTTCTTGGCGCGGGCGAGGATTTCCAGGCCGCCGATGTCGTTCATCATCAGGTCGGTGACGACGACATCGTAGGCATCCTGCTCCAGCCGCTTCCCGCCCTCGGAGCCGCTGCCCACGACGGTCACGTCGCGGCCCGGCCGGGACAAGGCTTCCCCCATGGTGCGGGCGTGAACGATGTCGTTATCCACGACGAGAACCCGCACCGGGCCGGGGGCCGCCGGGGTCGTGTCGCTCGGATTCGCTACGGGTGGAGTGGCCATGAAAGGGATGGTACGAGGCGGCGCCATGGGCCGTCCAGTTGCCGACTCCCGAGCCTTCAGCCGCGGCCCGCGGTCGGCAGCCGCGGGGGTGCGGGGAGCCAGATCGTGACCTTCGTTCCGCGGCCCGGCGCACTTTCGATATCGATCGTGCCGCCGTGAGCCTCGACGATCTTCCGCGCAGTGGGCAGGCCCAGCCCCGAGCCGCCCTGCTTGGTCGTGTAGAAGGCGCGGAACACCTTGGCCAGTGTCTCGGCGTCCATGCCGGGGCCGGTGTCGATCAGCTCCAGCACCACGCCCAGCCCCGAGGACCGCGTCCTGACGACGAGCTGGCCGCCTCCTTCCATCGCCTGCACGGCGTTGAGAAGGAGGTTGAGCACGGCCGAGCGGAAGGTCTCGCGGTCGAGCCGCACGGTGGGCAATTCGGGGTCGAGATAGCGGACGATCTCCACGCCGCCGTCGCGAGCCTGCGGCGCGAAGAAGTCGAGCAGCTGCTCGATCTCGACGTTGAGGCTGCCCGGCTCCGGCGCCAGCGATTCCTGCCGGGCGAAGTCGAGAAAGTCTCCCAGCAGCTTCTGCAACCGGTCGCACTCCTGCCGCACGAGGTCGATCTTGGCCTTCGCCCGCCGATCCCGTTGCTTGGTCGGCGAGGCCGAGTCCGTGGTCTCGAAATCCTCCGCGAGCAGCTCCATGTTGAGCCGAATCGTGGACAGCGGGTTGCGGATCTCGTGGGCGAGGCCGCCCACGAGAGCCGCAAACTCCGCATAGGTTTCCGCCCGGGAAGTCTCCGGATCGTCTTCGGACGACATGGATGCCTCCGCCGCGGACGGCCGCCGGTCAGGCCTGGCCGCCACCGCCCTCGGCCGCCTCGCGCAGCACCGCCTTCCGGCTCAGCTTGACGCGATCCTGATCATCGACGGCGATCACCTTGACCCGCATCACGTCGCCCACGCGGCAGATGTCGGTGACGTTCTTCACGAAGTCGTCCGACAGCTCGCTGACGTGGCACAAGCCGTCCTTGCCGGGCACCAGTTCCACGAAGGCACCGAAGTCTTTGATGCTCGTGACCCGGCCCTCGTAGATCCGCCCGACCTGAATCGAGGCCGTGAGCGCCTCGACCTGGGCCATGGCGGCCATCGCCCCCTCGGCGTCGTGGCTGGCCACGGTCACCGTGCCGTCGTCCTCCACCTCGATGCTCGCCCCGGTGTTCTCCTGGATGGCGCGGATGGTCTTGCCACCCGGACCGATCAGCAGGCCGATCTTCTCGGGGTTGATCCGCGTCCGCAGCAGCCGCGGCGCCCAGACGGAGATCTCCGGCCGCGGCCGGCGGATCGCCGAGAGCATCGTCCGCAGGATCTCGAGGCGGGCGTCACGCGACTGCCGGAGCGTGGCCTCGATGATCGCCGGCGAGATGCCGTCGATCTTGAGGTCGAGCTGGATGCCCGTGATGCCGTTCTGCGACCCGGCGATCTTGAAGTCCATGTCGCCGTAGTGGTCTTCGTCGCCGATGATGTCGGTGAGCAGCACCCAATGCTGCTCGGACTGCTTCACCAGGCCGACCGATATCCCCGCGACGGGATGCGAGATCGGCACGCCGGCGGCCATCAGGCCCAGGGTCGCACCGCACACGCTCGCCATCGAACTCGAGCCGTTCGACTCGAGGATGTCGGAGATCACGCGGATCGTGTACGGAAACACGTCCGGATCGGGCAGCACCGGCTTCACGCTCCGCTCGGCCAGGGCGCCGTGACCGAGTTCCCGACGGCCGGGGCCGCGGATCGGACGGACCTCGCCCACCGAGTAGGACGGGAAGTAGTAGTCGAGCATGAACTTCTTCGAGTACTCGTCGATCAGGCCGTCGACACGCTGCTCATCTTTGCCCGTGCCGAGCGTGATGGTGACGAGCGCCTGCGTCTCGCCCCGCTGGAAGAGCGCCGAGCCATGCACTCGCGGCAACAGGTCCACCTCGCAGTGCAGCGACCGCAGCGACTTGTAGTCGCGGCCATCGGGCCGCTTGCCTTCGAGGATCAACTCCCGCACGGCCTGCTCTTCCAGGGCATGCCAGACGTGCGCGAAATCGGCCTCGCTCACACCGCCAGCAGCGCCGGGCTTGAAGCCGAAGGCCGGCTCGCTCGGCACCACGTCGGCCTTCGCCCGCTCGCGGAGCGCCTTCACAGCCTGGCCGCGATCCTGCTTGCCGGCGATCGCCTTGGCAGCCTTGAGCTCGGACAAGTAGCCGCTCGTGAGCCGGCTGCGGAGGGCCGAGTAGTCGGCCAGCACGTACTCCTTCTTCGGCTTGCCCGCCTTGCGGACGAGCTCCTCCTGCATCTCGCAGAGCACGCGAATGATGCGGTGGGCTTCCTCGAGCGCCTGGAGCATGCGCTCCTCGGGCATCTCGCGAGCGAAACCCTCGATCATCAGGATCGCCGTCGGGCTGCCGGAGACGACGAGGTCGAGATCACTCTCCTCGAGCTGGTCGACGGTGGGGAAGGGCACGAACCGACCGTCGATCTGCGCCAAACGCACACTGCCCAGCGGGCCGCGGAAGGGCAGGGGGGAGATGCACAGCGCCGCCGAGGCGCCGATCATCGCCAACACGTCGGGGTCGTTTTGCCGATCAGCGGCCAGCACGTTGGCCTGGACCTGCACCTCGTCGTAGAAGCCCTCGGGAAAGAGGGGACGGATGGGGCGGTCCATGAGCCGGCTGGTGAGCGTCTCCTTGAGCGTGGGCCGGCCCTCCCGCTTGAGGAAGCCACCTGGAAACTTGCCCGCCGAGGCGACCCGCTCGCGGTAGTCGCAGGTGAGCGGAAAGAAATCGATCCCGGGCCGCGGCGCGCCGGTCGCCGTAGCCACCAGGACCACCGTCTCGCCGTATGACACGAGCACACTGCCCGCCGCCTGCTTGGCCAGAAATCCCGTCTCGATGGCCAGCACCTGGTCGCCGATCTGCCGTTCAACTCGCTGCTTCAATGTTGCTTCCCTTCCTTCCCTTCGTGCCCGCTGCGGCGTGTCGGCGGTCGCGCCGAAAATGCCTGCGCCATCCAGCGGGCGTGCTGTCGAAACGTCCTGGGGCCACAAAGCCCCGGACAGCCTCTTCCGTGCGGACGCTCCGTCCGCACCAATCAACGCCATCCATCAACGGCAAATGATCCGAGCGGCCCCAGGGGTTACCAGGGGCTACTTGCGGATATCCAACCGCTTGATGATGTCGAGATACCGCTGCGGGGCGACCCTCTTCAGGTAATCAAGAAGTCGCCGACGACGGCTCACCATCACAGTCCCTCGCCGATGGGCACCGATCAGTTCCTTCTTGCGTTCTTTCGTGAGCGTCATCAGCCGTTCTCCACCCATCCGCGGGTGGCATTGATTGTTTGGATTGGAGGTTTCTGGACGAGGAGTCTACTGCCGCGCCTCGATTTTGCAAACGGCGGCCGCGAATCACGGGTGATCGCGGCCGAAATGACTACCTACCGGCCGCGGTACGGCCACGGCCGCCCCCGTGCGGCGTGTGAACTACGTTCCAGGCCAGACCGAGTTTCTCCAGGGCCAGAATCGCCCAGTACGTCACGTCCACCTCCCACCATTTGTGGCCGTGTTTGGCCATGCGTTGGTAGGCGTGATGGTTGTTGTGCCAGCCCTCACCAAAGGCGAGCAGGCCCACCCACCACAGGTTCCGGGAATCGTCAGTCGTCTCGTAGTTGCGATAGCCCCACATGTGGGTCGCCGAGTTCACGAGCCACGTGACGTGAAACACGATCACCATCCGCACGGCGAGGCCCCACACCAGCCACGAGATTCCGGTGAACCGATCATAGAGCAGCCAGCCCGAGGCCAGGAGCGCCCCGCCGATGATGAAGTGCCACACCAGAAAAGTGTTGTGAAGAAAGCGGACCCCCGCATCACGCTCCAGGTCGGGCGCCCAACGACGGGTGTGGGCGGCAACCTCGGCGGCGGTGTGACGGGGAAAGAGCCACAGCATGTGGGCCCACCAGCCGCCGTCGCGGGGAGAGTGCGGGTCGCCCTCCTGGTCGCTGAAGGCGTGGTGCTTGCGGTGATTGGCCACCCAGACGAGAGCCGAGCCCTCGCCCGAGATGCCGCCCAACAGCGCAAACACGAACCGCACGGCGGGCGTCGTCACGAAACTGCCGTGGGTCAGCAGGCGATGGTAGCCGAGGCACACGCCGAGGCCGCCGGTCACCCAATACAGTGCCAGGCAGATCGCGAGACCGGACCAGGTGAAATAGAACGGCGCCGCCAGCGCCGCTACGTGAACGCCCCCGATCCACAGGACGACCGGCCAGTCGAGATCACCCCAGCCGTCGCGAGCGCCCTCCCGCCGCGGCTCAAACTGATCGGCCACGTCCGCAGAGAGCGTCGGGTCGTGAATCGCCGTCCGCCCGAACTCCATCTCTCCACCGCCCGGCGGCGGCTCGGCGACAGCGGTCGCGGCATCGCTCTCACCTTGCAGGCAGGCGGTATGTGCGAGATCTCGGTGGGGCGTCATGCGCGGCCTCCTGGAGTGCGGCATTTGGCAAACAACATCGGTCGCACCCTGAACTCGAGCGCGACCCGCCGGCACACTGTGACTCATTTCGGCCCGTTTGCCATCCTGACGGGGTCAGGTTCGGGTCGATCGCCTGTCAAAAACAGGTCAAAATCCGCCGGACTGGCCGGGCCTTCCGGCCTGTTCCGCCCGGGGCATCACGTCGAGCAGCCAGGCCCCGGGGCCCCCGGAGGGCACGAACACAGCCCCCTGCGGAGCCAGCAGCCAGGCCAGACGCTCGGGGGGGAGCACGTCGCCCGGCGGACCGACGAGCGCGAGGCCATCGGCAACGGCAATTGCTCCGCCTAGATTCGCGCCGGAGACGATTTCGACCCCGCGGGCGTCGAGACGCACCAGGCAGCCGGCGGCGTCGAAGGTGCGTTCCGGGGCGCCCGCGAGCGTCCGATGGGCTGGACCGGGCCGACAGCCCACCGTGCTCACCAGCCCGTCGAGTAGTCGCTGCTCGACGCGGCCGCGGCCCGCCGTGCATTCGATCTCGGCATCACGAATCCGCCCCCGCGACCACGCAAGCTTGCGCACGACTGCCGTTGCCGCCCCCGTCGCCCGCGCCTGCAGGCCCGCCGTGCAGGCTGCGAGGTCGACCCCGTCGATGCGTCCTGCGGCGGAGCCGCTCCAGCGACCATCTTCGCGAACCGCACGCAGCGTGCCGGCGACGGTCGCAGCCTCACCGAGGGCAATACCGGCCCGACCGAGCGCGCCGGCCACGATCGCCAGCGGCAGCGGCTCGACCGCCGTGAGATCGACCTCCATGAGTTCGCTCGCCGCGTCCCCGGCGGCTGGCGTCCGCACGATCCGCAACTCGTCGCCACGGCCTGTCGGATTGGCCGCGCGAACAATCCGCACGGCCCGCGTGCCGGCGCGGGTCACGCACTCGGCCCGCAGGCCCGGCGCGGTGGCCGCGGCCTGGTCGGACCACGCACACCCGCCAACCTCGACCACGCAGTCCTTGGGATAGCGAACCTCGCGGCCCAGCCACTCCGCCACGACGCCGCCGAGCAGTCGGGCGGCGGCCGCATTACACACGAGCCGGTCGATCCGCAGCCGCACCTCGGTCGGCCCGGTCTCGATTTCGACGACCGGCACAGCCAGCCGGCCGCCGTCGACGGCGGTCATGCGGCAGCCGCGGACCCGCACCACACCGGGACGCGGATGCTCCACCGCATCGACCTCCAGCGGCACGCCGACGGCACGTTCCCACTCCCTGCGCAGCGACTCGCGGTGCGCTTCCGAACGGAGATGAACGCCCCAGGCGACGAGTGCCACACAGGGTACGACCCCGACCAGCACGAAAACCGTGCGGGCGAACCGGATCTTGCTCGCCGCCCGTTCGATGAACATGCCTGCGCCGTCCTTGGCTCGGTTCGAATCCCACGGGGCTCCGCCCCGGCGCGTCAGCAGCCGCGGGCCATCTCGTGATACAGGTCCCAGCGGGCCTTCATCTCCGCGATGCTGTCACCGCCAAACTTATCGACCAGCGCCGCCGCCACCTCGAAGGCGACGACATTCTCCACGATCACGCTGCAGGCGCTCACGGCGCAGACGTCGCTCCGCTCGTAGGCGGCCTCTTCCGGCTGCTTGCTCGCGAGATTCACCGACGCGAGCGGCTTGCGGAGCGTGGCGATCGGCTTCATCGCCGCCCTGACCACGAGCGGCTGGCCGTTGGTCGTGCCGGCTTCGAGGCCGCCGGCGTTGTTCGTGGGCCGCGTGAAGCCAAGCTGCGGGCCTCCCCGAGCCGCCGGGTCGTAATGAATCGGGTCGTGCACCTCCGAGCCGCGACGCCGAGCCGCCTCGAAGCCCATGCCAATCTCCACGCCCTTGATCGCCTGCACGGCCATCACGGCCTGCGCGAGCCGGCCGTCGAGCTTGCGGTCCCACTGGGCATGGGTGCCGAGCCCGATCGGAAGGCCTTCGACCCGAACTTCCACGATGCCGCCGAGCGTGTCGCCCTCCTTGCCGACGCGGTCGATGAGGGCCGTGACCTCCGGATCCTTGTCGGGATGCAGCGAGTAGATCGCGCTCGTGTCACGAAGGGCACGCAGTTCCGGCAGCGTGCCCGCCCGGCCACCCAGCACCACGCCGCCGAGTTCGGTCACCCAGCCGGCGACCTCGATGCCGAAGACGCCGAGCAACTGCCGGGCCAGCCCCCCGGCCGCCACCCGGGCCGCGGTCTCGCGGGCGCTGGCACGCTCGAGCACGGCCCGCACGCCGCCGAGATGCTTCACGGCGCCGGCGAGGTCGACGTGTCCGGGCCGCGGCCGCTCGACCTCCTCGAGCCGCTCGAGCTTGGCGTCCTTGTTGATCACCTCGACCGCCAGCGGGCTGCCGAGCGTGACGCCCTTCCACAGGCCGGAAAGGAAGGTCACGGTGTCGGTTTCAATCCGCTGCCGGCCGCCACGCCCGTAGCCCCCCTGGCGGCGCCGCAACTCGGCGTCGATGAGGGCGGCATCGACGGTCAGCCCCGCGGGAAATCCGTCCACGAGGGCCACGAGAGCGGGGCCGTGCGATTCACCGGCGGTCCAGTAGCGGAGCATGGGGATCTGTTCACCGAGGTGGGCGACTCTGCAGACGCTGCCCGGATTCTAGTTGGCGGAAATCCGCCCCCCTAGAGCGATTCCACCCGGCCGCACGCATGGTGGAGCTTCGTACGCCCGGAGGCCCGCGCCACCCGGGCATCAGGACACGCCCGCCGGCGGCCCCCCGGTGAGCAGGCGGCAGGCCTCGAGATACTTCTCGCGGGTCTTGGCCACGATATCGGCGGGCAACTCCGGCGGCGGGCTCGCCTTGCCCCAGCCGCTCGCCTCCAGCCAGTCGCGCACGAACTGCTTGTCGAACGAGTCGGGCACGCGACCGGTGCCGGCGGCAGCGGCGGGCCAGAACCGGGAACTGTCGGGAGTCAGCACCTCGTCCACGAGGATCAGCGTGCCGTCGGGCAGCCGGCCCCACTCGAACTTCGTGTCGGCCAGCACGATGCCCCGCGCGGCCGCGTGCTCCGCGCCGCGGGCGTAGACGGCGAGGCTCTTCTCGCGAAGCTCGGCGGCAAGGGCCGGTCCGATCGCCTCGGCCATGACGTCGAAGGAGACATTCTCGTCGTGGCCGCTGGCCGCCTTCGTGGCGGGCGTGAAGATCGGCGCAGGCAGCCTGCCGCCGGGAGCGAGGCCGGCGGGCAGCGGCACGCCGCACACCGTGCCGGCGCGACGATACTCGGCGAGCCCGGAGCCGGCCAGCCAGCCGCGGACCACGCACTCGAACGGAATCACAGCGGCGCGTTTGACGAGCATCGTGCGGCCGCGGAGCGGTTCGCGGTCGACGTCGGCGGGCAGCCCCATCGCATCGACGTCGGTCGAGAGCAGGTGGTGCGCCACCGGCCGCGGCCCGCGGGCCAAGAGGTCGAACCAGAAGCTGGATATCGCCGTCAGCACCTTGCCCTTGTCGGGGATCGGCGTGGGCAGGATCCAATCGAAGGCGCTGATCCGGTCGGTGCTCACGATCAGGAGGGCGTCGCCGAACGTGGGCGAGTCGAACCGATAGCAGTCACGGACCTTCCCGCGAACAGGCGGGCCCAGGGGGAGATTCGTGGTCGTCACGGCAGCGGTGCTCATTTCGGCCAACGGGCCGCGTGTTGTTTCACGGTCAGTCCGCTCGAGGTTCAGCAGAAATCACGCGACATCCGCGGCAGTGCGGCCAGGGCGGAGGAGGGCAGGGCAGGAACGGGCACGCCGGCGGGCGGCACCGCCGCCGTGAGCTGCGTCGCCACCACGTGAACCACCGCACCGCGTCGCTGGATCCGGCCGTGCACGACGAGCACCGCCGCGCGGCGAGCGGCCGCGTTCGCCGCCTCCCAGACGTCCGGCCGCACGACGACGTTGGCCGCGCCCGTCTCGTCCTCGATCGTGAGGAAGATCATCCCCTTCGCCGTGGCCGGCCGCTGCCGCGTGAGCACGATCCCGGCCACAGCAACCCGCCGGCCTTCCGGTGCCGCCGCCGCCGCCGCCGTGGTCACCACGCCCGCCGCCGCAAGCCGATCGCGTTCGAAGGCGAGTGGGTGGGCGGCGAGCGACAGGCCGCCGGTGCGGTAGTCCTCGATCACCTCCTCCTGTGCGGTCGCCGTCGGCAAGAGGACGGCATCCTCCCCTTCGTCTTCGTCGTCGCTGCCGTCGAAGAGCGGCCGCCGGCCCGGCTTCTCCAGGCCCTGCATCGCCTCCCAGACGGCCCGCCGCCGCGTGAGGCCGAGCGAGGCGAGGGCGCCGGCCCGGGCGAGGTGAAGGAGATCGTCGCGACCGAGGCCGGCCCGCCGCACGAGATCCCGCGGCAAGCGAAATGGTCCGTCCCGCCGTGCCGCCTCGATCCGCAAGCCGGCCGCCGCGCCAAGACCATACACCTGCTCGAGGCCCAGCCGGATCGCGGGGCGGTCGCCCCGCGGCTGCGGCCCCCCGACCGTCACTGACTGCTCGAGCGCCGCATGCCAGCGGCTCGCGTTCACGTCGGCAGGCAGCACCGTCACGCCGTGCGCCCGCGCATCGCGGACCAACTGCGCCGGCGCGTAAAACCCCATCGGCTGGCTGCCGAGCAGCGCCGCCGTGAACGCGGCCGGATGATGGCACTTCAGCCATGCCGACACATACACCAGCAGCGCGAAGCTCGCCGCGTGCGACTCGGGGAAGCCGTACTCACCGAAGCCGCGAATCTGGGTGAATACCTGCTCGGCGAACTGCCGCGACAGCCCACGGGCGAGCATGCCGTCGACGAGCCGTCTGTGAAACTCGTCGATCACGCCCGGCCGCCGCCAGGCCCCCATCGCCCGCCGCAATTGATCGGCCTCGCCTGGCGTGAAGCCGGCCGCCACCACCGCCAGCCGCATCGCCTGCTCCTGAAACAGCGGCACTCCGAGCGTCTTCTCCAGCACCTCGCGGATCGCGTCATTGGGATAGGTGACGGGCTCCTCGCCGGCCCGGCGCCGCAGGTACGGATGCACCATGTCGCCCTGGATCGGGCCCGGACGGACGATCGCCACCTCGATCACGAGGTCATAGAAGCACCGCGGCTTGAGTCGCGGCAGCATGCTCATCTGCGCCCGGCTCTCGATCTGGAACACGCCCACCGTGTCGGCTCGCGAGATCATCTCGTAGACCTGCGGATCTTCGGCCGGCACCGTGGCGAGCGTGAGCGACGGCCCGCCCGCCTCCGCCACGAGGTCGAACGCCCGATGGATCGCCGTGAGCATGCCGAGCGCGAGGCAATCGACCTTCAGGATGCCGAGTTCGTCGAGGTCGTTCTTGTCCCACTGCACGATCGTGCGGCCATCCATGGTGGCCGGCTGGATGGGCACGAGGTCATGGAGATCGCCCCGCGTCATCACCATGCCGCCCACGTGCTGGCCGAGATGCCGCGGAAAGCCGACGACCTGCCCGACGAGCGTCACCAGCCGCGTGCAGGCCGGATCGCGGGGCTCGAGCCCCGCCTCGGCGAGCCGGCCGGGCAGATCCGCCACGCCATCGCCCACGTCGAGCACGGCGGCGAGGGCCTCCACGCGGTCGAGCGAGAAGCCCAAGGCCTTGGCCACGTCGCGCACGGCCGACCGCAGGCGATATGAGATCACCTCGGCCGTCATCGCCGCCCGGTGACGGCCATAGGTCTCGTAGACGTATTGGATCACCTCCTCGCGGCGCTGGTGCTCGAAGTCGATGTCGATGTCGGGGGCCTCGCGCCGCTCGCGGCTCACGAACCGCTCGAAGAGCACGCTCATCCGCGCCGGATCGACCGACGTGATCCCCAGGCAGTAGCAGATCGCCGAATTGGCCGCCGAGCCACGGCCCTGGCAAAGGATGCCGCGGCGGCGGGCGAACCGCACGATGTCGAAGACGGTGAGAAAGTAAGCCTCGTAGCCCAGTTCGGCGACGAGCGCGAGTTCGTGCGTGACGAGCCCGCGGACCTTCTCCGGAATGCCGTCGGGATACCGCTTCCGCGCGCCTTTCCAGGCCAGGTGGGCGAGGTGCTCGGCCGGCGTGCGGCCCGGCGGCACCGTGGCCGTCGGATACTCGTACTTCAGCTCGTCGAGCGAAAACGTGCAGCGGCCTGCGATCTCGACGGCCTGTTCCAGCGCCCCCGGCAGGGCGGCAAACCGCTCGGCGATCCGCCGACGGTCGTGCAGGTGCCGTTCACCATTGGCGAGCAGTTCTCCGCGGATCGCGTCCACCGCCGCCCCGCGGCGCACGGCCGTGAGCACGTCGTGGAGTGGCAGTCGCGACCGTTCGTGATAGCGCACGTCACC
>JAJTED010000131.1 GCA_021300535.1 Planctomycetaceae bacterium | reverse complement strand
GGATCCGGGCCCGCATCCGCCGCTTCTTCTGGCCGAGTTTTCGCCGGCCCTTGCCCGTTTTCTTGACGCCCATGCTGGTCTCCACGTGTGGGGCGAAATCCGCCCGAACCATTCTGGCGTCAGGTTGTAAGATGGCCGTCCGGTCGTTTCAAGCGCCTCGCGGCGGCGGCACCGCATGATCGTCCTCTTCCCCACCTACGCCCGCCGCATCGCCGACACGGGCTGGCGGGCCACCGTGGCCGGCATGGTCACCCGGCCCCTGCCGGCCCGGAGCCACCGTCGGTCGCTCGCTGTCGCCGTTCTCAAGCGACTTCTCGAGCTCGACGACGCCGACCTCGACACCGACGTCTTTCGCCGGCGGGCCGAGGCATTCCTGTTCCAACGGGTCGCCGGCGCCCGGGTGCGGATCGATCTCGGCGGGGGAGTCGGCGCCGCGGTGCTCTCGGACCGCACCGGCCACTTTCGGACCGAGATCGACCTGGCGGCCGACGTCGTGGAACGGGACGCGATCCGCCACGGTGGCCGCCCGCGGCTCGACTGCCGTGCCAGGATCGACGACATCGATCCCCCGGCGGCCGGCGGCGAGGCCGGGGGGTTTATCGACCTGGTGGGCCCCGACGGCCTGTCGGTGATCTCCGACATCGACGACACGGTGAAGGTCACCAACGTGGCCGACAAGAAGGAGCTCCTGCGGAACACGCTCCTCCGCGAGTTCTCGGCGATTCCCGGGATCGCCGCGGTGTACCGCCGCTGGGAGCGGCAGGGGACTGCGTTCCATTACGTCTCGGCGAGCCCGTGGCAGCTCGCGAATTGCCTCGGCGGCTTCCTCGAGGTGGCGGGTCTGCCGGCCGGCTCGATGCATCTCAAACTCTTCCGGCTCAAGGACTCGACGCCCCTGGGCCGGCTGCCGTCGCGGAAGCGGTCGAAGCGGCGGGCGATCGAACAGGTGATGGACGACTTCCCCGGTCGACGCTTTCTCCTCGTGGGCGACTCGGGGGAACGCGATCCGGAGGTCTACGCCGAGGTCGCCCGGCGCCGGCCGGACCAGGTGACGGGGATCGCCATCCGCCAGGTCGAGGGGCGGCTCTCGCTGCGCCGGCAGCGACCATGGCTGGAACGCATCGCCCGCCGGCTGCCGGAAGGCTTCATGACGGTGTTCACGGAACCCACCGAGCTCGACGACTGCTTTCCCGCCTGTTGCCGGTAGCTTCAGCCCGGCAATCGGACTGGATTTCGGGGCCCTCGCGAGGCCGGCCCGCGTGCGACTCGTTCACGCGCTGCCGTCCTTTCGCCGCTGCCGCCGGATCGTGCTCGTCACTGGCCCTTCGTTTGGCAGTCCGGATCGAGGGGCGTCGCCTCTCCGACCTTGTCGACCGGATGCGTCAGCATGTAGCGCCAGACCGGCTCGTGGACGTACTGCCCGTCCTTCTTGATGCCCAGCTCACTGGGGGCGACGGCGTTGTGGATCCTCTTGCCGCCTGGCGGGTCGATCGAGGTGATCAGACGGCGGGTGTTTCCGTAGGGCGGCGGCGTCGTTTCCACGTCGACGATGGGACCATGCTCGTGCAGCCCCAGCAGTTCCCACGATCGACAGTAGTGCTTGGCCCCCCAGCCGCGGTCGAAGCCGGTGAACATGAAGTAGCGGTTGGACGGCGTGGCCGAGGGGAGCGCCTGCCAGGATTGGTCCTGGTCCCGCGGCCCACTGAAGCACAGGACGCGATCGAGCTTCTTGTGCTGGGCGAAACGGGCCGCGGTGGTGGAACCGTGGGACAGGCCGACGACGATGACGTTCTCCCAGTTCAGGCCGGTGCCGGCCGGGTCGATGAAATACTCCCATTTCCCCGGCGGATTTTCCTTGGCGAGCCATTTGACGAACTGGAACGACCGCTCCATCAGTCCGTCGGGCTGCGGAATGTCCACCAGCTTGCTGAAATCCTCGCCCGTCGCCGCCTCGAGGCGGATGTCGCCGCGCCAGGTTTCGCGTGGCGTGCCCGCATTGAAGCGGCTGAACCAGCCGTCCGCGTAGGGAACGCGGATGGCGTGCATCCCCAGTTCCTTGGTCAACTTGAAGAGTTTCCCGCCGCCGATCAGCGCGAGCACCAGCTTGCCCCGCGGTGGGACGCGGGTGTCGACGTGCGCGGCCTGCTCGTCGCGCGGCTTGCCGTCTTTTTCGAGCGGGAAATTGATCTCCGGATGCGACTGCACCCGCGGGTCGATCGTGCTCGCCCGGGCGGAGAAGACATAGGCCTGGGGCTGCGGATCGGCGTAGGCAAACGGGCTGACGTACGACTCGTCCGCCACGGCCGCCGCTGCGGTCAGCACGGCCAGGATCAAACCACCGATGACCGGCATGGGATTTCTCCGTCAGGGGCAGGCTGCGGGGCCCACTGCAGGCCGTGCGAACCGCGGACATCATGCATCCGGATTCATCCGTTGTACAGGCGGCGACCCCGGCCACGGTGGAGCGTTCCTGGTCGCCGGCCAGGCCGCGAACAAGGTCGCCAGGAGGGCATAGGCCGCGGCGAGATCGAGTGGCCCGCGGCCTGCGGCCGCGGCCGGCAGCTCCCCGATCGCCCACGGCAGGAAGAGGCGGCCATCGGGGAAGGGGGAGTGGATCACGCCGACGAGCGCGGCGACCGCCGCCGCCAGACACCAGCCCGCCGCCTGCCTGAGCCGGCGATCGAGCAGCGCGGCGAGCAGGCCCGCCCACAGGACGCTCGTGACGATGAAGCCCGCGGAGATGATCTGCAGGGAGAACAGCTCCCGGGCGAGGGTCGCATCGGGTCGCGCCCCGGCGGCGAGCAGCTTGTCGGTCTCGATCTTGGCCAGCGCCGCCAGGGCCGGCACGCAGGCCAGCGCCACCGCCGGGTAGTGCTTGTGCGGCGTCGCCTGGAAGCTCTGCGCCGTGATCTCCAGGCCCACGAACACGAGGATCGGCACGAGGGCCGCCATCGGCAGCCATTGGTAGAGGTAGGCGAACGTGCCGGTCAGCCCGGCCACCCCGATGAACACCGCGGTCGCCAGCGTGTAGGCGGCCCGGCCGCCCATCGCCTTGTAGGCCGGCTGGCCGATGTAGGGCGTCGTCTGGATCACGCCACCGCACAGGCCGGCCACGATCGTGGCACACGCCTCGACGCCGATCACCCGGCCGGTGTCGTATTCGTCGCCGGCCGCCGCGGCGCTCTCGGTGCAGTCGATGCCCCCCACGACCGTGCCCAGGGCGAAGGGGATCGCGATCGGCAGGTACTTCACCGTATGCGGCCAGGCTGCAAGCCACTCGCAGCGGAATGCGGACAGCCACTCCGTGGGCCAGAGGGCGGCCGCGGGATCGATCGCCATGTGGTCCGCGGCGGGGATCCAGCCGGCCCGCAGGCCCACGAACTGGATCAGGCCGCCGAGGAGCAGCGCGGCCAGCGCCCCGGGGATCCGGCCCGGAAAGGGCACATGGGCGGTAAGCGTGGCGAGGACGATGCCCAGGGCCACCAGGCCGACGAGTGGCACGGCGAAGATCTCGAGCAGCGGCAGGAAGGTGATCAGCGCCAGGGCGATCGCGGTCAGGCTGCCGAGCAGTGCCGCCCGCGGCACCGACCGGCGCACCCGGTCGGCCACGAGGGCGCAGGCCAGTTTGAAGACACCGCTGACCACGATCGCGCACATGCCCACGTGCCAGGCCCGGCGGGCGGCAGCCTCCTGGTCGAGGCCCGCGGCGACCGCCTCCGCGAACGCAGGCCCGATGACGAAGAACACCATCCCGAACGTGCTCGGGGTGTCGAGGCCAAGGGGCATCGCCGTGACGTCGGTGCGGCCGGTCCGGCGGGCGAGGCGGAAGGCCATCCAGGTGTAGAGCAGGTCGCCCACGACGACCCCCACGGCCGTGCCGGGCACGAGGTGGGCGAGGGCGAACTGGGCCGGATAGCCGAAGACCGTCGCCAGGATCGAGACCGTGAGCACGAGGACCGCGAGGTTGTCGATCGAGAGGCCGAAGAAGGCGTTCAGGTCGCCCGGCGTGGCCCAGCGGTAGGTGGCTCTGCGATCCATGAAACTCGGCGGCCGGATCATCGGTCGTGACCGCCGAAGAGGATACCGGCCTCAACGATCCGCACAAATGAAACAGGTGTCACGCGTCCATCTCGCCCCGTTCAGACAGACCACCGCTCCCGTGGCGCAAGCCTCCAGGCTTGCGAATCCGGGTCGTGGAGCCACAGGCCACGCACGTCGATCGAACACCGCCGCGGGGCCGACCGTGGGGTGGGCCGGGGCGGAACTGCTCTTCGACGTCATTGCCACAGCGTACGAACGCAACAGCCTGATCGACACGACGAACCTGCCCTTCGAGAACTGGACCGAGGTTCTCGGCAGTGAACGGCTCACCGGCGCGGCGCTGGACAGGCTCACAGCGGTCTGGCGCGAAAGTTTCGAATCTCGAGCTTCATTTTCTTTTTCGAACCCGTAACCACTTCGATGTGGTTGTGCGGAAAAGCCCCTTCCGCTCCCTCAAATTCACTCACCTGTTGGCCGTTCATCCAGGCCGTGAACTTGTCCCCCTTGGCCAGGATGCGGACGGAGTTCCAGTCATCTTTCTTCCACACCTTATCAACGTTCTGAGCACGGCCGGATTCGGGAAAGGTCTTGCCTGTGTACCAGCAACCAGTCCGATTTTCCGGATCGCGACCGCAGGAGCCAAGCCATAATCTCAAGCCACCTTTTCGGGGAACGATTGCGGCATCGACGTCGCCTGTGAAGCGAACATCGAGCTCAATCTCGGCATCCATGAAGTGCCCCCAGGGCAAATCGTCCCACTTGCCTCGAACTTGCGAGCGAATTCGCGTCCCGGGGGCCTGTTCCCCGGTTTCACACACCAATACGCCATCTTCGACGCGCCATTGAGAATCCCCGGGCCCGTGCTTTTTCCAAAACGACAAGTCCTTGCCGGTGACAAAATCGATCCAGCCCTTCTCGGTCGGTTCGGCGGCCGGCGCCGAGGGAAGGAGGGCAAGAATCAGAACACCGATTGTGCAAGCGGCCAACCGCCAACTCCCGTTCATCACCGCTTCCTCCTTTGAGTTCGCAGGCCGTCGAGGTTTTCTTGGAAGTGTCTTAGCCCCCGATGCCGGCGGATGCCTTAGGCCACGAGCTCGGAGAGCACGCCGTCACTGTCGGCGAAACCGGGAATGTCGATGCCGGCCTGCCGGGCCATCGTGACGAACAGGTTGGCGAACCGAGCCGAGCCCTCTTCCTGCACTTTGTAGTTGCCGCCCTTGCTCGCTTCCCCCGAATCGTCGGCCGACTCGAGGCGATTACGGACGACGTAGGTGAGAAACTGTCCGTGGCGGAGGTGGAAGGCATTGCCGCCCGCGAGCACCAGGGGCAGATTGCGGTGCAGATGGGTGCGGGAGTTGCCGCTGCCATACAGGAGCATGCACCGGTCGAGCAGCGTTCCATCGCCCTCGCGGGTGGATTTGAGTCGGCCGACCAGATAAGCGAACTGTTCGACCAGCCAGGTGTCGATTTGCGTCTGCTTGGCGGCGTCCTTTTCCGGATCGCCTCGCCGGTGGGCCGTGCCGTGCCAGTCCGTACCCTTGCCGCACAAATCAGACCAGTTCACGATCCCACCGCCGCTGCTCTCGTCTTCGATGGCGTAGGTGGCGACGCGGGTCGTGTCGGCGACGAACCCGAGATGGATGAGATCGAACATGCAGCGGATATACGCTCGCCGCTGCTCCATGTTGTTCGACGGGCTGGCCTCGAGGGCGAGTGCGGCCGTGTCTCCGGCGGGCGGGCCGCGGCGGATCTGCTCCTCGCGGATCTGGATGGCACGCTCGACGTCGCGGATGCTCGTCAGGTACTCGTTCATCTTGTCGCGGTCCGTCTGTCCGAGCGGCCGCATGAACGCCTGCGTCTGGTCGCGGAGGCCGTCGAGGATGCTCGTCCGCTGCAGCAGGCGTTGCCGCAGGGCGTCTCGATCCGCCTGCTCAGCCGGCGGAAACAACTTGTCGAACACGGCCCGCGGGGAGTTGTCCGCGGCCAACGGCGCCCCGGTCTGGTTGAACGACAGGGTTCTGGAGCGGCCCGGGCTGCCGATGCCGCCGGCCGTAGACAGGACCAACGATTTCAAATAGTTCTTTTTTCCGATCTTGTCGGCGAGAAGTTGATCGAACGACTGCGTGTTGAAGCCCCCGCCCGTACTGGTTCCGGTCAGGAAGCTGTCCACCGTGAGGTGATTGGAGATGCCCGGCTGGTGATGGTGCAGCCCGCCGAGAATCGTCAGATCGGACTTGAACGGCCGCAGCGGTTCGAGCGTCGGCGAGAAGTCGTGATCGGCGCCGGTCGCCACGGGGAACCAGGTTACGGTGTTGACGCCGAATGGAACGTAGAAGAACGCGAACCGCGGCGGCGGGGCGGCCGCATCGGCCTTGCCCGGATCGCTCGCCATGATTTCCAGAGAAGGCAGGGCCAGGACCGCTGCCCCGCTCTTGAGCAAGGTGCGCCGGGTGATCGGATCGCGTTTCATGAATCGGCTCCGGACTGGGAAAGGGGGCGGGGCTCGCGGAGCGGCGACGGTCGCCGGCGCCGCATCAATGCAGGAACTCGGGGCTCTCCACGATCGACACCAGCAGGGGACGCATGCGGTAGTCGGTCTGCCGCGCCCGGACGAGCAGACGCTCGACCCAGTCGCGTTCGCCGAGGCTGGGCTCGCGGCCACGGCCGTAGGCGATCAGTTTCGAGATCAGGCCGCGGATCACGTCATCGCGGTATCGTTCCAGCATGATGGAACGGAACTCACGCACGTTCGCATAGCGTTCGCCGTTCGGCAGGCTGCCGTCGGTCTGGAGTTTTTTCGCGGCCGGCCCCTGGACGACGCGACCGATCGCG
>JAJTED010000130.1 GCA_021300535.1 Planctomycetaceae bacterium | reverse complement strand
TGTACGTGACCTTGCTGCACCTAGCCGGTTCCCCGCGCGACAGTTTCGGGATGGCTGATCCGGGGCTCAAAGACCTCGATCAATACGGCCCGTTGGAAGAACTACTCGCCTGATCGGTTGATGCCAGGTGATGAGGGTTTAAGCCGGGGCATCGCGTGCCGTCGTGCGGCATGGAAGGTAGGGTGGCTTTTGTGCCCGGAGTCCCCGGGTTGCCACCCGGGGCTTTTTGGGCCTCACGCGTCAACGGCACACAAAAAGCCCCCGGCGGGAGCCGGGGGACTCCGGGTGGCATGCCGTCCCGGGTGCCATGCGATGCCGATTCGAACCGGTAAATCATGCCCCGTCGTGCGGCATGGAAGGTGGGGCGGTTTTCACGCCCGGAGTCCCCGGGTTGCCACCCGGGGCTTTTTGGGCCCCACGCGTCAACGGCACACAAAAAGCCCCCGGCGGGAGCCGGGGGACTCCGGGTGGCATGCCTTCTCGGGTGCCATGCGATGTGGGGTTGAACCGGGAAATCATGTGCCGTCGTGCGGCATGGAAGGTGGGGTGGCTTTTGTGCCCGGAGTCCCCGGGTTGCCACCCGGGGCCTCCTGGGCCCCACGCGCCAACGGCACACAAAAAGCCCCCGGCGGGAGCCGGGGGACTCCGGGTGGCATGCCGTCCCGGGTGCCATGCGATGTGGGGGGCGGCGGAAAGGGCTGACGTCCGTGGGCCGGCCGAGCTTATCGCGCTTGAATCTCCACACCGCTGAGCACCGGCTCGCCGACGCTCGCCGTGAGCCGGATCGGCAAGACGCCGTCCGCTTCGACGCCCCGGATCGTCCGCGTGACGACGCGGCGAGGGCCGCCGGCTTCCTTGGCAACGTCGAGATCCTTGATCGCTTCCCGGCCGGCGACGCTGACGGAGAACACCCGCGTGCCGGCTGCGACGTTCTCCGGCTCGACGAACGTCAGGGTCACATCGACGGTCATCTTCGGACCCTTGCCCGGCGCGGCCTTGTCACCGACGACGAGCGGGATGGAGATGTCCGTGATGCCCGCGGCTCCCGTGGTGTCGGCGAAGGATGGCACGTCGCCGCGGGGGATTTCGAACCAGGTCGTGGTCTGCGGGGCGACCTGCACGCCGCGCGACCTCGGCCCCACGGCGAGCCACAGCGTCCCATCCGGGGCAACGCGGTCACCGGGCGCACCGAGATCGAAGCCGGCCTTCTTGATCGGCGCGGCGGCGGCGTTCTTCTGCGCCGCCATGTCGAATCGGGTCCAGGCGGTGTTCTCGGGCACGTGCGTCAGCGCCATCGCGGTCATCCGGTTCCGCTTGTGATGCGTGCCGAAGTTCGGGATGTTGAGCAGGCCGCCGGCCGGCGTGAGCGTCGGCGTGCACCCGGCTTCCATGCCCGCCAGCGGCAGCGTTCCCGCCTGACCGGCGAGGTCGTAGACCGCACACCGCCAGGTGATCAGCGTGTCGCAGGCGATGAGGTGGTTGCAGCCGCCCTTCTGGAAACTCCACTCCTCGGCCGCCCCGGTGAGCGGCGACGTCCGCCGATGCCGCTCGCCGGTGCGCAGGTCGTAGGTCACCCCCTGGCGGTCGATGATCAGATCATCGAGCACGATGTGCGGGTCGAAGAAGGGGGCCGCATCGGTTTCCCACACCGTCTCGCCGTCGGCGGCCTTGACCGCCCGCATCCGCCCCGCCGCGCCCTTGAGGCCCTTGGTCCAGCCGCCGTCCTTCCAGGGCGTGTAGTGGCGATTGGCGGCGAGGAGCAGGTCGCGCGGAGCGGAGTAGACGAGGCCGCGAATGAGCACGTCCATGTCGCGTTTCCAGATCAGTTTGCCCGTCTGGAGATCGAGGGCGAGAATCCGCGGCGGATCCTGGGGCAGTTCGCGGCCCGCCTCGCGGAGCTTCGCCATCACCTTTTCCTCGCAGGCATCGAGGGCGAAGACGCGGGTGCTCGACAGGGCCACGCCGCTGCGATTGAGAAAGCCCCAGACCGCCTTGCGGGTCCAGAGAATCCCGCCCGTGGTCTTGTCGATGGCTACGAGGTGGGCCATCGGCATGCGGTCGCTGCCGAAGTCGCCTCCCTGGCCGTCGAAGCCGGCCTGGCAATCGATCATCGTCCGCTCTTGGAGCAGCGAGGCGACGATGACGTTGCCCTCGGCATGCAGTCCGCCCCAGAACAGCCCCGGCTCCTCGAGGGCGGGAACGGGCCATGCGGACAACTGCCTGCCGGTGTCGGGATCGAACCGGAGAATGTGGCGGTGGGCGGCCACGAAGACGCCGTCGGGCAGGGCGACCATGTTGAAGCCGCTGGCCCGGCAATGCTGCGTCACGGGCACCTCGGCCGCGACCGCCTCGGGGTGCTCCCACGGCTTCGGATACTTCTTGGAATGGATGCCGAGACCGCCCCCCGAGCCGCCGAAGCGGAACATGACCGGCAGCTTGGTCTCCCACAGCCTGCGACCCGTGTACATGTCGAATGCACCGAGCAGGCCCGGCCCTTGGAGGATCATCCGGCCGCCGACGAACCGGGCGCCGACCGGCTGCGGGTTGATGCCGTCGCCCGACTGGTGGTCGACGTTGGCGTCGAAGTAGAACCGCAGGTCGGCCGCATCGCCGCCATACCAAAGCGTTCCGAGGGGAGCCTTGATCCGCGTGTCGCGGGAGGCAAGCGTGTTGGCGGCGTCGTGGAACTCCTGCCGCCAGTCGTCCGCGCCGAGGAGCGGACCGTCACGCCGCGTCGTCGTCGACCCGGCGGCCAGGATGCCGCCGTAGGGCCGCACGCATTCCTGCAGCGCCGCCACATGGTGGGCGTCGCAGGCGACGTAGCTGGCGATGTACGGCGGGAGCACGCCGGCGACGATGGGGCCCGAGCGAATGCTCAGACGCCGGCCCTCGTAGAGCCCGTGGACCTCGGCCGCGGCCCGCAGATCACGGGCCAGCGCCGGCTGTTCCGCGAGGGCGATGACGTGCAGCGCGGGCTTCTGCAAAGCCGCGGTGATCGTCGCCACCGTCGGATTGACGAGGATCGCGTAGCCGGCGTCGACGTCGATCTTCCGCGGTGCGGCTTCGCCGGCGTTTTGGGCCGCTTTGGGCGGCTCGTGCATCACGGCCTTGGCCGGCGGCGACTCGCGGTAGCAGAGAATCTCACCCTGCGCCGTGCAGACGAACGCTTCCGCGGATCCTTCCGCCTGACGGACGACCTGAAACGTGACGTTGCGGGCGTCCGGAAAGGTAGGCCGCGGCTCGGCGTCGGCGGTTTTGGCCTTGGGCGGTGCCGGAGCCGCAGGCTGCGCCGCGGCCGCAGCCCCGGTCTTGATGTCGTACCGGCCGCCGGACGGATGCCCGGAGACGGTGAGCACGCCCTCCGCGACGTTCATGACGCCGAGCGGACGAAACTGGGCCGCCGAGTTGGTCCACTCGATCGTGCCCGTCTTGAGATCGACCGCATGGTGGTAGATGCCGTTGACGGGCCAATAGCCCGCGACGAAGTACACCTTCCCGTCGTGCACCGCCGGCTTCGCGGCCACCGGCCAGGCGGAGATCAGCCGCCCATGGCCGAGCACGAGTCGTTCCCGCGGCCCGCCGCACACCGACCAGCGGAGCCGGCCGTCGCGCTCGAGACAGTAGAGGAAGCCGTCCTCGGAGCCGACCACAATGGCGTCGTCGGCCGCCACGGCGGCGGATCGAATCGGGCCGTTGGTGTGGAACCGCCATTGCTCCCGGCCGCTCGCGGTGTCGAACGCCCGCACCGATCCGTCGAACTCCGTCGTCACCACCGCCAGGCTGCCGACCGGCGTGATCTGGTAGGCGGTGTCGCGGTCCATTTTGGGCACGAATTCCCATGCCGCGACCCGCGGGGGCAGGGTCTGCTTCCATTGCACGTGCCACTCGGCGCGGGCAGGAATCGCGATCACGAACAGGGCACAGCAGAGGAGAGTTCGGCACATGGGTGCGATGCTCCAGGGGCGGGAAAACGAAGGATGTCCAGTGACGCCGCAGTGCGGGTGCGCTACTTCTTCGGCGGCTGCGTGAGCGTCGTTCCGCTCAGCCCGATGCGGATATCGATGAGGTCGTCCGCGGGAACCGCCGACAGCCCGATCGCGCCGGCCGGCACGGTGACATAGGCGTTCATGCGGACGCCGTTGACCGGGCCGTCCTTGGACGTGGTGTACGCGGTGGTGATTCGCGGAGTGACGGGCAGTTTCTTTCCGGCGAACTCGAGCGTCCCCTTGCCTTCGCGGTATTCGATCATTCGCACCACATCTTTGCCCTTGTCGACGGCCTTGATCTCCGCCGTCAGGGCCGGCCCCAGGGCCCCGAGACGGAAGACCAGCGCGGGCGGCTGCTGCGGATTTCGGAGCAGTTCGCCGAGGAGACGACGGTTCGGCTCCCCAGCGTTCTGGCACGTGGACGTGCAGGCAACCGTGATCTCGCCGTCGAAGCCGCCGGCGGTGGCCGTCAGCGTTCCCTCGACGGGCTTGCCGTACATGAAGCCGGGCCACAGCCTTTCGGCCTGGTGGCGGATCTCGGCGTCCACCGTCACCCAGGTCGGATACGTCGGCGAGAAGTGGAAGACGGTGCCTTCGTCCGGAAGTTGCTTCGCGGCCTTGGGGCGGGCGTGCCGCTGGAAATGAGCCCGGGACGGCCCCGCCACCACGGGCTTGACCTCGGCGGCAGGCGGCTTCGTCGGCGTCGCCAGTTCCATGAGCAACGCGTATCCGTCGGATCGGCCGCCCGCGAATCGCTCCTGGACGGCATTCCGCGTCGGCGTCGCGGTCACCGTGTCTCCCTTGTCGTTGCCGCCGGCCGAGCCGGCGAGGAACAGGACGCGGCTCTTGCCGTTCACGGTGCCGGTGGCGATGCCCCATCCGCTGCCGCGGGAGGCGGCGCCGTCGTTGAGATCCGCGGCCCCGATGCCAGGCATCACCGAGCAATGACGGAGGCCGGTGAAGTCCTCGTTCAGCACCGCCAGGTAGGCCCCCTCCGGCTCGGCGTTCGTCAGTTTGTCGGCGGTCTGCCACAGGCCCCAGGCCGCCATGCCTGCGAAGGCGAGCGAACCGTCCGAGGTTCGGGCCAACTGTTCCACCCACGTGCTGTTCGGCCGGCTGCGGGGCGGAAGGTCGTTGCCCACCCAGACCGTCCACGACGTCACGTGGTAGTCCTGCGGGTCGAGCCGCACGAGATACGACACGCTGAGCACGCCTGCGCCGGCGGTCGTCATGCCGAGGCCGCGGACGCCGACCGGAGCGCGGACATCGAAGGGCTGCGTGGTGGCCACGCTGTTGCCGCCGTCCGACCAGAGATACATGAGGATGCCGCCGTCCTGATCGTGGGTGACGTAGCGAACGGCCGTGTCGGAGACCTGACGGCAATTGTCGAGCCCGACGTACTGCCCTCCCCAGTCGTAGAACCGGTGCTTGAGCGAGCCGTCGGGGTTGTGGATCTCGAGGGTCGGGCAGCGCCACGGTTCCCGGCCTGTGGACCAGGGATGCTCGCCCCCCACGACGATCTGGCCATCCTGTTGGCGGACGGACGAGGAGGTCCGCAAACCGCCCGGAACGGTGACGGTGGTGAGCGATCTACCGGAACCATCCAGCAGGTGCAGATGGCCGGCACCGAACCGCACCCTGCCGTCTGCCGTGACATCGACCGTGGGGGCGGCCGACGGTCCGCGGACATGCCGCACCCAGAGTGCCTTCTTGGCATCGGCGGACAGCTTGGCAAGGAAGGCGTGTTCGCAGCGGGCCCGGTCAGTATTCGGCTTGTCGAGCGGTTTCATGGCGGGGAGCTCGGCGACGTCGCCGCCCACGCTGACGATGCCGTCCGTGGCCCGGCCCGCAATGTAGATGGTCCCGTCCGGGCCAATCGCCGCAGCCGTGACTGCTCCCGCCGTCCACGGCAGACGCTGCACGGAGATCCGCTGCTTCAAGTCTGCCGAGTAAACGGCCACGAATGCCGTAACGCCCTCGTCTCGCCAGGATGGCCTTTTGTACACGGGCTTGCCCTGGGAGAGTTTTGGCTTGCCCTTTTCGAGGACGGGAATCGGCTGCGGCTCCGCGGGGGGCGGCCGGTCGGTGCCAATGACGCCCACGGGGCCGGGCAGATCGAACGTGGAGCCCAGCACGTTGCCGACCAGAACGACCTTGCCGTCCGGTTGAAACCCGCCGGACGCCAGCCACTCGGTTCCGCTGCCGCCCAAGAAGGTGGCCGCCAGGACTTCGACGCCGTCGGGCGACGACTTCCAGATGCGATTCGGCTTCTCCTGGGCTTGGGCGATCGGCTGCAGAACCGCGGCCACGAGCATGGCTGCGATGAAGTCACGATTCATAGTCGCTCCGAGAGTGGCAGTCAGAGTGGCAGTCGGGCGGACGACATCGCTGGCCCCGGGATCGAGGTGCCAACGCAGGCGGGTTGGCGGGGAGGCGATAACTCAGCGGCCGGACCGAAAACTCGATGGGGAAGGGCCGGACGTCGAGATCGCCGGCGTGATCAGCACACTTCTTTAACCGTAACGACTCGCCCGCGGGCCTGCAACCATGCGGGCAGGCGGATAACGCGATTCATTTGCGGTGCCGCTGTCGACAGGAGTATCATCGCGGCAGCTCGGATCGAAGTTCTTAGCAGGAGTTCCGCCATGCAGGTGCCTTCGCCGCGGTCGATCGTCTGCGGTCTGCTGATCCTGGCGGCCGCGGGACAACGTCCATCGGCCTGTCGTTCAGGGCACGCTGGTGCTGGTCGGCTGCGAGCACAACGGGGCCCTGCTCGCGCTCGACCTGGAGACCGGCGCGGAGCGGTGGCGGTTCTACACGGACGGCCCGATCCGCATGGCGCCGATCGCCGATGCGGAGCGGATCGCGGTCGCGTCGGATGACGGCCATCTCTACTGTCTCGACCACGCGGGCAAACTGCTGTGGAAGTTCCGCGGCGGTCCGTCGGAGCGGAGGATTCTGGCCCACGAGCGGCTGACATCGGCCTGGCCGGCGGGCGCGGCGCCGGCGCTGATCGACGGCCGGATCATCTACGTCGCGGGCTATTGGCCTCTCGACGGGGTGTTCGTGCACGCCCTCGACGCCCGCACGGGCGTGCCGGCCTGGTCCAGGGTGGCGGAATACCGTCCCACCGGCAGGCCCCGTCGCGTGGGCGAAACGCTCTTTGTCGCCGGTCACCATGGCAGCGGCGCCTACGACTTCGCCACCGGCGTGGAACGCAACAACGACAGGCCGCCGCCGCCCGAAAACCAGCCGCCGGCCGCCTTGCCGGGCGGCCGCACGATCGAGGTTCAGCCCGGCGGCAAAATCGTCTGTTTCGCCGAACAACCGGCGTCGGAACGGACGTACGGCAATCGCGGCCCGGTCCAGGTCGACACGTCGGCGGCCGACGCCGTCCTCGCGGCCGCCGCGGTCAAGGATGGGTACTGCATCGTCGCCGGCCTCACCGACGGCGTGCTCGTCGAGGGGCTGCTCGCGAAGTCGAACCTGTCCGTCCTCGCGTTCGACGGCGACGCCGCCCGCGTCGACACCGTGCGGCGGCGGCTGGACGCCGCCGGGGCCTTCGACGGGCAGCGGCTGGCGATGTTCGTCGCCGATCCTGCGTCCAGCGGCCTGCCCCCCTTCATCGCGAGCCTGATCGTCTCGGAAACCGACGCCCCCGTGGCCGAGAGCCTGCGGGCCTCGCTGCGGCCGTTCGGCGGCGCGTGGGTCGAGCGGGCGAAAGGCGCGGTGCAGGTTTCCCGGCGCGAGGGACCGCCGCCGGGCACCGATCAGTGGACGCACGAGTTCGGCAACGCGGGCAACACGCTTTCCGTTCGTGACACGCTCGTCAAGACGCCGCTGGGGTCGCTCTGGTATGGCGGCCCGGCGAGTGCGGCCAAGTACTATTACGCGGGCAGCGAGCACGGCGCGAACCCCGTGAGCGCCGAAGTCATCGACGGCCGCCTCATCCTCCAGGGCAACGGCCTGCTGTCGGCGTTTGACATCTACACCGGCCGGCGGCTGTGGGAGAGTCCGGTGCCGAAGATGCATGTCTTCGCCGGCCTGGGCATCCATTCCAAGAACAACCCGCACCCCGTCCGCGACGCGAAGCCGGCGCAGGATGTCGAGCTGCCGCCGCGGCAGCGGTGCCGGGCGACCGGCATGAACTACGTCTCGGCGTCGGACGGCATCTACGTGGCGGCCGGTCCCAACCTCATCCGCTTCGATCCGGTCGACGGCCGGCGGACGGCGGAGTGGAAGGTGCCGCTCGACGACAAGGAACTGTGCTGGGGTGCGGTTCGCATCTCGGGAAACACGCTCGTGGCCACCGTGTTTTCGCCGCAGGACATCATCGACGCCGACGCCGGCGCTGACGGCAACGGTGGCGAATGGTCCGGCGACCGCATGCCCATGGCCCATCTGGTGGCCATCGATCGCGGCACGGGCCGGCTGCTCTGGTCGCGGAAGGCGGCCTGGGGTTTTCTCAATCGGGGCGGCGTGGCGCTGGGCGGCGGCAAGGTGTATTGCGTCGACCTGCTGCTGGAAGTCGCCCGCGAGAAGTTCAAGGAGGCCGGCCGCGGGTTTCCCCAGACGCCGCCGATGCTCTACGCACTCGACATTCAGACCGGCGCGGAGGTCTGGAAGCACCCGCTCGAGTGGCGGGCCAAGGGCGTCGTCTACGCGGCCGACCGGGACCTGCTCATCGTCCCCTGCCGCAACAACGTGCAGTGGAAGGACGGCGACTGGTTCAATGGGAAGAAGGCCAAGCTCGTCGACGGGCTCAAGGGCGACATGCGGGCCCTGCGGGGCAGCGACGGCACGCTCCTGTGGGAGGTGAACGACGAATCGTACGACGATCCGCCCCTCGTCCTCGGCGACCTGCTCATCACCCGCGACGGCCGGTCGTTCGATCTGGCGACTGGCAAACGCGCCGAGCGCCTCTCGCCGTTGACCGGCCTCCCGGAACCGTGGAGCTTCAAGAAGGCCGGCTGCAACCACCTCATCGGCTGCGACAACCTGGTCACCTGGCGGGCGGGCTTTTTCGACCTCGGCGGCACCGCCGGGTCGATGCGGCTCAAGGGCATGGAGGCCGGCTGCACGCCCACGCTCATTCCCTCCGGCGGCGTCCTCATGATTCCGAACTTCGGTCAAATGCATCTCCGCGCCCGCATGTCCGCGATGGCGCTGGTGCACGTCCCGGACAACCCGTTCTGGGGCGAGTCGCAGTCCGCTGGCGGCGGGGCGGCGGCGGTCGCGCCGCTGGCGGCGCATACGGCCTTCAACTTCGGCGCTCCCGGATGGCGGGCCGACGACCGCGGCCTGCAGTGGGTTCCGGTCACGGCTCGGTCGAACGGCTTCGTCGTCAAGGGGGACAAGGTCGAGTGGTACAATCTTCATCCCGCCAGCGTCGGCGGCTGGATCGGGGCGACCGGCGTGCTCGGCACCGATGAGATCGCGATCCCGACCCAGTTCCGCGGCGGGAAGGGGGCCGCGGGGGGCGGCAAACGAACCTGCGACGTCCGCCTTCACTTCCTCGACCCCGCGCCGAGCAAGCCCGGCGAGCGGGTGTTTTCCGTCGCCCTGGAAGGCCGTGCCGTGCTCGAAGATTTCGACATCGCCCGCGAGGCGACCCCCGCCGCCCGCCGCGTGGTCCGCGAGTTTCGCGGTATCGAAATCGACGGCCCGCTCGACATCCGGCTCACCGCGAAGTCGGGCGCCACGGTCCTTTCCGCCGTCGAATTGATCGCGCGGTAAGGGGTGATGCGCTCCGCTCGGTCGACGCTTGCCGACGCGCCGTTGGACGCACTCTCCTTCGGAGCGGGCCCCCGCCGGCCTTTTGGAGTATCCATTCCCGGAGGCTGTGCGACGCAATCGTTTGGGCGCAACCCGCACATCTCTATGCCGCAGCCTTGCCATAGAGCCGAGCCTGCCCAGTTTCGGCGTGGCGCTCGATGAACTCGTCTCACCGGCCGCTGAGGTAGACCGCGCGAAGATGGAGCATCGCCTGGGCTCCGGGCACGGTCCACCACATGCCGGTGCCTTCCATGCGGTCTTTGACGAGATGGCGGCAGACGCCTTCGGCGATGCCCCTGCCGATTGGATAGCCCGCGGCGCGGTACTCGTCGTACCTCATGTGCTCCCGATTGTTCGCGTAGTACGTGAGCGCCGCATTGATCCGCCTGAGTTTCTCACCTTTGAGCTGATGGCGATCGCGGAGCCTTCGCGGGCCGCCAATGACATGCCCGACTTTTCCCCCCAGGAGCATCGTCAGTCGGTGCGATACGAACGCCGCCGCCTCCGGGCTGCCCTCCGCGTGAAAGCAGTGGGCCGCCGTCCACAGTCGCTCGAGCACATGGAACAGATCAAGAACGCCGACCGCCTGCGGCAGCCACTCGCCTGACGTCTGCCAAAGCGATCGTTCGCCGTCGAGCAGGCAGGCGATCGTTTTCGTGCGGTCGGGATCCCGGTCTTTGCAGGCGATCGCCATTTCCGGGAACACTCCCTCGCGGCCGGTCGCGCCGCTGTCATCCAGACACCGCGTCATCTCGGCCCACATCTGTTTGGTCTGCGGCTCCGGCCGGTGCTCGGCCCGTCGCTTTCGTCACACCTGGTCCACGACGTCGGCTGCGGATTGAGGGAAGCGATCGATGCTGTACACAGCCCCTACGGAGGCCATCGGCTTCTGGTTGGCCTTTTCGCCTTTGCCACGCCTGGGATGAGATCGATGGCCCCGCTCTTTCAGCGGTCTCCGCATCGGCGGGCCCTCCTTGTCGGCCGTAGCCACGAGGATTTCGCCCTCGGTGTCCGGCTCCGGCGGTGACTGATGGGCTTGGAAGAGCTCGGCGTCCCGAGCCATGTGCTGGTTCATCTGCTCGGCGGCCCGCTCGTTCGGCGCGAGGTTCGGGAGCGCCCGCAGATCCGTCACGGCCTCGTGAAACGACTCCTTGACGCACAGCCGCTGCAGCCAGTCCATCAGCACGTAGGAAAACTCTCCTTCCGGGAGACCCACCCGGTCTATCCGCTCTCCGGATTCTGCCGCCCGCTGGCGCCGGTCGGTCGCTGGGCCACCATCTGCCGGGCCGCGAATTGGGTGAGGAAGCAGGCACCCGAGATCGACGTCGATGACGCGGTTCCACTCCTCCTTGGTGACCTCCAGCACCGGCTTCACGAAATTGCGCGAGCAGCCGTGCAGCGGACATAGTGAACTCCGTTCAGGGATCTGCCTGCGGCATCCGGATCGATCTCCCGACTGATCTTGCGTGTGGACCCGCGCACGATACCATGGCGGGCTGCTGCGCCGGGAACGCAATTCCGCGAGGGACTCCATGCACAAGGTCGTGATCACCGACTTCATCGCCGACGAACTGGCGCCCGAGCGCGAGGCATTGGCCGGCCTGGCCAGCGTCGAGGCCTTCGACGCCCACC
>JAJTED010000021.1 GCA_021300535.1 Planctomycetaceae bacterium | reverse complement strand
GGCTTTTTGGAGACAGCGCGTCAAGAAGCCCCGGGTGGAAACCCGGGGACTCCGGGCATGAACACCACCCCGTCATCCATGCACGAGCGGTGGTGCACGACGATTCACGGCAGTTTGAAACGCTATCCGCTCCAACCCGGAGTCCCCCGGCTCCCGCCGGGGGCTTTTTGGAAATAGCGCGTCAGGAGTCCCCGGGTGGAAACCCGGGAATCCGGCCCGCAACGACTCACCGCACCCGCTTGGCGAGACCGGCGGCGAGACGGTCGAGGGTGCGGCTGCGGTCCTCGAGGCCGATGTGCGCGCGGATGATGCTCATCCCCGACGTGTCGGCCAGGGCGCGGGTCAGCGCCGCGTCGAACTCCCCCTCCGTGCGGACCTCGTAGCCCGTGCCGCCGCCGAGCACCTGCGGCAGGAGCTGATACTGCCAGGGGTTGATGTCGTTGAAACTCCCCTCGTGGAGCAGCCGCTCGGTGCCGTAGCCCTTGTTGTCGAGGACGATCACCGTGACAGCCAGGCCGCGACGGACGATCGTGGAGAGTTCCATGCCGGTCATCTGGAAGGCGCCGTCGCCGACGAGGGCGATCACCTTGAGGTCGGGCCGGGCCATCTTCGCGCCCAGGGTCGCCGGTGTCGCGAACCCCATCGAGGTGTAGTAGGCCGGCGCGATGAACTCCGTCTGGCCGCGGATCACCAGCTCGCTCGAAGCGAACAACGCGTCGCCCACGTCGGCGATCACGATCGTCTTGTCGTCGAGCGACTCGTCGAGGCGGCGGACCAGCCGCGTGGTCGTGATCGGGGCGTCGGGCACGAGCGTGAACGGGCCGGCCGCCGCCGCCGGGCCGGGAGGCAGCTTCCGGGCCGCCGCCTTGGGCCGCGCCGCGACGAGGCCGCGGATGAAGTCGTCGAGGAGCACGTCGTGGAAGTGATGGTGGCTGATGCGGAGGTCATCGCTGGTGGCGAAGATGCTCTTCGTGGCGTCGAGCTTGGCGGTGAAGATCCCGAGGTCGATGTCGGTGAGGATCGTGCCCAGGAGAATCAGGCAGTCGCTCTCCTCGACGAAGTCGGTCACCTCCTGCCGCCCCATCGCCCCCTCGTAGAGGCCGATGTAGAGCGGATGCACCTCGCTGACCACGCTCTTGGCGAGCATCGTGGCCGCGATCGGGATGCCCGACGCCTCCGCCAGGGCCACGGCGTCGGCCTGCAGGCCGTAGCGATGCAGCTCGATGCCGGCGATGATCACCGGTCGCTTGGCGGCGGCGATCCGCGTGGCGGCCTCGCGGACGGCCTCGGCGAGGGCGTCGGGATCGCTGCGGCGCTCCGGCGGGGAGTAGGGACGGATCTGGTCGGGCACCACCGCGACCATGTCCCGCGGCAGCTCGAGGTACACCGGCCGCTTCAGCCGCCAGGCCGTGTCGAGGAGGAAGTCGATGTCGCGGAAGGCCGTGGCGGGGTCGACGATCTCCAGGCTGGCGGCGCAGATCTTCTCGAACACCTCCAGCTGCGTCCGCCATTCGCGGACGCGGTGATGGAGCAGCGGATCGCTGGCCCGCTCGCCCACACCGGGCGCCCCCGAGATCATCACGACCGGGCTCTTCTCGGCGTACGCCCCGGCGATGGAGTTGGCCACGCTCAGGCCGCCCACGCCGTAGGTCACGCACAGCGCGCCCATGCCGTTGACCCGCGCGTAGGCGTCGGCCGCGTAGCCGGCGCAGTCCTCGCGGGTGCAGTTCACGAGGTCGAGCGGGCTGTGCTCGAGCATGCTGTAGAAGGAGAGCACGTAGTCGCCGGGGAGGCCGAAGACGTGCCGCAGCCCGTAGTCGGAGAGCCGGCGGATCAGATACTGCCCGATCGACAGGCTGGTCACGCTCGTGGCCCGCTGCACGGCGGGCCGGGTGGCCACCGGCGCCGCGAGCCCGTTGTCGAGGCTCGATCCGAGGACGATCGACATCATTCCCTCCCTGCGAGCCTCCGCCGCCGCGCGGCGAGCATCGCGAGCCAGAACCCCAGGAATCCGAACACACAGGCCAGCACCACCAGCGGCCGACGGGCGTCGTGATTGAGCGTCCAGGCGCCGACGGCGTGAATCGCGCCCCAGCCGACGATCGCCAGCATGATCCAGCGGATCAGCCGCTCGGCGTCGGGAGGGGGCTGGTGCGTCGCCATCGAGAAGATTCTATGCGGCGCCGGCCACCATGGCCGCGCAAAAAAAAGGCCCCCGGAACGGTCCAGGTCCCAGGGGGGCGGAGAACCTGAACCGTTTCCGGGAGCGATTGGTCGGCGCGGTATGTCGTGCGGAGGATGTGATCCGCTCGAGGTCGCCGGCCAGCGTCCGTGCTGCCGGCGACTTCGAGGGGAGCGAGCCTCGCGGTCACGCTCCCTGGCCTTCAGGCGGGGGGACAGTAGGGAGGGCTTTTTTCGGGGTCAAGGCCGGTTGAGCAGGCGTTTTCCCGCGGCAAGAACGTTACCCAGCCCCCCAGCGCCGACACGGTGGGCGGCAAACTCGGGCCTTGGAGGCGGCCTCGCAGACGAGGAACGCTATCATCCGGCCTCGTCACCACGAGCCCCCAGGAGACCTGCCGCATGACCGCCGTCGTCCCGCCGCCCGCCACCCCGATCCCCGGCGCCGGTGCGCCGCCCACCGCCGAGGCCTGGGCCGCCGCCTTCGCCGCCGCACTGCCCTATCGCGACTACCTCGACCGGCATGCCACGCCCGACCAGCGGGCCCGCTGGGACGCCAGCCACGATCGCATCGCGGTCACGGCGGACCAGAAGCGGCTGCTGGCGGGCTTCGTCCGCCGCATGCCGGTGCTCGTGCTGTCGGGCGCCTGGTGCGGCGACTGCGTGAACCAGTGCCCGATCTTCGCCCGGTTCGCCGCGGCCGCGCCGGCGATCGACCTGCGGTTTCTCGACCGGGACGCCCGGCCCGACATCGCCGCGCACCTCAAGGTCTGCGGCGGCCAGCGGGTGCCGGTGGCGGCCTTCTTCAGCGAGGACTTCACGCCGGTGCTCTTCTACGGCGATCGGACGCTCTCCGCCTACCGCGCCGCCGCGGCCGCCCAGTTCGGAGCCGGTTGTGCCACAGGCATCGTGCCGCCGGCCGCCGACGCGGTCGCCGCCGTGACGGCCGATTGGCTCGACCAGTTCGAGCGGGTGCAGCTCATCCTCCGGCTTTCCGGCCGGCTCCGCGAATTGCATGGCGAGGCGTGAGGCAGACATGAGCAGCCGCGAACGCTGGACCGTCTACCCGCTCCTGTTTCTCGCCATCGGCTTGGCCGTGCGGGCGGCGGCCCTGCCCGCCGAGCGGCTGGAGACATTGGCCGCCGGCGCGATCGAGGCCGAGCAGATCGTCTGCCGGGAGATCCTCGTCACCGGCACCGACGGCACCGTGCTCGTGCACATCGGCCGGGTGGTCGGCGGTGGCGGCGGCCGGATCGAGATCAAGGACGCCACCGGTGTGGACGCGATCGCGGTGGGAACGCGACCGGCGGACCGCGACGGCGCCGTGGAGCGGTTCGACGCCCAGGGCCGCCCGGTGGAGTGAGAATACGCCCGGCAGGACTCGAACCTGCAGACTGCTTCACGCGATGCCTCGCCCTTCGGGCTCCCATCGCTTCGGCACCCGCCGGTGCCGCTTAGAGCGGTTCCGGGATACGGGTCGCGTTTCCCAGACACATTGGGAGAGGTAGGCGAGGGGGTCGGCGAACGCTCGACGAGCGTGTGGCCGCTGCGGCCACAGCGAGGAGACTTTTGCCGCCCCCGAAGCCGGCGCTACACCGAAGTCGGTGCCTCTCGAAAGGCGGGCTTCCTGCCCGCCAGCCCTCCAATACGCCCGGCAGGACTCGAACCTGCAGGCTGCTTCACGCGATGCCTCGCCCTCCGGGCTCCCATCGCTTCGGCACCCGCCGGTGCCGCTCCTATGGCGGGCTTCCTGCCCGCCAACCCTCCAAATACGCCCGGCAGGACTCGAACCTGCAACCCTCGGTTCCGAAGACCGATGCTCTATCCAATTGAGCTACGGACGCCCGTCCTCGCATGGTAGCCGGTGCGGCCCCCCCTCGGAACCGGCAACCGTTTCCCCCGCCGCGGCAGGCCCTTTGACCGCGGCGGCTCGCGCAGCGTATATCCTCCAGGGGAGAAAGAGGTGCGTCCGGGCGGCCGGCGGCGGGGCGACGGGCCGCATGGCCTGGCCGCTGCGGCGGACGCGACAGTCCCTATGGCATTCATCACGCTGCGGGTGCTGCACGGCGCCGATCGGGGCAAGGTCTTCGACCGCATCCCCACCCCGGTCACGATCGGCCGCGAGGAAGGCAACTCGATCCAGCTCAACGACGAGCGGATCAGCCGCTACCACCTCAAGCTCCAGGACGACAACGACCGGATCGTCGCCACCGACCTGGAGAGCACCAACGGCACGAAGGTCAACGGCGAGGAGATCCAGGTGCGGATCGTCCGCGACGGCGACATGATCGCCGTGGGCCGATCCCTGCTGCTCGTCGGCTCGCACAGCGACATCGACCGCCGCATCGCGGCGCTCGCGGGCCGACACCCGGCCGCCGAGGAGGGGCGGGCCCGCGAGATGCGGGAGCGGCTGGAGCGGATCGCGACGCACAACTCCGACGTCATCGCCGACGTCGGCAAAGTGCGGTCGCCGCTGCTGCCCGCCGGGCCGCCGCAACTGCCCGACAAGCTCAGCCCGGCCCAGTCGGCGGAGCTCACGGAACTGCTCGAGTACGTGCAGGCCGTACTCCGCGACGCGACCGAGGGGGCCGTGATGCGGCCCGGCAACGAGCAGGTGGAGATCGACTTTGCCGAATGGCAGGCCGTGCTCGACCTCCAGGCCCGGCTCGCCGAGCTCCTCCGGCAGATCGGCGACCGGCCATAGCAGACTGCGGCCCAAGTCTGCCCAAGCAGGATGCGACGAATGCCGGCCGGGGAAACCCGCGGCGTTTCCACCGGTCGGCCCAGTGGACGACGGCCATGGCGGGCTGTGACCACGGGCTGCCGGGGCACGTCCGCTACAATCGCGTGATCCCCAGCGAGGCCCACGGATGAGCACGTCGCCCTTCGTTCACCTGCACTGCCACAGCCACTACAGCCTGCTCGACGGCGCCAGCCCGATCGACCGGCTGGTGTCGCGGACCGTCGAGCTGGGGATGAACGCCCTGGCCATCACCGACCACGGCAACCTGCACGGGGCGCTCGAGTTCTACCAGGCCGCCAAGGCGGCGGGCATCAACCCGATCATCGGCTACGAGGCCTACATCGCCCCCGGCAGCCGGTTCCAAAAGGACGCCGGCAGCCAGAAGGAATCGAGCTTCCACCTCACGCTCCTGGCCCGCGACCGCACCGGCTTCGCCAACCTCCTGCAGCTGGCGACGAAGGCCTATCTGGAGGGGTTCTATTTCAAGCCGCGGATCGACCGCGAGCTGCTGGAGGAGTTCGGCGAGGGGATCATCTGTCTGTCGGGCTGCCTGTCGGGCGAGTTCAGCCGCGCCCTCGTCGGCTCGTCCCGCGAGCAGCGTGAGTCGCTGGCCCAGGCCCGAGAGATCGCCGGCTGGTTCCAGCGGACGTTCGGCGACCGCTACTTCATCGAAATCCAGGACAACGGCCTCGACGTGCAGCGGCAGGTCACCGACGCCGCCCTCGAGATCGCCCGCGAGCTCGGCATCCCGCCGGTCGCCACCTGCGACTGCCACTACGTCAACCGCGAGGACGCCGAGGCCCAGGACATCCTTCTGTGCGTGAACACCGGCCGGTTCCGCAACGACGCCACGCGGATGCGGATGGACTCCAGCGAGTTCTACCTCAAGAGCCCGACGGAGATGCACGCCGCGTTCGCCGGCCACGACCGCGGCCTGGTGGCCGACGCCGTCACCCGCAGCCAGACGATCGCCGATTCCGTGGGCCTCGACCTCGACCTCGGCAAGCGGCACTTTCCCGGCTTCGACGTGCCGGGCGGCCGGACGGCGAGCGCCGAACTGCGGCGGCTCTGCCTGGAGGGGCTGCGGGAGCGGTACGCCACCATCGCCAAGCGCTGGGCCGGCGGGACCGTGCCGGCCGATCCCGCCACCGCGGAGCTCCATCCGCAGGTGCTCGAGCGGCTCGACCGCGAGCTAGCCGTGATCGACACGCTCGGCTTCGCCAGCTACTTCCTCATCGTCTGGGACTTCGTCCGCCACGCCCGGGAGCAGGGCATCCCGGCGGCGGCCAGAGGCTCGGGCGTGGGGGCCCTCGTCGCCTACTCGCTCTACCTGTCGCACGTCTGTCCGCTGGAATACGACCTGCTCTTCGAGCGGTTCCTCGACGTCAACCGCCGCGAGGCGCCCGATATCGACATCGACTTCTGCAAGGAGCGGCGCGGCGAGGTCATCGAGTATGTGAAGCGCAAGTACGGCGCGGCGAACGTCGCCCAGATCGGCACCTTCGGCACGCTGGCGGCCCGGGCCGCGATTCGCGACGTGGGCCGGGCGATGGGGCTGCCGGTGCCCCGCGTGGACCAGATCGTGGCGCTCGTGCCCGACCAGCTCGGCATCTCGCTGGAAGACGCGGCCGCGCCGGGTTCCCAGCTGGCGGCGGCCTGCGAGGCCGACGCCGAGGTCCGCGAGCTCGTCGACCTGGCGGGGCGGATCGAGGGTCTGGCGCGGAACGTCGGCACGCATGCGGCCGCCGTCGTGATCGCCGACCGCCCGCTCGTGGAATACGTGCCGCTCCAGCGGGTGACGGGCAAGGAGGAAGTGATCACCCAGTGGGCGATGGGCGACGTCGAGCGGGCCGGCCTCATGAAGATGGACTTCCTCGGCCTCCGCTACCTGACGGTCGTCGCCAAGACGCTCGACATCATCGAGTCGACCACGGGCCAACGGCCCGACCCCTTCGCCTTCCCGCTCGACGACGCGGCCACCTTCGCGCTCCTGTGCCGCGGCGAGACGAAGGGCATCTTCCAGCTGGAAAGCGGCGGCATCCGCGACCTGCTCCAGCGGATGAAGCCCGACCACTTCCTCGACATCGTGGCCGTGAACGCCCTCTACCGCCCCGGCCCGCTCGAGGGCGGAATGGTCGACGAGTACGTCGACGTGAAGCACGGCCGGAAGCGGGCGGAGTTTCTCCATCCGGTGATGAAGGACGTGCTCGCCGAGACCCACGGCGTGATGGTCTACCAGGAGCAGGTGATGCGGATCCTGGAGCGGCTCGGAGGCATCGAGCTCTCCTCCGCCTACACCTGCATCAAGGCGATCAGCAAGAAGAAACTGGAGACCATCGCCGCCTTCCGCGAGCAGTTCGTGAAGGGTGCCCAGGCGCAGGGCCTGACGAAGCAGCAGGCCGACGAGGTCTTCGCGCTGATCGAGAAGTTCGCCGGCTACGGCTTCAACAAGAGCCACTCCACCGCCTACGCCCTCCTCGCCTGGCAGACCGCCTACCTGAAGACGCACCATCCGCGGGAGTTCATGGCCGCGTTGCTCTCCGGCGACATCACGGGCCGCAACTTCAAGAAGAAGGACGCGCTCGTCGAGCACGTCGAGGACTGCCGGCGGATGGGGATCGAGGTCGCGCCCCCCGACGTGAACGCCTCGCTGCCGGACTTCTCCGTGAGCGGCGGCCGGATCCTCTTCGGGCTGGCCGCCATCAAGGGCTGCGGCGTGCAGGCCGCCGAGGCGATCGCCGCCGATCGCGCGAAGCATGGCCCGTATCGCGACCTGCACGACTTCTGCGGCCGGCTCGACCCTTCCGTGGTCAACAAGACCGCGATCGAGAACCTCGCCAAGGCCGGCGCCCTCGACCAGCTCGGGGGCCACCGCGGCGCGATCCTCGCCGGCATCGAGCGGGCGATGGCGGCCGGTGCCGCGCGGCTGGCGGACCGCAAGAGCGGCCAGAAGAACCTGTTCGCCGCCTTCGACCCGCCCGCGGCCGGTCCCGCGACGGCGGAACCCTCCGTCTTGCCCGACGTGCCGCCGCTGTCGGACCTGGAGATGCGGTCCGGCGAAAAGGAGGTGCTGGGCTATTACGTCCACAGCCATCCGCTCGCCGAGCACAAGGACCTCCTCGACAGCCTGTGCAGCCACGGCACCGCCGGGCTCGGCGGCGTGAAGGCCAAGGGCGAGGTCGTGATCGGCGGCCTGGTCTCCGCCCTCAAGCTCTCGAACACCAAGCAGGCCCGCCCCGGCTCCACGCATACCCGCTACGCGATGTTCGACCTGGAGGACATGGACGGCCTCGTCCGCACGATCTGCTGGCCGGAGGACTACGCGCGGCTCGGCGAGGCGATCCAGCCCGACGCGGTGATTCTCGTCGCCGGCTCGATCGATCGCCGGGCCGGCAGCGAGGAGACGAACCTCGTGGTCAACGAGATCGTGCCGATCGCCGAGGCCCGGCGGCTTCCGGCCCGGAGCGTCACCGTGCGAATGGTCGAGGGCACGCACGATGCCGCCGTGCTCGACCGGCTCGCGGAGCTCGTCGGCCGCCATCCCGGCACCGTGCCGTTGCGGCTGGTGATCGATCTCGCCGACGGGTCGCGGGTGCTCCTCGAAGCCGACCGCCACCAGGTGGCGTGGTCACCGGAGCTCCACGCGGCCGTGGCGGAACTGCTCGGTCCGGGGAGCGTGCGGGCCGCCGTGGCGATCGGCGGCCGGGGTCGCCGTGACGGCCCCGGTGGTTCGCGGGGCGACGGCCCTCGGCGCGGTCAGGGGCGGGCGCCCGCCGGCGTGGCCTGACGGCGGCATTGACCGCCGAGGGCTTTTTGGGGACAGCGCGCCAAAAAGCCCCGGGTGGAAACCCGGGGACTCCGCGTTCAACCATCACCCCGCCTGCCATCCCGCATGACGACGCGTGAGCCCCGCTTCGAAACCGGAACGCATGGTGAGCGGGAAGGCGGGTGACCCGGAGTCCCCCGGCTTCCGCCGGGGGCTTCTTGTGAACAGCGCGCCAAAAAGCCCCGGGTGGAAACCCGGGGACTCCGCGTTCAACCATCACCCCGCCTGCCATGCCGCACGCGGCCGCGGGTTCGCGTGCGGCACCGCACCGGCTCGGATCAGACCTTCACCCGCTCCAGGTAGTCGCCCGTCCGCGTGTCGATCTTGATCGTGTCGCCCTGCTCGATGAAGGCGGGCACGATCACCTCCGCGCCGGTCTCGAGCTTCACCGGCTTCGTCAGATTGGTCGCCGTGTTGCCGCGGATCGCCGGCTCGGCATACTCGACCTTGAGCACCATGTGGTTCGGCGGCTCCATCGAGATCGGGTTGCCGTTGTAGAGGAGCATCGAGCAGACCGTGCCTTCCTTGATCCACTTCCAGGCGTCGTCGACCTGCTCCTTGGACAGCTCGTACTGCTCGTAGTTGGCGTTGTCCATGAACACGAACGCCTCGCCCTGCTTGTACAGGTACTGGGCCTCGATCGTGCTGATGTCGGCCGCGTCGAGCGAGTCGCCGCTCTTGTAGGTGCGGTCGAGCACGGTGTTTCGCAGCAGGTTCCGCAGCTTGCACTTGTATGTAGGGATCGCCGTCGATCTGGACCTTGAGGCCCTTCTTGAACTCGCTGGTGTTGTAGGCGGGCATCTCGGGCTCCTCGGGTCGTCCGGTCGAACAGGCGTGTTTCCTTCCCCGGGCGGCGGCCGTATTCTGGAGCGGACCGCGGGGGAAGGGCCTCCAAGAGTGGCCGCGCCCCCGCGACCTGTCAACGTCCGCCCCGTTTCCCGGACTGCGCCCGCTCTCGGCGCACGCGCCCATGCAGTCGCTCCCGGTCGCCCCGTCGCCGCCGCTGCCGCCCGAGACCGGCCCGGCGGCCGCACGGCACGCCCCCGCCACCTGGCAGCGGGAACTCGCCGCCGCCATCCGCGACCCCGCCGAACTCTGCGCCTTGCTCGCGCTCGATGCCGACAGCGCCGCGACCGCGCGGGCCGCGATGGGCGGCTTTCCGCTGCTGGTGCCGCGTGGCTTCGCGGCGCGGATGCGGCCGGGCGATCCCCGTGATCCGTTGCTGCTCCAGGTGCTGCCGGCGGCCGCCGAACAGATTCCGGCCGCGGGCTTCACAGCCGATCCGCTCGACGAGGCGGCGACCCTCGCCGCACCGGGCTTGTTGCGGAAGTACCCCGGCCGCGGACTCCTCCTGGCCGCCGGCGGCTGCGCGGTGAACTGCCGCTACTGTTTTCGCCGTGAGTTCCCCTACGCCGAGAACGGCGTCACCCAGGCCGGACTGGCCGCCGCCGTGGAGGCGGTGGCCGGCGACGAGACGCTCACGGAAGTCATCCTCTCCGGCGGCGACCCGCTGCTGCTCGACGACGCACGGCTCGCCGACCTCGTCGGCCGCCTCGAGGCGATCCCCCATCTGCGCCGGCTGCGGATCCACTCGCGGCTGCCCGTGGTCCTGCCGGCGCGGGTCACCGACGCCCTCGTCGCCACCCTCGCGGCGACCAGGCTCACGACCGTCGTCGTGATCCACGCCAACCATGCCCAGGAACTCGACGCGACCGTCGAGCACGCGACGCGTCGGATGGCGGCCGCCCCAGCGCTGCTGCTCAATCAGGCGGTGCTGCTCGCCGGGGTCAACGATTCCCTCGCGGCCCAGCGGGCGCTCGCGGAGCGGCTGGTGGAGATCGGGGTCATGCCCTATTACCTGCATCTGCTCGATCGTGTCGCCGGGGCCGCCCACTTCGAGGTCGCCGCGGAGCGGGCGATCGCGTTGCACCGCGGCCTGCGTGAATCGTTGCCCGGCTACGCGGTGCCCCGCCTGGTGCGGGCCCGCCCCGGCGCGCGGGCGAAGGAGTGGATCCAGTGAGCGGGGAGGTAGGTGCCCCGGTGTCCCCCGGCTCCCGCCGGGGGCTTTTTGTGGGGAGGCCGCGCGTCCCAAAAAGCCCCGGATGGAAACCCGGGGACTCCGGCCATGAACACCATCCCGCCATCCATGCCCCATGACGGCACGTGAATCCCGCTTCCAAACCGGAACGCATGGTGAGCGGGGAGGTAGGTGACCCGGTGTCCCCCGGCTCCCGCCGGGGGCTTTTTGTGGGGAGGCCGCGCGTTAGGAAGCCCCGGGTGGAAACCCGGGGACTCCGGCCATGAACACCATCCCGCCATCCATGCCGCAGGTCGCTCCCGCCCCCAATGCAGCGACGCCCCCGGCGCTCACCGCTTCCGCGGGTCGGGCAGCGTCTTCGGCTCGTACGGGTGGTTGCGCTTCCGCACCACCTCGGCCTTCACGATCGTGTCGGGCTTGATGCCCCGCACTGGACGGCCCTGCTCGTCCTGCGTCCGCATCAGCTTCGGCAGCACGTCGAAGCCCTCGATCACGCGCCCGAAGACCGTGTGCTTGCCGTCGAGATGCTCCGTCGGTCGAAACGTCAGGAAGAACTGCGAGCCGCCCGTGTTCGGCCCGGCATGGGCCATCGAAAGCGTGCCGAGGAAATGCTTCCGGGCCCCCGCCGCATCGCACTCGCAGGCGATCGCGTAGCCCGGACCGCTGGTGCCGGTGCCGGTCGGGTCGCCCCCCTGGGCCATGAAGCCGGGGATCACACGGTGGAACGGCGTGCCGGCGTAGAAGCCCTTCTCCACGAGGCTGACGAAATTGGCGACGGTGTTGGGCGCCTCGTTCTCGAACAGCTCGACGACGATGTCGCCCTGGCTGGTGGAGAGTTTCACCCGCGGCAGGTCGTCGGCCTTCGTCTCCGCGGCCCGCTTCGCCATCTCGGCGGCCACCTTCTCCCGTTCGGCGGCGGCTGCCTCGCGCAGGTCGCCGAGGCGGGCCTTCGCCGCGCCGGCCGCCTCGGCCTTCTTCAGCCAGGCCTCCGCGGCGTCGACATCGGAGAGGATCATCGCCGCGGTCGCCGCCATCAGCGCCACGTCGCCGCCGGCGGCCCCGGCCGCGTCGAGCCGGGCGGCCAGCGCGAGCGCCTTGCGGGGATCGTCGCCCTGGAGCGATCCGGCCACGACGGCACCGCTGATCTCCTTGGCTTCGGCGTTCTTGGGATCGGCGATCGCCAGGGCGAAGGCCGCCTTCTCGAGTCGCTCGCTCGTGGCCTGGGCCTTCACCTTCACGGTGTCGAACTTCGCCTCGAGAGCCGCCTTGTCGGCCTGCGGTTGCTGATACTGCGCCTGGAGCACGGTGAGTTCGCCGACGAGGTCCTTCATCTCCTTCGAGGCCGCGTCAAACTCCGCCTTGGCCGCGGCCGGATCGACCTGCGTCGCCGCAACCTGTGCCGCGGCCGTTCCGCCCATGGCGGCCATCAGCGTCGCTACCACGGATGCCGTCCGCCACCGCCGCCTCGTTCCCACCTGCTTGACCCGCATGGTTTCAATCTCCGCATGTTGGAAAACGGTACGATAACACACCGTGCGGGTGCACGGCGTCGTCGATGCTGCGTGGCTCCGCGCCCGTGCATGCGGCGTGGATGGCGGGGTGGTGTTCACACCCGGTGTCCCCGGGCTCCCACCCGGGGCTTCTTGCCGTGCTGCCCACAAAAAGCCCCCGGCGGAAGCCGGGGGACTCCGGGTCACCTACCTCCCCGCTTACCATCCGCCACGGTTTCGAACCGGGGAGTCACGCGCCCGTGCATGCGGCATGCATGGCGGGGTGGTGTTCACACCCGGTGTCCCCGGGCTCCCGCCCCGGGCTTCTTGGGAGGCCCACCAGGCAAAAATCGCACGATGCGATGTCTTGCCATATAAAAGGACGCCTCATGGCCCGCCATCGCCCCGTCCGCCGCCCTCCCGCACCGTCCTCCGCTGCCGCCAGCCAGCGGCCTGCCGGCGACGAGGCCGCCAGCGCGCCGCGGATCATCGGCGGCGACCTCCGCGGCCGGCGGCTCGAGTTTCTGCCCCATGGCCGCACACGGCCGATGAAGGACCGGGTTCGCGAATCGCTGTTCGATCTCCTGGGCACGGACGTCCGCGGCGCCGTCGCCCTGGATCTGTTCGCCGGCACCGGCGCGCTCGGCTTCGAGGCCGTGAGCCGCGGTGCCGTCCGAGCGATCCTCGTGGAGCGGCACTTTCCCACTGCCGACGCCCTGCGCCGATCGGCCCGCGGGCTGGGGGTCGAGGATCGCGTCGAGGTCCGGTCCGGCGACGTCCTCCTCTGGGCCCGCCGGCTCCCCGACCTGCCGCGCGACCTCCCCTGGATCGTCTTCATCTCGCCGCCATGGGAGTTCTTTGCCGCCGGTCATGAGCGGCGGCCGGAGCTCCTCGCCCTGATCGCCGCCCTGCGCGGCGCCGCACCGCCGGGCAGCCGGATCGTCGTCGAGGCCGACATGTCCTTCGCCGCCGCCGACCTGCCCGATCCCGCCGCCTGGGAGGCCCGGCCGATCCCGCCGGCGTGTCTTCATTTCGCGGGCAGTCTGGTATCCTGACCAGCGGGAACGTTTCCAGTCCGCCAGACTCGCACCTTCGGCCTCAGCACCTCCATGGACGTGGTCAACCAGCAGGACGCCCCGCCCTTCGTCACGGCCGACGGCTCGACGATCCGTGAACTGCTCGCCCACCGCAATTCCGCCATCCGGAAGCAGAGCCTGGCCGAGGCCCGGCTCGCTCCCGGCGCCGCCACCACCCCCCACCACCATGCCGTCACCGAAGAGATCTACTACATCCTCTCCGGCACCGCCGCCATGACCCTCGGCCACGAGACCCGCCCCGTCGGTCCCGGCGACGCGATCGCGATCCCGCCGGGCTGCCGCCACACCATCCGCAACACGGGGCCGACCGAGCTCGTGTTCCTCTGCACCTGCGCCCCCGGCTACGAGCACACCGACACCTTCCTCGAAACACCCGCCTGACCCGGACGGTTCCCTCTCGCCATGCCCGACGCCTTTGCCACCATTCTCCTCTCCGAGGGGATCGTCTCGGCCGAGCAGCTCGCCGAGGCCACCCGCATCGCCGGCACCTCCGGCAAGAAGATGCACGAGGAGGTGGTGCGGCTCGGCTACGCACCGGGCGAGAAGGTGATGAAGGCCCTGGCGAAGGCCTACCGGCTGAAGTTCGTGAACCTCGCCGACATCCAGGTGCCGCCGGAGGTGATCGAGCTCCTGCCGGAGAGCGTGGCCCGCGAAAACACGATCTTCCCGCTGGCCGAGTCGGGGGGCGCGCTCCGCGTCGCCACCTGGAAGCTGCGGTTCATCCTCAACCGCGACGTGGAGATGGCCCTGGCCGTCCGCGAGCAGATCGTCGAGGCCATCAACCGCAACTACGGCCTCTCCGACGGCGAGAGCGCCGACTCCATGCTCCAGGAGTTTACCGACACCGCCATCGACTTCACCGAGACGGCCGTGGAGCAGGCGGCCACCCAGGGGCCCGACGACCAGTCCGACGCCCCGGTGGTCAAGCTCGTAAACCTGATCATCACCGAAGCGGTGCAGCTCCGGGCCAGCGACATCCACATCGAGCCCTTCGAGGACCGGGTGCGGATCCGCTACCGGATCGACGGCCGGCTCGTGGAGCGCGACAATCCGCCTCGCCGCCTCCTCGGTGCCATCCTCTCCCGCATCAAGATCCTCTCCAAGCTCGACATCGCCGAGCGGCGCCGGCCGCAGGACGGCCGCATCAAGCTCACGGCCGACGGCAAGGACTACGACCTCCGCGTCAGCGTGCTCCCCACCAACCACGGCCAGTCGGTGGTGATGCGGATCCTCGACAAGGACAACATCCGCGTCGGCATCCGCCAGCTGGGGCTCTCCGACAACGACTTCCGGCAGTTCAAGAACCTGATCCGCCGTCCCAACGGCATTATCCTCGTCACCGGCCCCACGGGCTCGGGCAAGACGACCACGCTCTACGCCTCGCTCAACGAGCTCAACCGGCCCGACACCAAGATCATCACCGCCGAGGATCCGGTCGAGTATTACCTCGCCGGCATCAACCAGGTGGAGATCCGCCACTCGATCGGGCTCGACTTCGCCCGCGTCATCCGGGCCATGCTCCGGCAGGCGCCCAACGTGATCCTCGTGGGCGAAATGCGCGACACCGAGACGGCGCAGATGGGCATCCAGGCGTCGCTCACCGGCCATCTCGTGTTCAGCACGCTGCACACCAACGACGCGCCGGGGGCCATCACGCGGATGATCGACATGGGGGTGCCGGCCTACCTCGTGGCCTCCAGCGTGATCGCCGTCCTCGCCCAGCGGCTGGTCCGCGTGAACTGCACCAAGTGCAAGCAGCCGCACCAGCCGCTCGACACCCAGATCGAGTCCGCGGGCATCACGCCCGAGATGCTCAAGGGGGCGACCTTCATGAAGGGCCGCGGCTGCGCCCACTGCCAGAAGTCGGGCTACAAGGGCCGGCTGGGCATCTTCGAATTGATGGTCATGACCAACAAGATCCGCGAGCTCGCCTTCCAGGGGGCGGCCACCCAGGAGATCCGGCGGGCGGCCGTCGGCCAGGGGATGCGGGTGATGTTCGAAGACGGCGTGGCGAAGGCCCTACGGGGCATCACCACGCTCGACGAGGTGTTCCGGGTTTCCAAGAAGACGGAGTGACCGGCCCGGCGGGGCGGACCCCTTCCCGGCCACGGGTTTTTGCCGGCCGGAGGGATTTTTCCTGGGGCGGAGGAGACTTTTCACCCGATGACGCGCATAATAGAGCCAGTGACTTCGGCGGCTGTCAGGGGCCCGAGCCGAACGTCCCATGAAGCCGCCGCCGTGTTCGGGCCCCCTCTCTGCCTGCCGATCCCCCCGTGCGCAGCCTCCGGCTGCGAGGAGTGGCGATCATGAGCACGGCCTCTTCCCCGCTCGTGGCGCAGGTCGAGAAGCTGCTTAAGGTGGCCGTGGACAACGGCGGCACCGAGGTTCGGCTCTCGGGCGGCGCCGCACCGATGCTGCGGATCAACGACCAGATGCGGCCGCTGAAGACGCGGGCCTTCACGGTCGAGGAAGTGGCGGCCCTGGCGGCGGCCCTCGTGCCTGCCGGCGGCGACCCGGCCCGGTTCGCGTTCACGACCGCGCTCGGTGAATGTGCCGGTACCCTGCTCGACGTCCAGGGCACGAAGGTGCTCGTGCTCCGCCCCGCCGCCGCCCCGCCGGCAGCGGACCACGTTCCGCTCGAGCTCGACCTCCAGTCGACAAGCTGCTGATGGCGGCGGTGAAGGGGGGCGTGAGCGACATCCACATCACCGCCGGCATCCCGCCCGTGTTCCGCATGGACGGGCACATGAAGGCCCAGGCCACGAAGGTCCTCACGGCCGACGACACCAACGCGCTGATGAAGGCGATCACCCCGGAGCGGTGCCAGGCCGAACTGGCCGAGAAGGGGGGCTGCGACTTCGGCTTCGCCTTCAAGGACCTGGCCCGGTTCCGCGTCAGCGTGTTCAAGCAGCGGGGCAGCGTGGCGATGGTGCTGCGGCAGATCCCCAACAAGCTGCTCACGCCCGAGCAGCTCGGGGTGCCGGAGGTCTGCAAGAAGCTGGTGACCCGGCCCCGCGGCCTGTTCCTCGTCACCGGCCCGACCGGCTCCGGCAAGAGCACCACGCTCGCCGGCCTGATCGACTTCATCAACGACAATTACGACCACCACATCATCACGATCGAGGACCCGATCGAGTTCTACCACTACTCCAAGAAGAGCACGGTGAACCAGCGGGAGATCGGCACCGACGTGCCGAGCTTTTCCGAGGCCCTGCGGCGGGCCCTGCGGCAGGATCCCGACGTGATCCTCGTGGGCGAGCTCCGCGACCTGGAGACGATCGAGGCGGCGATCTCGGCCGCCGAGACGGGCCACGTGGTGTTCGGCACGCTGCACACGACCGGCGCCCAGGGCACCGTCAACCGGATCATCGACGCCTTCCCCACCAACCAGCAGGAGCAGGTCCGCACCCAGCTTTCGACCGCGATCCTCGGCGTGCTCTCGCAGACGCTGCTCCCCAAGATCGGCGGCGGCCGCGTGGCGGCCTACGAGGTGCTCGTCTGCACCCCGGGCATCGGCAACCTGATCCGCGAGAACAAGACCTTTCGCATCAATTCGGCGATCCAGACGGGGGCCAAGCTCGGCATGCAGCTCCTCGACGACCACCTCTTCAAGCTGTGGAGCGAGAAGAAGGTGACGGAGGAGAGCGTGCTCGCCAAGGCGCAGAACGTGGACGATCTCGCCCGCCGGATCTCCAACGCCAAGCAGGGCATCTTCGACGACGCCGAGACGGTCGCCCGCAAGGCCGCCAAGGAAATGGAGCGCTGACCATGGCCCTGAAGCGGATCGGGCAAATCCTCGTGGACCTCGGCCTCATCGACGAGCAGCAGCTCGCGACGATGCTCGAGGAACAGGCGACGCGGGGCGGCGAGCTGCTCGGCAAGGTGGGTGTGTCGCTGGGCTACTTCACCGACGAGCAGCTCGGCGAGGCGCTCGCCGAGCAGTGGGGCACCACGTTCGTCACGCTCTACGACCGCCACATTCCGCCGGAGGTGGCCCGGCTGCTGTCGGAGCCGATGGCCCAGCTCTATCGCGTGATCCCGCTGGCTCTCGATGGCAACCGGCTCACGATCGCCTCGGCCGAGCCGCAGAAGATCCAGATCGCCGACGAGCTGCGGACCTTCCTCGGCTACGACATCCACGTCTGCGTGGCCACGGAGCCCGAGATCACCAAGGTGATCGAGAAGGTCTATTCCTCCGAGAGCGAGAGCGTGGAGTCGCTCGTCGAGGATCTGGAGAAGGACGACGAGCTGGCGGCGGCGGCCGCCGCCGCCGGCCGCGACGGCCCCACCGACCTGACGAGCGTCGAGGCCCTGGCCGAGAGCGCCCCGGTGCGGAAGCTGCTCAACATGGTGCTCCTGCTGGCGATCCGCGACGGGGCCAGCGACATTCACTTCGAGCCCTTCGAGACGGAGTTCCGCATCCGCCTCAAGGCCGACGGCGTGCTCCAGGAGATGGTGCCCCCGCCGCGGCACCTGGCCTTCGCCATCACCACCCGGATCAAGGTCATGGCCAACCTCGACATCGCCGAGCGCCGGCTGCCGCAGGACGGCCGCATCGAGCTCAATGTCGGCGGCCATCCGGTCGATCTCCGCGTCAGCGTGCTGCCCACGCTGTTCGGCGAGAGCGTGGTCATGCGGGTGCTCGACCGGGGCGTCGTGTCCCTCGACCTGGAGAAGGTGGGGATGGAGCCGGCGATGCTGCGGAAGTTCCGCGAGGTCATCAAACGGCCCAACGGCATCGTGCTCGTCACCGGGCCGACCGGCTCCGGCAAGACGACCACCCTCTACTCGGCCCTGTCGGAGCTCAACGAGGTCGACGACAAACTGATCACCACCGAAGACCCGGTGGAGTATGACATCGACGGCATCATCCAGGTGCCGATCGACGCCGAGATCGGCAACACCTTCGCCGCCTGCCTGCGGGCGATCCTCCGCCAGGACCCGGACCGGATCCTGGTGGGCGAGATCCGCGACGTGGAGACGGCCGAGATCGCCGTGCAGGCCTCGCTCACCGGCCACATGGTGTTCTCCACGCTGCACACCAACGACGCTCCGTCCACGGTGACGCGGCTCCGCGACATGGGCGTGCCACCGTTTTTGATCACGGCCACGGTGGAGGCGATCCTCGCCCAGCGGCTGGTGCGGCGGATCTGCTCCAACTGCCGCGAGGAGGTGGTGCCGGGGGCCGACGTGCTCGCCGACCTGGAGCTGACGACCGACCAGACGATCGGCAAGAAGTTCTACCGCGGCCGCGGCTGCGAGAAGTGCAACCGCACCGGCTACAAGGGCCGGCTGGGGCTGTTCGAACTGCTGATCATGAACGACGAACTGCGCGACCTGGTGATGCGCAACGCCTCGACGGAGGATCTCCGCGAGGCCGCCCGGCGGAACGGCATGGTGACGCTCCGCGAATCCGGCATGGAGGGCGTCTTCAGCGGGACCACCACCGCCGAGGAAGTCATCCGCGAGACGATCCTGGAGGCCTGACGATGCCCACCTTCCAGTTCGAAGCCATCGACGCGGCGACCGGCAAGGAGATCCGCGATACCGTCGACGCGGCCAGCGAGGCCGAGGCCCAGGCCACGATCCGCTCGATGGGCTACATGGTCACCAAGCTCAAGGCCAAAAAGGCCAAGGCGGCCAAGGGGCCGGCGGCCGGCGGCCGCAAGCCGGGGCGGACATTCGCCATCGGCGGCGTGAAGGGCAAGGAGCTCACGCTCTTCACCCGCCAGCTCTCCATCCTCCAGGACGCCGGCCTGCCGATCCTGCGGAGCCTGAAGCTGCTGGCGGAGATGCAGAAGCCCGGCCGGCTGAAGAACAGCCTCCTCGACGTGTGCGACGAGATCGAGGGCGGGGCCACGCTCTCCGAGGCGATGGCCAAGAGCCCCAAGGCCTTCGACCGGCTGTACTGCAACATGATCCGGGCCGGCGAGGCGGGCGGGGCGCTGGAGGTGATCCTCCGGCGGCTCTCCGAGTTCATGGAGCGGAGCGAGTCGCTGAAGCGGAAGGTGAAGGGCGCGCTCGTCTATCCGATCGTGGTGGTGATGGTGGCCGTGGGCATCCTCGCCTTCATCATGATCAAGATCGTGCCGCAGTTCAAAAAGATCTTCGACGACTTCGACAGCGAGCTGCCGGCGATGACGCAGATGCTGATCGACATCTCGAACTGGGTGGTGAACTACTGGTACCTCATCCCCGCCATTCCCTTCGGTCTCAATCTGCTCATCAAGCTCATCAAGATGATCCCCTACGGCCGCTTCGGCTGGGATCTGTTCGTGCTCAAGGTGGTGATCTTCGGGCAGCTCGTCGAGAAGAACATCCTCTCCCGCAGCTCGCGGACGCTGGGCACGCTGCTCTCCAGCGGCGTGCCGATCCTGGAGGCGCTCAACATCACCAAGGAGACCTCGGGCAACATGATGTTCGAGCGGCTGTTCTCCAAGGTGTCGGACTCGATCCGCGACGGCGACGCGATCGCCAAGCCGCTCAAGACCTACTCCATCCCGCCGTTCAACGTCGTGGCGCTCCTTTTCTGGACGGCCTTCGTACCGGTGGTGGGCGCCCTGATGTACCTGTTCCGCTTCAAGAAGCCTGTCGTGGACGACCTGGTGGTGAACATGGTGGACGTGGGCGAGGAGTCGGGCGAGCTCGACACCATGCTCTACAAGGTGGCCGACACCTACGACGAGGAGGTGGCGGTGCTCACGGAGAGCCTGACGAGCCTCATGGAACCGTTGCTCATCATCTTCCTCGGCGGCGCCGTGGGCTTCATCGTGATCGCCCTCTTCATGCCGCTCATCAAGCTGATCAACGACCTGTCATGACCACCCTCCCCAGCCATCCCGAGCCGGCCCCACGCCCCTCCCTCCCTCTCCCTCGGGGAGAGGGCTGGGGTGAGGGTGCCTTCCGCCGCCCCGCCTTCACGCTCGTCGAGCTGCTCGTGGTGGTGTCGATCATCCTTGTGCTGATGGCGATGATCGGGTCGGCCGTTTCCGCCGCCCGCGGCAGCCAGCGGGTGCAGGCGACGCAGGCGTTGATCGCGCGGCTCGACTCCGTAATCCAGCAGCACTACTCGTCGTACGCCTCCCGGCCGGTGCCGGGCGCAACGTCCGCGGCGGACCGGGGGACCAGGCTGCGGCTCCTCGCCACTCATGAGCTGCCTGACAGCTGGGCGACGGTGCAGAACATCATTTCCGGCACGTCCACAACTGGGGTGCCGCTGACGCCGCCGCAAGCCGCCTACGCCGGCCTACTCGCCTCATCCACATCCGCCCCGACCGATTCCTTCGCCGATGCCGAATGCCTGTTCATGATCGTGATGATGGGTGGCGTCGCCGACTGTCTCAGTTGCGACGCCCTGGGAACGAGCCAGATGGGCGACACCGACAACGACGGCGCCTTCGAGTTTCTCGACGCCTGGAAGCAGCCGATTCGCTACGTGCTCTGGCCTTCGGCGCTGCAACTCCCGCCTTCGAGCGGGACACCGTTTTTTTCATCAACGCAGCCCTTCACAGGTGGCACGCCCGCGGCGGCCAAAGGAGGCACGATGCGGCCGCTGATTTTCTCTGGCGGCCCACAGCAGCCTTTCCTGGGCCCGAATATCTCTGCGAACGGGGCCGACGTTCGCGCGGGCGCGATCACCAACTTCGACGCGGAGGCCAAGAAATGAACCGCCGCGCCGCCTTCACGCTGATCGAATTGCTCATCGTGGCCGTCATTTTCGCCTCCCTCTTCGGCCTCGTGCTGGTCGGCGTCCGGCCGGGCGCAGCGGGTGAGGTCAGACGGGCCGCCCAGTCGCTCGTGTCGGCGATCCTGGCCACCCAGGCCCGGGCCCTGGGCAATCCGGCCGGGGCCGGCCTGATTCTCGAGCCGAACGGGGCCGTGGGGTCGGTGACCGCGGTGTCGGCTGCCGACATGCTGCCGCTGATCACGGGCTCATGCTCGAGCGGGATGCCGCCGGCGGACCGCTCCGCCACGACCGCGAGTGTGACCATCACCCCTTCCAATGCCGGTGCCGGAGAACTTGCCAGTGGCTATCGAATCCAGTTCGGCCGTTCGGCCCCCGGCCAGCCGGCCGCACCATGGATGGGATTCTCGGGGGGCTCGACCGTCAGCCTGCGCACGGCAAACGGACAGACCGCGCAGAACACGATCTGGCCCGAATCCGGCCCGGGCGGGCTGCCCGTGGTCATCGCCCGCTATCCCGCCAAAGGGGAGATGCTCGTCGATCTTGGGAAGCCCGCGGCCCTCGACCTCCGCTACAGCGGGATCGGCGATGGCGCCGGCTTCGACGCCACCTGGAGCAACCTGGCGAACAAGGGACCGATCGGCCTGACCTTCGACAGCGTCGGCGGTGTGGATGCCGTCATGCAGCAGCTGCTCGGCGCGGGCACCGCCACCGTCACCCATCCGTTGTCTCCGGTCTACCTACTCGTGGCACCGCGGAGAGATGTCGAAGCCGGCACGGCCCTGGCCAGTGACCGGGCCCTGTGGGTGGCGATCCATCCGCAGACCGGCCGCGTGTCAGTGTCGTCGAACGTGCCCCAGACCGGGACGGATCCAACCGCCCTGCGGGACGCCCGCGCGAAGGCTCGGGCCCAGGCCGTCATCGGAAAGTGACCACCATGCATGCCCTGGCACCGACCGCCGTCAGCCGCCACCCGCGTGCGGGACTGTCGCTCCTCGAGGTGCTCGTGGCCTGCGGCATCCTCGCCGTCGGCCTGGCGAGCGTGTCCGCCCTGCTGCCGGCGGCCAGCGCCCGGCTCGGCCAGGCGACCCAGCAGGATCGGGGAGGCGTCCTGGCGGCCAATGCCCGGGCCGAGTGCGTGAATTGCGGCCTCGTGGCTGCCGACATCTTTTCCAGTGGGACCAGGGCCTGTGTGTTCGGCGAACTGCGCGGCATGCCGGCGACCGGGGTCACGGGCTCTGCCACCAACCGGCTCGCCCAACGGACCGGCACCTCCACGTTCCAACTGGCCGACGATCCTGCCTTTCGCTGGGGCGCGATGCTGATACCCGCGTCAGGCACTGCAGCGGCCGGGCTGCCCGCCACGCTCAGCATCGCCGTCTTTCGCAAGGCTCCCACTATCAGCGGAACGATCCGCCTCAATGGCGGGACGTCATCGCCGCGGTTTCAACTGACGAGCGGAACCGCCCTGCGCGATGAAGCGACCCGCCTCCAGTTTCTGCCAGCCTGTTCCCATGCGGTCGCCCTCACGAATCCGCCGCGCTGGGTGCGGGTGACGTCGTCGTGGACGATGCCCGGGCCCATCACGTCGGGATCGGAAAATCCGGCCCTCCGGCGTTCGTTCGTGGTCATCGATCCCAACCCGCTAACCAGCGGCACGATTCTGAATGTCATCGGCTTCGACGGTTTGCTGCGGCTCGATCAATACCCCGTGACGCTCGACTGACTCCCGGCGGAAACGGAAACCCACACCATGGATCCTCGCCATCGATCAGCCGACCGCCGCGGCATGCTGCTGCTGCTCGTGCTCACTGCCCTGTCGTTCTTCATCCTCCTCGGGGCGTTCCTCATCATCTCGGCGGTGCGGGCCCGGACGGCGGCCCGGGCGTTCGCGAACGCCACCCAGGCCGCCGCCGTGGATGGCATCCAGTCGCGGACGCTGCTCGACGAGGCCCTGCTGATCGCGCTTCGCGGCTCCAAGAATCCGGCCGTGAGGACGCGAATCACGGAGAGCATCCTCGGCGACAAATACGGCACAACCGGGTCGGGAACAGGTTCGGTCACGTTCGCCTACAATCCCGCCGCGCCGCTCCTGACGGCCACCGCAACCGGGCTGACGCTTGGCCCACCGCACGGCCGCGTGCTCACGATCGTGCCCAATCCGGCCCTCGGCGGTCCCGTGAGCTTCCGCACCGTCGGCGTGAGCGGCGGTATTGTGTTGCTCGCCAACACCTCTGGTCGGCCCGGATTCCCGCCGGCGGTCTTGAGCACGACGAGTTCGACCTACTCGGCAGTCGTCAATGGCCGCGAGTTCTCGGGCACGCCCGCGGCCGGCACCACGGCGGCGGAGCCGTGGGATGCCTATGACGACCACAACCCATGGCTGGCCCAGCCCGTGTTGAGCGACGGCCAGGTCACGGGGTTTTCGCGGGTGTCGTTCGACAGCAGCGGGACGGCGACCGTGGACAACGACAACGACGGCATCGCCGATGGCGTGTGGCTCAGCGGCGTTCTGCCCTCCCGAGCATCGCCGAATGGCACCTTTTCGTACCGCGTCTCCTATCTCGTGCTCGACCTCGACGGACGGATCAACATCAATGCCGCCGGCACGGCCGATGGTTCCGGCGCATCCAGCGGACGGCTGGGGCTGGGCGCCGGCCCGGCCGATGTGGATCCGACCTCCTGCGGGCTGCTCGGCCAGTGGGGGAGTCGGATGCTGGGCGGCCCACCCCAGTCGACCACGGCCGGCACCGCCTCCAACGCCCAGCGCCGCCCCTCCCCCGGCCTCACCGTGGTCGGTCGGTACGGCGCCGACGGCGTCCCGGGGGGCGCTGGTGACGATGCGAACGCATTGCAGCAGACGGCGGCGACCGGGTCGTTCGGCCTCTACGGGCAGACGATCGCCGGCACGAACTCCCTGGCCGACCTGCAGTGCCGGGTGCGGACCAGGATGACATCGCCGAGCGGGTCGCAGCTCCAGCCCACGCTGCAGTTCACGATGCCGCAGGGCGGCCCCGACGGCACGAACGATCCCTACGAGGTCCGCCTCGACCACCTCGCTCCGCGAAACACCGCCGCCGTCCCGGCCGCGACCGCCGGCCTCGACGACAGCCCGTTCGCCATCGCCGACATGGAGCGGCTCCTGCGGGCACCCGACGCCGACGCTGCCACGCTCCCGCAACGGCTCGCCGCCACGCTCGGAGGTGAGGCGCAGCGGGCAAGGATGCGGATCACGACCGACAGCTGGGACACGCCGGCGTTGACCGGTGCCGCTGCCGCGCAGGTGCAGACCTTTCTCACCGGCAGCGCAACCGCGCCGGTCTACCCCTGGTCCAACACCAATGCGACCGCTCCCGACGTGGCGGCGGGCCTGCGGTTCAACCTCAACCGTCCCCTTGTCAGCGGTTCGGATCGGCACGAGTATTGCAAGGGCTTGTACACGCTGTTGCTGGCCCTGGGCGGCACGACGGCGACAGGCACCACCCCGGCGGCGGTCGAGTTGCGGACCAAGGCGGCCCAGTGGGCGGTGAACGTCGTCGACTTCCGCGACGAAGACTCGACGATGACGGGGTTCGAGTATGACACCAATCCCACGAACGGCTGGAACGTCGATGGCAACCTGGCCACGACGGGCGACCCGGACAGGGGCGTCGTTTTCGGCGTCGAACGGCCCGAGATGGTGATCACCGAGACGGCCGCGTGGTGGAATCCGGGCCTTGCCACCGGACAACTCTTCGTGAACCTGCAGAGGCTGGCCTGGAACGCCGTGGTCACGAGCACGAGCAGCACCGGCACGACGTCCAGAACGGTCGAGAATCTTTCCTCCGAGTTGACCACTGGCACGTCGTCGAATCTGGCCCTGGCCAATGCGACATGGCAGGTCCGCTACGACACGAACAGCGTCGCCCAATTCCGACCGGGTGCCGCAACCTCGGGAACGCAGTGGTGGCTCACGAGCGTCAGTGGCACGCCCGTGCTCCAGTCGTCGACCGTGAGCATCATCAGCGGCACGGTAGGCCGGTCGCTGGCCGACAACGACACCATCTGCTTGCACCCGCCGTCTCCGATGGAGTTCGGAGCCGCCGCCGGCACCGGTCATCCAGTCGGCGTGGCCTCTGGCACGACCGGAGTGTTCTCGCGTGCGACCAGCGGCACGGTGACGCTGGAGCGGCTTGCCGACCCGGGGCGGGCGAACGGGCCCGACAACCCATACGTGGTGGTGGACTCGGCCGAGGTGGAAGTGGCCCCGCCCCCGGGCCAGCGAAAACGCCGGCCCGATGGCGGTTCCGCGATGACGCGATTCTGGAGAACGGCCAACGCCTGGATAACGCAGTCGGGAACGTCGCTCGGGGCGTATCCGGGCAACAAGCCGGCCTGGCTGCACTGGCCGAACCGGCCGTTCGTGAGCCACGGCGAGACGGTGCTCGTGCCCGCCGATTCCCCGCCGGACCTGTTTCGCAATTATGCGTTTCCGCCGTCGTCCATGGTGGCCGACACCACCGCGATCACGGTGGGCGGCACGACCATTCCCTTCCATCGGCTGCTCCTCGATGCGATCCACGTGCCGTCGCGCTTTGCCGGCGTGGCGGTGCAGCTCTCGGACTCGGGGACGTGCGGGCTCGACCGCCTCAAGGCTCACCAGTTCTCCAGCTGGCGAGAACCGGGCCGGGTCAACGTCAACACCATAGTCAGCGGCCCCATGGCCAGCGGCACAGCCCCCGACGACTCCGATTCGCTCGTCTGGTCCACACTCGTGGGAGGCACGGCTCTGCCCATCGTCTCCTCCGGCACCATGCGAGTGAACCCATTCCTCGCAGGCTCGGGCCCCGCCACGTCGCTCGGCCAGGTGCTCTCGCTGACCGGAACAGCCAACCAGCCGATCGCCCGCGATGACGTCACGGACAATCCGGCCACGCAAAACCCCTTCCTCGCCCACGCCACCGCGATCCGCCTCGCCAACACGGCCACGATCCGCTCGCACGTCTTCGCCGTCTGGATCACGCTGGAGACGACCGACTCGGGCGACGGCTCCCGCACCTGCCACCGGCTGTTCGCGATCGTGGATCGGTCGATTCCCGTCGGGTTTCGCGAGGGGGAAAACCTCAACGTCCGCGACACGATCCGCCTGCGACGATTCCTGGAGTGACGCCATGCCGGCACGGAAACCATCTCCCGCCGCCGCGGTCCGCCCGGGCTTCAGCCTCACGGAGCTGCTCATCGCTTCGGCAGTGGCGCTGCTCGTGATGGCGGGCGTGGCCACGATGATCGGCACCTTCGGCCGCGCCGCGTCGCAAAGCCAGAGTCTGGTGGCCCTGGCGGGCCGGATGCGGAGCACCGCGTGGCAGTTGCGGCAGGACCTATCGGGCGTGACGGCGGAGCTGGTGCCCTGGGCGCGGCCGGAGTCGAACAGCGGCTACTTCGAGCTTCTGGAAGGGCCGCAGGCCGACACCGGAACACCGTCCGGCCTGGTCGGCGACACCGACGACATTCTCCTGTTCACGACCCGAGCGGTGGGCGGGCCGTTCGTGGGGCGGTATGGATCCAATTCCATCGAGTCGGACTCTGCCGAGGTGGCCTGGTTCTGCCGCCAGGCCGCCGATCAGCCGCTTCCGGGGACGACGCTCTTCAACCTCCATCGCCGGCAGTTGCTGGTGGTCGGTTACGTCGGCCAGACGCCCTTCTTCGCTGGCGGCACGGCCACGCCGGTGCCGGTCGCGAGTCTCCTGGGTTCGAACTCGACGCCGCTCTACGACCTCTCGCTGCGGCGGGAAGGGGCATCCGCGGTGCCCAACACGCTGGCCGACCTGACGAAGCGGGAGAATCGTCTGTTCCTCCGGAGCGGCACAGGCCAGCTTCGCAGCGGCACGTTTCCCTATGCCGTCCTCACGGACTCGTTCGGGCGTCTGACTTTGGAGGCCACGTTCGACGAGACCGACCGTGCCTGGGAGGACGTGGTGCTCACGAACGTGATCTCCTTCGACGTCCGGGTTTTCGATCCGCAGTCTCTGCCGAACGCCGACTACGTGCAGCTTTCAGGCTCCACCGCCGCGACCAGCATCCTGCTCCGCGCCGCGGATGCCCGGTCGGGGCTGACCCGCACCTACGACACCTGGAGCCTGCACTACGAGTTCAACGGTATCGATGACGACAATGACGGCGTTATCGACGACGGGACAAACGGGCTGGATGACAACAACAACGTCGTACCCGACGATCCGGCCGAATACGAGACCTCGCCCCCCTATCCCGTGCCGCTGCGGGGCATCGAGGTGCGGATCCGCTGCTACGAGCCGTCGAGCAACCAGGTGCGGCAGATGACCGTGCGGCATTCCTTCATCCCGAAATAGTCCCCCGTCGGTACAATAGTTTGGAGGCCCGAGCGGCCGCCCCCTCGCAGGAGATTTCGCCATGCCTCGCATGCCATCCGTTCGATATCCGCGCAGCCGGGCGGGATTCACGCTCGTCGAGCTGCTGGTCGTGATTACGATCATCGCCGTGCTCATGGGGCTGCTCCTGCCCGCCTTGAATGGGGTCCGGGAGAGTGGGCGTCAAACGGTGTGCCGGAACAACCAGTACCAGCTGGCGTTTGCCGCGATCAGGCATGCCGAGCAGAACGGGTTCGTGCCGGGGTGGCGGAACACTGGGCCGGCCGGCGGCACCTCGCCCTGGACGATCATGCTCCTGCCTTTTATCGAACGAAACGACATCTACAGAACGGTAGATGCCACTGGCATCGTTCCTGTTGCTAATGCGGCCTTCGTGACGACGTTCGTCTGTCCCTCGAGCCCGCCCGACTCGCAGACGGGTCCCACGCTCGCCTACGCGGGCAACTGCGGCGCCGTCCAAAATACGCGGCGATTCGAAGGTGTCATGCTTGATACCAGCACGACCTCGGGCCGGCTTGCGATGGATGAAATCGCGAGCGCAGACGGCACAGCGTACACGCTCGTGCTCTCTGAAAAATGCGGCCCTGGCGGGCCGGAAAATACAGTTCCGGCGTCTTGGAACATGCAGATCAGTGGTTTCATCGTCCCCGGACCAATGGGAAACATCAACAGACAGCTGTCTGCGTCCTTTGGCCTCAGTGGCTCCCCTCCCGCCGGAAAGATCATCAACTCGGGCACCGCAGCGCACCCTGGTTTGTGGAGCCAGCCGGCGTCGAACCATCCTGGCGGCGTCGTGGCCGCGTTCTGCGACGGCCATACGGAGTTTCTCAAAGATTCGCTGCAAGCTCCCGTCTATGCCCAACTCTGTAGCTGGGACCACGCGAACGCGATAACGGCATCCGGATCCACGGGATCCTATGGCACATGGACAGGCGCATACCGCGTCCTCAACGAAGGCGATTACAAGTAGCCCGGCGAACGGCTTCCGCCGGGGGCTGTTTGTAGATCCACCGCGCCCAAGAAGCCCCGGGTGGAAACCCGGGGACTCCGGGCATGAAAACCACCCCGCCGTCAATGCCCCACGACGGCACGTGATTCCGTCGTTCAAACCCACGGCGCATGGTGAGCGGGATCGCACGTGACCCGGTGTCCCGCGGCTTCCGCCGGGGGCTGTTTGTGGTGGAGGCACGACTTTGCCCTCCCCTGTTGCGGCCGGCCGGCTAAAACGGAGACATGACAACCACCGCGACTCCACCCTCCGGCCTGGCCCGCCCGGGGATCGACCTCGGCGACTGCCGTGCCCGGCTCGTCGACCACCCGATCTACCGCCTCGTGAACAGCCCCGACCGCCTGCGGCGGTTCATGGAGCACCACATTTTCGCGGTCTGGGACTTCCAAAGCCTCCTCAAGGCCCTGCAGCAGCGGCTCACCTGCACATCCATCCCGTGGGTGCCCACCACCGATCCCGAGGCCCGCCGGCTCGTCAACGAGATTGTCCTCGACGAAGAGTCGGACGAGCTCCCCGACGGCGGCTACGCCAGCCATTTCGAGCTCTACCTCGCCGCCATGGCCCGGGCCGGCGCCGACACCGGCCCGATCACCCGACTCCTCGACGCCTTGCGCGGCGGCGAATCGCTCGACCACGCGCTCGCCACGTGCGGCGGTCCCCCGGCCGCCCTGGAGTTCGTCCGCCGGTCATTCGCCATCATCGACTGCGGGGAAACCCATCGCATCGTGGCCGCCTTCACCTACGGCCGTGAGGACGTGATCCCCGACATGTTCCGCGGCCTGGTCACGGCGCTGGCCGCAGGCGATCCCGCCTGGGGGCCGTTCCGCTTCTACCTGGAGCGGCACATCGCCCACGACGACGAAAAACACGCCCCCGTCTGCCGGCGGATCATGGCCCGGCTGTGCGGCGCCGACGCCGCCAAGTGGGCCGCCGCCTCCGCCACGGCCCGCGACTGCCTGGAGTCGCGGATCGCGCTCTGGGACGCAATCGCGGCGGCGCTGTGACGGCACGAGCCGTCGAATGCGGCCCGTGGCTGCACGACTCGCATTCGCAAGCCTGGAGGCTTGCACCACTGGACCGGCGGTCTCTGACCGTCGTGCCTATGGCGTCACGGCGCATGGTGCGCGGGGAGGCTGGTGACCCGGTGTCCCCCGGCTTCCGCCGGGGGCTTTTTGTGGGATCGCGGGCGGCGGCTTACTTCGCCGCGGCCAGCTCCGCTTTCTTCCGCTCCTCGACGATCTCCTTCTGGATGTTGCCGGGAGTCGGCCGGTACTTGGCGAACTCCATCGTGAACACCCCCTGCCCCTGCGTCATGCTCCGCAGGTCGGTGGAGTAGCCGAAGGTCTCGGCCAGCGGCACCTCGGCGATGATCGTGGACGCGTTGCCCACGGTCTCCGTCGAGATGATCAGGCCACGCCGCTTGTTGAGCTCGCCTGTGACGGCGCCCTGGAAATCGGCGGGCACCTCGACCTCCATCTTCATGATCGGCTCGAGCAGCACGGGCTTCGTGTTGAGGAACGCCTCCCGGAAGCCGGCCCGGGCGCAGACCTGGAAGGCCATGTCGCTGGAGTCGACGTCGTGGTAGGAGCCGTCCTCGAGCGTGGCCTTCACGCCCACGATCGGAAAGCCGGCGATCGGCCCCTTGTTGAGCACGGCCAGGAAGCCCTTCTCGACCGAGGGGATGTATTCCCGCGGCACGCGGCCGCCCACCACCGCATCCTCGAACACGAAGTTCTCGGTCGCGTCCTCGGGCAGCGGCTCGAGGTGGCCGATGATGTGGGCATACTGGCCCGAGCCGCCCGTCTGCTTCTTGTGCTTGTAGTCGTAGGCCGTGCTCTTGGTGGGAGCCTCGCGGTAGCTCACCTTCGGCGCGCCGACGGTCACGTCGACCTTGTATTCCCGCTTGATCCGCTCCACGTAGATGTCGAGGTGCAGCTCGCCCATGCCGGCGATCAGCGTCTCACCCGTCTCCTCGTCGGTGAACACGCGGAACGTGGGATCCTCGCGGGTGAACCGCTGCAGGCCCTTGCCGAGCTTGTCGAGGCCGTCGCGGTTGGTGGGCGTGATCGCCATCTTGATCACCGGCTCCGGCACGAACATGCTCTCGAGCGTGCAATACTTGGCGTCGGCGGAATACGTGTCGCCGGAAGCGGCATCCACGCCCATCACGGCCACGATGTCGCCCGCCTCGGCCGACTCGATCTCCTCGCGCTTGTCGGCGTGCATCCGCACGATGCGGCTGAACCGCTGCTTCTGGCTCGTGCGCTGGTTGATGTAGGCCTCGCCTTTCTTCAGCGTGCCCTGGTAGAGCCGCATGAAGGTCAGCTGGCCGAAGGGATCGTCGACGATCTTGAAGGCCATCGCCACCAGCGGCTTCTTGGGATCGGCCTCGAGGTCGAACTTCTCGTCGGCGTTCGACCAGTTCTTGGCGATCACCTTCCGCTCCAGCGGATTGGGCAGGTAGCGGACGACCGCGTCGAGCAGCGGCTGCACGCCCTTGTTCTTGTAGGCCGAGCCGCAGAACACCGGCGTGATGCTCTGGGAATGGACGGCCGCCTTGGTGACGGCGTGGATCTCGTCCTCCGTGGGAACCTCCTCCGAGAGGAGCTTCTCCATCAGCGAATCGGAATACATCGCCAGGTCTTCGAGCAGCTTGTGGCGGGCCTCGGCGGCCTTGTCTTGATAGTCGGCGGGAATCGCCTCCTCGCGAACGTGCTCGCCGTTGTCGCCGTCGAAGTAGATGGCCTTCATCCGCACCAGGTCGATCACGCCCTGGAGCTTGTCCTCCTTGCCGATCGGGATCTGGTAGGGAATGGCATGGCAGCCGAGCTTGTCCTTGAGCTGCTGCACCACGCGGTCGAAGTTGGCCCCGGTGCGGTCCATCTTGTTGACGAACGCCAGCCGCGGCACCTTGTACCGCTTCATCTGCCGGTCGACCGTCATCGACTGGCTCTGCACGCCGCCCACGGAGCAGAGCACGAGGATCGCGCCGTCGAGCACGCGGAGGCTGCGTTCCACCTCGACGGTGAAGTCCACGTGGCCCGGGGTGTCGATGAGGTTGATGGCGCAGTCGCCCCACTGCACGCTCGTGGCGGCCGACGTGATCGTGATCCCGCGCTCCCGCTCGAGGTCCATGTAGTCCATGGTCGCCCCGTCGCCGCCGCCCTTGACTTCCTGGATGCGGTGGATGCGGCCGGCGTAGTACAGAATCCGCTCCGAGAGGGTGGTCTTGCCGGAATCGATATGGGCGGAGATGCCCATGTTGCGAAGCTTGGTCAGGTCCATGGAAACGAAGCACCTTCTGGAAACGGAGGGAACGCCCGCGGGCCGCCGGGGCGGGAATACGGGGACTATGGCGGCGAGCCCGTCGAATATACTCGCGCCGGGAAAATCGCGACAGCCGAGGCCGTTCCCGCCTCGGGAACGGAAAAAACGCCATGAAATCACGGGCGGTGCCTGCGGAGCCACCGCTCACCGATCACGGCCCGGCACGGCCGTGGCAGGCCTGCGTGGTGCCCATGGTGGCCTTCCTCGCGCTCGGCCTTCTCGAGCCCACGCCCTCCGGCGGCGGGATCGCCGGCAGCCTCGGCATCCCCTATGCGGCTTATCCATGGGTCTATGCCGCCCGGCTGGCGGTGACGGCCGGACTGGTGGTCGTCGCCTGGCCGGCGATTCGGACCTGGCTGGGCCGGCCCTCATGGTGGCCGCCGCTCCTCGGCCTGGCGCTCGTCGTGCCCTGGGTGGTGCTGTCGGCTTTGCAACGCGACGCCGGCTGGGCCGGCAACCTGCATGAGCGGAGCGGCTTCAATCCCTGGGAGCAGTTCGGCGCGAATGCGACGGCAGCGTGGGCCTTCCTCGCGGTCCGCGGCCTCGGGCTCGTCGTGATCACGCCCCTCGTCGAGGAGCTCTTTCTGCGGGGCTTCTTCCTGCGGTTCATCGTCAAGGAGCAGTTCTGGGAGGTGCCCTTCGGCCTGCTCACGCCGGCGGTGGCCGGGGCCTGCGGCGTGTATGCCGCGGCCACGCATCCGAGCGAAGCCGTCGCGGCCGTCGGCTGGTTCGCGGTCGTGAGCGGCGTCGCGGCGGCGACGCGGCGGCCGATCGACTGCGTGCTCGCCCACGCGGCGACGAACCTCGCCCTCGGCGGCTGGGTGCTGGCCACGGGGGCGTGGTGGCTGGTGTAAGGTTTGGAGCGGGGAGGCGGGTGACCCGGTGTCCCCCGGCTTCCGCCGGGGGCTTCTTGTGACCCGAGAAGCCCCGGGTGGAAACCCGGGGACTCCGGGCATAAAAACCACCCCGCCATCCATGCCGCACAACGACGCACGACTGCTCGGGGCAAAACCCGCAGTGCATGGTGAGCGGGAAGGCGGGTGACCCGGTGTCCCCCGGCTTCCGCCGGGGGCTTCTTGTGACCCAAGAAGCCCCGGGTGGAAACCCGGGGACTCCGGGCATAAAAACCACCCCGCCATCCATGCCGCTTGGCTCACCCCTCGAGCTTCAAGGGCAACGGCGCGACCACTGAAAAACCGACGCTCCTCAATCATGCCGCTGCGTGGCCGACTGGCACCGACGCCGACCGGATTCCTCCACGTGGGGCACGCCCGCACGTTCGCGGTCGCGGCGGCGCGGGCCGGCACTGCGGGCCTCGTGCTGCGGATCGAGGATCTCGACACGCCCCGCTGCCGCCCGGAGTTCGCCGCCGCGGCGGTCGCGGACCTGCACTGGCTGGGGCTCGACTGGACCGCGGGGCCGGACGTCGGCGGCCCGCACGCGCCCTACGAGCAAAGCCGCCGGGCGGACTGGTATCTGGAGGTCTGGCGGCGGCTCGAGGCGGCCGGAATGATCTACCCCAGCCCACACTCGCGGCGTGACGTCGAGGAGGCGGCCACCGCGCCGCATGCAACCGCCGCCGAGCCGGTGTTTCCGCCGGCCCTGCGGCCCGTCCATCGGGAGCGGGCCGCGGCGCCGGGCGGAGTGCCGTGGCGGTTTCGCGTGCCCGACGGCCGCACGCTCGAGTTCCACGACGCCCTGCAGGGCACGGTGCGGCGGACGGCGGGCGTGGACTTCGGCGACTTCGTCATCTGGCGTCGCGACGACCTTGCCGCCTACGAACTGGCCGTCGTGGCCGACGACCACGCGATGGATATCGCCGAGGTGGTCCGCGGTGCCGACCTGCTGACGAGCACGGCGCGGCAACTGCTGCTCTTCGAGGCCCTGGGCTGGCGGCCGCCGGCGTTCTGCCACACCGCGCTCGTGTGCGATGCCGCGGGCCACCGCCTGGCCAAGCGAAGCGGCGGCCTGGCGATCCGCGACCTGCGGGCCGCCGGCTGGTCGCCTGCCGACGTGCTCCGCCAGCCCATTGCCACGCTCGCGGAGCCGCCCCATGCATGAGCCCACAGGCGACACGCCGACCGCGGTCAGCTGGATCGTCGATCTCGACGTCGATGCGACCGTGGAACTGCCGGAAGGCGAGGCCGTCGCCCGGGCCGCGTTTCTCGAATGGCTGTGGGCCGTGGCCGACGGGCTCATGGGCGTCGATGAAGGGGCGGTCGATGTCGGCGAGGCGGCGACGCTCGGGCTCGTCGCGGCGCCGCTGGTGATCGACGTCGCCGCGGCCCCTGCGGATCGCGACTGGGTCGGCAGTCTGGCGACCGCCCGCATCGCCTGCGCATTCGAGACCGAGGCGACGGCCCGGGCCGCGACGATGCTCCTCACGGGCCTCCACGGCTGCCGCATGGTGGCCCTGCGCACCGCCGTGGCCGAAGACGAGACGGCCTGGCGGGATGCCTTTGGGCCGATCGAGGTCGCGGATTTCGGCACCGTGCGACCGGCATGGGAGCCGGGGACGGCCGGCCCGGCCCCCGCCGGCACCACGATCTTTATCGAGCCGGGGCTCGGGTTCGGCACGGGCCTGCACGAGACCACGCGGCTGTGCCTCGCAGCGCTTGCCGCCTGGCGACACGACGGCCGACCGTGCGGTCGTGTGCTCGACTTCGGCAGCGGCTCGGGCATCCTCGGCATCGCCGCCGCCGTGCTCGGCGCGCGAGACGTAGACGCCATCGAGATCGACGCCACCGTGCACGAGGCGATCAGGGCCAACGCCGCCCGCAACGGGATCGCGGACCGTGTCCGCGTCGCCCCCGACCTGCCCGCCGGCGGGCCCGGCTACGACCTCGTGCTCGCCAACATCGTGGCACCGGTGCTCATCGAGCACGCGGCGGTCTTGGGGGCGGCCGTGCGCCGCCGACCGGACGGCGGGCTGGCCGGCGGACTCGTGCTCTCGGGCCTGCGCGGCGACGAGGTGAAGCGGGTCATCGATCGCTATCGCGTCGTGCTCGACATCGCGCCCCTCCATGCCACGCTCGGCGATTGGCACTGTCTGCGGTTTTTTTGAACACCGCCGGCGATTGCCTGCCCTCCCCACCTTGCCCGCTTCGCCGCGAGGCTGGTTCGCGAACTCGGTTGGGCTCGATTCCCACCCGTGCGGGCGTCGATAGCCCATCGAGGTCGCACACAGGGAGTTGGGCATGGACATCGCGGTCATCGTCTCCACCTATCAGCGGCCCGAGCACCTCCGCCGCTGCCTCGCTTCCATCGAGGTCCAGGCGGGCGTCGCCGGACGGTTCGAGGTGGTCGTCACCGACGACGGCTCCCAGGACGAGACCCTGCGGCTGATCGCCACCACGGCCCGACGCGTGGACTTTCCGCTCACCTTCACGACGCACGCACACGCCGGCTTTCGTCTGGCGCGATGCCGCAACGAGGGCGCTGCCGCCTCGACGGCGCCCTACCTGCTGTTCACCGACGGCGATTGCATCCTGCCCCGCGACCATCTCCGGCATCACCTGGCGCTGCGGCGCCGGGGCCGGGTCGTGGGGGGCGACTGCATCCGGCTCGACGCGGCGACCTCGGCACGCATCGACGTCGATGTGATTCACGACGGCGACGTCTCCCGCTTCGTGCCCCGGGCGGAAGCCTGGCGGCTGCGGCTCAAGGGGCTGCGGGCCAAGGCCTACGAATGGGGCCGGGTGCCGATGCGGCCGCGGCTCTCCGGCAATAACATCGCCATGTGGCGGGACGACTTCGAGCGGGTCAACGGCTTCGACGAAGGCTTCGTGGGCTGGGGACTCGAAGATCGCGACCTGCAGTGCCGGCTCGAGCGGCTCGGGCTGCGGGTGACCTCGATCCTCCTCGCCACCGCACCGATCCACCTCTGGCATCCCGCGCCGGCGAGCTTCGTCCGCAACAACGCCGGCACGCCCAACCTCGCCTACTTCCACGCGCTGCGCCAGCGGCCGACGTTCTGCGTCGATGGCCTGGTCAAACCCTGGGAACGCGATGCCCAAGGCACGCCCGTGGATGCCGGCACCACCCGCAAGGCGGCCTGATCGATGTGGCTTCCGTTCATCTCCGCCGCCGCCGGGGCGGTCACCGTCGGGCCACCGGCTCGGCATGCCCTGCCATCCGCGCAGAGCGTGGTCGCGCGGGTGGCCGGCCGACGGCTCTGGTTCGCCTCGGCCGACGCGCCGCTGGCCGCATCGGCGGAGGCCTTCGGCACGGCCCTGCTCGTGCCCTCGTTGCACGCCGGGCGGCCGTTGGCCCTGCGGACGCCCGCCTGCCCGATCTGGGTCGGCAACCTCGCCCCGCTCACGGCGGCGTTCCGTGACCTCTGGTATCCGGCCGCGGCCGCGCCGCGCCTGGTCGCCGGGAGCGGAGCGGCGGCCGCCGCAGAAGGCACGGCGCTGTGCTTCAGTGGCGGTGTGGACGCCTTCCATGCGCTCCTCGCCGGCGGCCGACCGGTGGACACGCTGGTCTACGTGGCGGGCTACGACGTGCGGCTCCGCGACACCGCCCGGCTCGCCGCCGTCGAGCACCTGCTCCGCGACGTGGCCTCCGCCCACGGCGCCCGGGCCGTGGGCGTGCGCACAAACCTCCGCCGGCATCCGCTCGTTCGGGCCACGCCCTGGCTCCGCGAGTTCGGGGCGGCACTCGCCGCCGTCGGTCACGTGCTCACCCCGACGGTCGGCCGGCTGCTGATCGCCAGCGACGGCCTCGGCTTCGAGCATCCTGACGTGGGGGCCCGGCCCGGCACCGATCCGCTCCTCGGGTCGGCGGCGCTCGCGGTCGAGCACGTGGCACCGGACGTGACCCGGCTGGAGAAACTGCGTGCCATCAGCGGCGATCCGCTGGTGCAGCGTCACCTGCGGGTCTGCTGGGCGAACCGCGCCGGCCGGACGAACTGCGGCCGCTGCGAAAAGTGCGTGCGCACCATGCTCTGTCTCGATGCCTGCGGCACGCTCGGCCACTTCGCGGGCTTCGACCACGGCCGCGGCCTGGCCGAGGCCGTCGAGGCTCTGCCGGCCGTGGAGAGTGTCGTGGCTCCCTTCTATCGGGAGCTGCTCGCGGCGGGGATGACGGGCCGGGTCGCGGAGCGGGTGCGCGGGCTGCTCGACCGCAGTGCGCCGCGGCATGCGCCGCAGCCGGGCACCGCGCCGCCGATGCGGCGGCATCAGCTCCTGGCACCCGCGGCCTTCGCCGCCGTCTGCACGCCCCTCGTCGGCAGCCGGGTGGGATACGTGCGGCCGGTGGGCAACGTCGGCGACGATCTCATCGAGCTCGCGATGACGCAGCTGTTCGCCGCCTACGGAATCCGCTGGCGGCTGGTCACCGCCGCGGAACTTGCCGGGCCGGTCGCGAATATCGACGTGCTCGTCTTCGGCGGCGGCGGCAACATGGGGGAGCGGTATCGCGGCAACTACGACCTGCGTGGCCGGGCCCTGGCCACGGGGCTGCCGCTGGTGATCCTGCCGCAGTCGTTCACGTCGCCGGAAGACCGCGGGTTCCAGCGCGTGTATGTCCGCGAACGCAGCAGCCTCGGCCTCCATCCCGGCGGCATCCTCGCGCCCGATCTCGCGCTCGGCCTGTCCTGGCCCGCCCCATCGCGCCCGGACCGCGACCTGGGCGTTTTCCTGCGGCGCGACCAGGAACGCGGCGGCCGCAAGCCGCTCATCGCCTGCGATCCGGTGCGGATGGCCGGCACGCCCGCCGCGTACCTCGCGCTGGCCGCGCGGCATCGCCGCATCGTGACCGACCGACTGCACTTCGCGGTGGCCGGGCTGCACGCCGGCCGCGACGTCACGCTGGTGGCGAATGACTACCACAAGAATCGCTCGATGCACGAGACCTGGCTCGCCGCTTTCGGGTGCCGGTTCGCCGCCACCGCCGCCGAGGCGCTGGCGGCCGCCCGTCGGGCGGCCTGACCGCGCCGGGAGCAGCACATGGCCCATCTCGCGGTCGTCGTCGACGACGTCCCGCACCGCCGTGATCGGTTCATCGCCGCCGCACGCCGGCTGTTCGGCGAACTGCCGGGGGTCACGATCGGCGAACGGCGGCACGGGGCCTTCGCCTGCGTGTGGGCCGCCGGCCCGCGGGCGCCGATCGACGAGCACGAAGGCGGGCAGGGCTGTGCGCTGCTCATCGGCTACGGCGTCGCGGCCGACGACCGCCGCGTGACGGCCCGTGATCTGCACGCCGACTGGCTCGCGGCCCCCGGCCGGCCGCAGGTCCACGACGGCTACCATGTGGGGCTCGCCTGGTCGCCGGCGGTCGGGCTCGCCGTGGGCGTCGATGCGATGGGAATGTTTCCCTGGCAGTGGGCCTGTCTGGGCGATGCCGCCGCCGGGCCGCTCGTCGCGGCGACGACGCCCGAAGTGTTTCGCTGTCATCCCCTGTTTGCGACGCAGATCGATCGCCGCGGGCTCGCCGGCATCCTGCTCGTGCACGGGCCGCTGCTCGATCGGCCGCTTCTGGCCGGCACGCAGCGGCTGCCGAAGGGACACCTGCTGCGCTGGTCGCGCGACCGCGGGGCGATCACGGAACCCGTCTATCGCCTCGCCCGGCCCAGCCCGCCCGCGGGCGAATCACCGCCCGAGCTGCGGAAGCGGATCGAGCACGAACACCTGGCCGCGATTCGCCGCCACGCGCCACCGGATGGCGACACGGCGATCCTGCTCTCCGGCGGCCTCGACTCGCGGCTGGTCGCGGCGAGCCTCGGACGGCTCGGCATGCCAACCCGGGCGATCGCCCTGGGCCGCGCCGACGACTTCGAGGTGCGGGCGGCGACCGCGGTGGCCGGGAGGCTCGGCCTGCCGCTGGAGGTCGTCTCCACGGAGACCTGCGACGCCGACTTTCCCGCCCGCGCGCGGCGGGCCGCGCGGTTCGGACACCTGCTCGCAGCGCCCGGGGCCGACGACTTCGCCGAGGGCGTGGGGGCGGCTGCATCGACCGGTCGTTACCTGTGGTCGGGCATCGCCTACGACTGGATCTACGAGCCGGTGTCCTACGCCGAGGGCTGCGACGTGGCGACCGGGGCATGGAGCTTCGAGGGGCTCGTGACCTACATGAATCGCTGGGGCGTGGAGTCGCGGTTGCTTCCGCGCCTCCTGGGCAGTGATGGTGCCCGGATGCATGCCGCCGTACTCGAAGACCTGCGGGCCGCCTGTGTTCGGGGCCCCGATCGCCCGGAGTTCGAGGCCAGCCGCGTTCGCTGGGATCAGCGGGTCCGCAATCACCTCGCCACCGCGGTGCACCGGATCTCGTTTCATTCCTGGCCGCTGCTGCCGGCGACGGACAGGCGGTTCATGGAGACGCTGTTCGGCCTGCCACCGGCGGTGTTCGCCGACCGGGTGTTGGAGCACGATGTGCTCGGCGCGATTCGGCCCGATCTCGTCACCGTGCCGCTCGACACGAACTCGTTCCGCTTCGAGCCGGCCCGCCGCGGTCGATCGGGCATCGGCGGGCTCACGGCGTCGCTCCGCACCCGCGTGCGCCGCCTCTATTGGCGGGCGGTCCGGCGGCACGATCCGCGCCGCTACGAACGGCTCTTCAACGTCGATCATCCGCGCTGGCGGGCGGTCCGCCGCGAGGTGGAGCCGCTGCGGCCCCTGCTGCATCGCCATCTCGATCCGCAGGCCCTCGCCATGCTGCTGCCCGGCCCCGACGTCCGCACGGCCTTCAAGAACCCGGTCAACGCCGGCGGGGCGGTGCGGCTGCTGCTCGGTCTGGCGCTCGTCCTCGACGCCTGGGAGCAGCCGGGCGTTTCGGCACCGTGAGCCGCGGGTGTCACCGCCGCCACAGCAGCTGCAACGACAGCCCGAGGCCGGGGTCGAACTCGACGACGTCGGTGCGTCCCGACGTGAAGTTCGTGCCCTGGAAGAGCTCGCGGTCGAAGAGCCATGAGGCGAGCGCCTCGAGCTTGAAGCCGCCGCCGAGCGTGCGCTCCAGGCCGACGGCGGCCCGTTGGTCGAAGACGTAGAACCGCTCGGCGTCGCGGATCCGATCGGCCAGGAAGTAGATCTGCGTGTCGGTGCGGTAGAAGGCGACGAAACTCCAGTCGGCGCCGAGCCGGCGTCGGGCCTCGACGTTCATGTTCACCAACGGAAAGTAGGCCGCCGAGATGGTCCAGGCGGCATCGGGCCGCCATTCGACCGCCGCCGGCACGCCGAGCTTGGCCTCGAAGGTGTCGGCGGGCCGCCAGGCATAGGCGAGGCCGGGGAGCGGGTAGGGGAGCTGCGACGTGGGCGAATAGAAGAGGCTCATGTTCCACTCGTCGCGGTCGTTCTTCGCGGGGGTGTTCCAGAAGGCGATCGCCATCAGCGTCAGGTCGCGGGCCGCGGCGAAGGGCTGGTCGCTCGCCGAGCCGAAGAGAAACGTCCCGCCGGCCGTGCCGCCGCCCGCCAGGGGGCGAACGTGCGTCAGGCCGGTCTCCACGAGCCACAACTGATCGGGCACGGGCTGCCGCGAGTCGGGCAGGATCGCGGTGGTGTCGAGTTCGAGCCGGCCGAAGCGGCCGATGCCGATCCACAACGGCCCGCCGTCGGTCGGTGGCACCAGCGGCGCGGCGACCCGCGCGAACTGGGCGTTCATGCCGAGCGTGGCCGGCTGGCCGACGACGGCGGTCGGCGCCGCCCAGAAGCCGCCGATTGAAACGGGAGCCGCGGCGCCGAACGGGCCGCCGCCGCGCCGCGGGGGCCGCGCGGGAACTGGATTCGGGTCGGCGTCGGCGATCGGCTCACCGGCGAAGAGGTCTTCCTCGAGGTTGAACTCGACGGGCGGCAGGGCGGCGACCCGCAGCGGCGCGGCGGCGGCGTCTTCGGCGGCCCGGGCCGACGCGACGAGCAGGCCGCAGACCAGCATCGTGAGGATGGCGGTCGGACACGGCGGGCGGGGGATGCGCGGCGGCACGGCCATCGGCCTCCGGTTCATCCGCGGACTCACGCGGGGCGGGAAGGGTAGCCGCCGCGGCCCGGCCCCACAACGGGAACGTGCCGCACAAGGCCGCAGCAGGCGATTCCGGAAAAGCCGCAGGCACGATGGTCAGCCGATCGTGGCGCAAGCCTCCAGGCTTGCGAATCGACGCACGCGAACCACGGCCCACATTCGCACGCCTGGAGGCGTGCGCCACGGTGGGAGTGAGAGTCGTCGCTGCGTCGTGGTTCCGCTTCCTTTCCCTTGAAGCCCGAGGCGCGAGTTTTGATGTTGCGAGTTCCCCAGTCTTGCTCTCGGCTTGACGCGCGCGAACCGCACAAAAAGCCCCCGGCGGAAGCCGGGGGACTCCGGGTCGCATGCCTTCACTGGTGCCATGCGATGTGGGTTTGAACCGGGAAATTGCGTCCCGTCATCCGGCATGTGCCAGGCCCGGAGGGCCGGGTTGATTCCAAGCGGGCGGAGGCCCGCCAAGCGAACCGCGGCACGACGCCGCGGGTTCGCGTGCAGCATGCTCCCGGGTTTCCACCCGGGGCTTCTTGGACGGGCGCCGAGACCGATTCCCAATTCGAAGGATCTGCAAAACAACGGTCGCAAGCGGATTCCTGCAGCGGCGACGCCCTGCCGAGCCACTCCGCGCAACATCAAAAGGCGCGAGCCGAGGCCGAGCTTCGGGTGAATCGTCGCGCATTCCCTCAGCTCACGCTTCGGGCTTTCAGGCAACCAGGCACACGGTCAGCCGATCGTGGCGCACGTCCCGTGCTTGGACAAAGTGCCTGCCCGTGCTTCACAATCTTCGACGTTCGCAGCCGCGGTGCGGCGCGGATCGCCCAGTCAAGGAACGCACGGCACATGCAGGGATCAATCGCGGACGCAGGCTGGCGGTTCGACAACTCGTATGCCCGACTGCCGGAG
>JAJTED010000129.1 GCA_021300535.1 Planctomycetaceae bacterium | reverse complement strand
GAATGCCTGAGCAATCTGCCGGCCATTCCGGCTGCCGGCCAGCCCGAGCCCGTGCCGCCCTCGACGGTCTGGCCCGCCGGACGGGGCGTCAGCCGGGCGAAGACGGGGTTGGCCTTCCGTCGGCCGAGGACCTCGACACCGGCGATCCCGCGCAGCCCGGCCTCGAGCCGCCGCCGTGCACTCAATCAATCAGCTGGAACCCCATCAGACCTCTGAAGGAGCGGCTTCGCCAGACGATCGATTTGTCCGGCGCGAACTCGACGAGCACGCCTTCGAACGAGGCGACCGTGTTGCCGTTTTTCAACCGTTCGGCGCACAACCCGCGATAGCCACCCTTCTGGGGCCGCAGGTCGGCGGGCAGGTCCGCGTCGGTGATCTTCCAGACCTCCTTGCAGTCCTTGTCGAACTCGACGATCGTTCGATCCGCCGTCGCGACGAGGGTGTTGCCGTTGGCGAGCCGGGACACCCCCATCGGCTTCGGCACCTTGAAGGACCGAACGATCTTGCCCTGCGGGTCATACTCCCGCACGTCGCCTTCCCCCTTCAGGCAGACCAGATACGTGCCGGCGTCGGTCTTGCGAACGTGCCGCGGGCCATTGTGAGGATGGCTCTTGGGAACGATCGGGACTTCGTGCACGATCCTGCCGAGGGGGTCGACTTCGGTGATGCGGTGCTGCGTGTTCTCGTTGATCACCGTGTTGCCGTTGGCGAGCCGCTGGGCGCTGTAGATCTCGCCGTTGACCGTGTGCTCCCAGACGACCTTCCCGTCGCGATCGACTTCCGCCACGGTGGACTTCCCGTCGCGATCGACTTCCGCCACGGCGGGCTCCTTGTGTCTGTGGGGGGTCGTCCAGCGGGCTGCATAGAAGACGTTCCCGTTGGGCAGGAGACTGACGTCGAGGCACTCGCCGACCTTTTTCTCCCATTCGACATTGCCATCGGCATCGACGATCCAGATCGTGCCCGTTCCCTGCCAGGAGGCGCCGATGAAGCGGTGGCCTTTCGCCTTGCCGGCATCACCACCCTGTGCGAATGCCGCCGCGGCCGCCAAACCCACGGCCAAGGCTGTCAACAAACGAAGTCGCATGCGAACGCTCCTCGATGAACCGAACGTCGTGCGCAGTGATGGCGGCCAACGACCCTTGACCATCTTGCGGCAGGATGTTCCGAGTATCGCTGGGGAAAACCCGCGACGTCAACGTGCTCAACCGCCTGCTGATCGAGCGTGCGGTGCGTCAACCGGCCGCGGCCAGCCTGCGGGCGTCGGCGAGGAGCGCCTCGATGTCGGCGTCGGTCGTGGCCCAGGAGCACATGAAGCGGCAGCCGCCGGAACCGATGAAGTCGTAGAACCGCCAGCCGCGGTCGCGGAGTCCGCTGGCCAGCGGCTCGGGCAGCCGGGCGAAGACGGCGTTGGCCTCGCGGCTGCCGAGGACCTCGACCCCGGCGATCCCACGCAGCCCGGCCTCGAGCCGCGCCGCGGCCGCGTTGGCCCGCCGCGCGTTGTCGAGCCAGGCGCCGTCCTCGAGCAGCCCCACCCAGGGCGCGGTGAGGAATCGCATCTTCGAGGCCAGCTGCCCCGCCTGCTTGCATCGATAGGCGAACTCCTCGGCCAGGTCCTTGCGGAAGAACACGACCGCATCGCCCACGCCCATGCCGTTCTTGGTGCCACCCAGGCAGAGCACGTCGACGCCCGCCTCCCAGGTGAGCTGCCGCGGCGGCACGTCGAGCGCCGCCACGGCGTTGGCGAACCGCGCGCCGTCCATGTGCAGCCGCAGGCCGTGCCGCCGGCAGGCGTCGTGAACTCCCGCCAGTTCGTCGAGCGAGTAGACGGTGGAGAGCTCCGTAGCCTGCGTGACACTCACGACCCGAGGCTTGGGGTAGTGGATGTCCTGCCGCCGCTCGACCGCGTGCGTGATGCCCGCGGGAGTCAGTTTGCCCCGATCGCCGGAGAGCAGAAGGAGCTTGGTGCCGTTTGAGAAAAACTCCGGCGCCCCGCACTCGTCGGTCTCCACATGAGACAGCTCGTGGCACAGGATCGCGTGGTACGACTGGCACATGGCCGCGATCGCCAGTGAGTTGGCCGCCGTGCCGTTGAACACGAAGAACACGTCGGCGGGATATTCGAAGAACTCGCGAATCAGATCGCAGGCCCGGGTCGTCCACGGGTCGTTGCCGTAACTGGCGAGACAGCCGGCGTTGGCCGCCTCGAGCGCCCGCCAGGCCTCGGGACAGAAGCCCGCCGTGTTGTCGCTGGCGAATTGGCAGCCGGGGGCGGCGGTCGCCGTCGTGGCCACTGGGGTCGTGGGGCAGTCCTCGGTGCGCATGCCGTCACGATACCCGGTTTGCGTGGCGAGCGGGTTTCCGAGAGCCGCACGAGCGGCCGCGGCAGGCGTTTCCCAACAGTTGACGCCAACACATCCGTGTCATACAACCGCCATTGGAACATTTGTACACATTCTGACACGCCCCGCCGATCGCCATGCCGTCCACCGCCACCACCGCACGAATTCGCGACCATGTCCGCCTCGCCTGCCTGCCGGGCGTGGGATCACGCACCCGCCGCCGTGCCCGGCGTGGGCCGCAGGATCGCCAACACGATCCCGAGCATGGCCGACACCGCAGCGGCCGACGAGGTGCTCGCCCTGTGCCGGGATCGCGGCGTGGAAATGCTGGTGGAGGGCGGCGCCGGCTATCCGCCCCTGCTGGGCCGGATCTCCGACCCGCCCGGGCTGCTGTTCGCGCGCGGGTCGATCAAGCCCTGCGACGCCCTGGCGATCGCCATCGTAGGCTCGCGGCATGCGACGGCCTACGGCCGCCGGATCGCCTGGCAACTCGCCGGCGGTCTGGCCCGGGCGGGATACACAATCGTGAGCGGGCTGGCGCGGGGCATCGACGCCGCCGCCCATCGCGGCGCGATCGACGCGTGCGGCCGCACGCTCGCCGTCCTCGGCAGCGGCGTGCTCAACATCTATCCGCCGGAGCACGCCGATCTTGCGCTCGAGGTGATGGCCCACGGCGCCCTGCTGGGCGAGGCTCCGCCGCTGGCATTCCCCCAGCCGGGCTGTTTTCCCCAGCGCAACCGGATCGTGTCGGGCCTGTCCTTGGGGGTGATCGTCGTCGAGGCCGCGGAGCGATCGGGCGCTTTGATCACCGCGCGGCTGGCCGGGGAACAGGGCCGGGAAGTGTTCGCCGTGCCCGGGCCAATCGACGCGCGGCTGTCTCGCGGCTGCCACCAACTCATCCGGGACGGCGCCCGGCTCGTGCAGGGCATCGACGACGTGCTCGACGAACTCGGCCCACTGTGCGAAGCGACGCCGGCGGCCGACGGCCGCCGGGTGCACGCCCCGGCCGAACTGCGACTCGACGACATCGAGCGGCGGGTGCTCGCGGCGTTCGACGGCGAAGCGGACGGGGCGACCCGCGCGGCGGCGATCGACGACGTGGTCGCGGCCAGCGGCTTGGCCACATCACAGGTGTTGGCAACGCTCGGCGTGCTGGAGATGCGTCGCATCCTGCGGCGGCTGCCGGGCAACCGGGTCGAGCGGATGTGACGGCGATGCGGACATGACCAGCGGGCCTTTTGGCACGACGCTTGCACCGCTCGGTGAGATCGTGCGCAGTGCCGGCCGCCCAAAGGCTGGCACACGACTGGTTTCGCTGCCAAAATCGCTCCGGGGGAATCTGCCATGTCGATCATTCATCGCCGCGTTGCACCGTCGCAAAATGCGGCGCGGGTTGCAAAACGCCGCACTTCCCGCGGTCGACTTGACCTGACCGGGTGCGAGCGGCTCGAAGGGCGGTCGCTCCTGGCGGGCGACGGCCACATGGCCGTGGGCATGAACCTGGAGAACATCGTCGACTGGTCGCCAGCGTGGACCTTCACCGACGCCTTTCAGGCCTCCCGGCCCTGGATCCCGCAGGCCGTCAACACCGTCACCGGCGAAACCATCTGGGACACCGGGTCGGCCCGACCGCTCGCCCTCGACGCACACGGGAACGTCGCGTCGCTGGCGACGTGGACCAACGGCGCCGGCCAGGCGATGCGGCAGATGGCCGGCACGCTCATGTTCCGTGAGCTCGACGGGGCCTATCCGGCGGGCGTCTACCGGGCGGAATGGGATGGCACGGGCACCGTGACCTTTGGCTTTGACGCGCAGACGATCGCCAGCGGCCGCACCCCGGCCGGCCGCAATTTTGCCGACCTCCAGGTGACGCCCGGCTCCGACGGGATCCTGATGCGGATCGAGGCGACGAGCCCCACCGACCCGGTCCACAACTTCAACGTCTGGATGCCCGATTGGGGCGGATGGAGTTTCGTCGGGCAAAGGTGGCAGCCCGGCGCGGCCTTCTCGCCGTTTCACCCGCTCTTTCTCGCGCGTCTCGCGCCCTTCAAGACGATCCGCTTCATGGGGATGCAGGAGACGAACACCTCCGACATCCGCACCTGGGACGATCGCCGCGACGCCCTCGCCATCCGCCAAGGGTCCGGCTCCGAGGGCACCGCAAGCGAGCCGATCGTCAACGGCATGGCCCTGGAATACATGGTGCAACTGGCCAACGACCTCGATGCCGACCCGTGGTTCAACATGCCGCACATGGCCGACGACGGCTTCGTGCGGAACTTCGCCATCTACGTTCGCGACCATCTCGAGCCTGGCCGCAAGGCCTACGTCGAATGGTCCAACGAGATCTGGAACTTCGGCTGGGGCTTCGAGGCCGCACGCTGGGTGCAGGAGCAGACCGGCCTGCCGCAGTACGCCGGTCTCGACAACTGGCAGGTCGCCGGCCGCGAGTCCAGGCGTGACCTCGACATCTGGACGGAGGTGTTCGCGGGCCAGACGCAACGCCTCGTCCGCGTGGCGGCGGGCTGGGCCGCGGTCGAGTGGGTCACCAATCGGGTCATGGAGGGCATGGACGGTTCGTTCGACGCGATCGCGATCGCCCCTTACATCACGCCCACCGACGACCAGCGGGCCGGCTATTCGGCGGCGACCACCGTCGACCGGGTGCTCGCCGACACGCGGGCGAACGTCGCGACCTCGCTGGAATGGACCGCCAACCACGCCCGCCTGGCCCGCGACTGGTCGCTGCGGCTGGGCCGCGAGATCGGCCTGGTCGCCTACGAAGGCGGACCGCACCTCGACGGCCGCGGCGCGGCGTATCAGCATGTCTTCCACGCCGCCACCAACGACCCGCGGATGGGCGACATCTACCGCGACTACCTCCGCGGCCTCGACGCCGCCGGCATGGACCTGTACGTCGATTTCCAATTCACCGGGCAGGCCGGAGCCGCCCCGTGGGGCGACTTCGCCAAGCTGCACCGCATGGACCAGCCGCTCGACACGGCGTTCCGCTACACGGCCGTGGTCGCCGCCGCGGATGGCTCCCTATGGGGCGGACGGCCCGCCGTGCCTTCCGCACCACCTCCACCGGTGGCCGCGATCGCATCGGCCGCGATCATGGAGGGCAGCTCCGGGCGACGGCTGCTCGCCTTCACGATCACGCTCTCGGCGCCGGCGGCGCAGCTGGTCACCATCCGCTGGGGCACGGTCAACGGCACGGCAACCGCCGGCCGCGACTACGTCGCCGCGGCCGGCTTCATCACGTTCGCCCCCGGGCAGACACAGCGGACCGTGGGCGTATGGGTGCTCGCCGATCGTGTCCGCGAAGCGCACGAACGGTTTCGCGTGAACCTGGCGACACCCGTGAATGCCGCGATTTCGCCCACGGCGGGCTTCGCCACCGGGCTGATCGTCAACGACGACGGGCTGACGCGAGCCCAGCTCGCGGCGGCGTTCGCCACGCTCGAAGCCTTCAACCGCGACGCCAAACGGCGCACCTGACGACGCCGCCCGCGCCCAGGCCCAGGTGCTCGGCTTCTCCATTCCGACGGCGGCGCGTACAATCCGTCGCATGGACACAGCACTCTTCCACCGCGCCGAAGCGATCCGGGCCCGCCTGCTCCAGCTGCGGGACTCCCTTTGACTGGGAGGGACGCAAGCAATCCGCCGCGCGACTCGAAGGCGCCATGGGCGAGGCCGACTTCTGGAGCAATTCCGAGAAGGCCCAGGCCACGGTCGCGGAACTGAAGACCGTCAACACGGTGCTCAAGCCGCTCGAGGAAGCGCTCGCCGTGGGCCGCGATCTCGAGGCGCTCGAGGAACTGGCCCGCGAGGATGACTCGCTCGAAGGGGAGTTGGCGGCCGAGGCCGACCGGCTGACGAAGCTGGTCGACGCCCTGGAACTCGCCTCGCTCCTTTCGGGGCCGCATGACGCCAGCGACGCCTTGGTCTCGATCCATGCCCGTGACGGCGGCACCGACGCCAACGACTGGGCCGAGATGCTCCTGCGGATGTACTCGGCCTGGGCCTCGAAGCACGACTACACGGTGGAGCTGCTCGACCGGCAGGACGATGCCGTCGCCGGCATCCAGAGCGCCACCGTGGCGATCAAGGGGCCGTGGGCCTACGGCTACCTCAAGGGTGAGACCGGCATCCACCGGCTGGTGCGGATCAGCCCCTTCAACTCCGAAGGCAAGCGGCAGACGAGCTTCGCGGCGGTGGACGTGGCCCCGGAGATCGCCGACGACGACACCGAGGTGGAGATCAAGGACGAGGACATCCGCGAGGACGTGTTCCGGGCCAGCGGCGCCGGCGGCCAGCATGTCAACAAGACCTCCAGCGCCATCCGCCTCACCCACTTCCCCACCGGCATCGTGGTGCAGTGCCAGAGCGAGCGCAGCCAGCACAAGAACCGGGCCACGGCGATCAAGATGCTGCGGGCCCGCATCGCCAGGCTCCAGGAGGAGAAGCGGGAGGCCGAGCAACTCGCCCGCTACAAGCAACAGCCGAAGACCGGCTTCGGGTCGCAGATCCGCAACTACTTTCTTCACCCCGACCAGCGGGTGAAGGACCAGCGGACGGGCCACTACGTGGGCAATTTCCAGAGCGTGCTCGACGGCAACCTAGACGGCTTCTTCGACGCCTACCTGCGGTGGAAGGCCTCCGGGTCGGCCCCCGAGGCCGGCGGCGACGAATGAGCCGCCGCTGGACGGCCGTTGGAGCCGGGGATACGATCTTGTTCCCCAGCTGTCCGTGGAAAAGCCCTCCATGGCCTTTTCCACGTGGCCGACCGGTGGAAACGCCAAGGTTTTCCGTGGTCGGCAGGCGCCGCATCCTGCGGCGGCAGACGTGTGCCACAGTCTGCTAGCGCCCGAGTAGAACCGTAAGGATCCCCATGGCGGAAAAAGAACAGGCCCTCGAAGTGGAAGGGGTCGTCACCCAGGCCCTCGCCAACACGCGGTTCCGCGTGCAGATCACGGGCGGCCACATCGTCAATGCCCACGTCGCCGGCCGGATGCGGAAGAACTTCATTCGTATCGTGCCGGGCGACAAGGTGAAGGTCGAACTCTCCCCCTACGACCTCACCAAGGGCCGGATCACGTTCCGCGAGCGGTGATTGCTGGCTTCACGGCTGCACGGCCATCCATGGCCCGTGCAGCCTTGGCCCGCCGTGGTCGCAGCCAAGGTGCGACCAGCCGGGCAAGCGGTCGCACCTCCGGGCGACCGTGGCCGCCGCAGATCGGCGGCATGGCCCCGTGGTTGCGCCTCCTCGAGCGGTGGCCGCCTGGAAGGCGGCCCATCGAGTGCCGGCGTGGCGGGCGCGACCGCTGCTGGCCGCGGCCCCCAGCCGGCCGGGGTGGCCGCGGCGGTCGCTCGCCCCCCTGTCCGCCGCCCGCCGGCGCGGGCCGCTGTTCACGAGCCGCCGCGTCTTTGGGCTCCTGTCCGCCGCGAGCCTTGCGCGACTCCTGGCGTTCCTTGGCCTGCCGCTGCCGTTCCCGTTCAGCCGGGGCGATCATCGTCAGCGCCACCCGGCGCCGAGCCTTGTCGAGTTCCAGCACCCAGACCGGCACGATCTGCCCCACGCTCACGACATCGTGCGGATCGCGGACGAAGCGGCTCGACAGCTGGCTGATGTGCACCAGGCCGCTGTCGTGCAGGCCGATGTCGACGAAGGCGCCGAAGTCGACGACGTTGAGCACCGACCCGAGCAGCTCCATCCCGACTTCGAGATCCTCGAGCTTCAGGACGCCCTTCTTGAAGAACGGCTTCGGCAGGTCGTCGCGCGGGTCACGGCCGGGCCGCTTGAGCTGCTCCACGATGTCCGCCAGCAGCAGCCGGCCCACTCCGAGCTCGTCGGCCAGGGCCACGAGGTCCAAGGCGGCGGCCCGCTCGGCGATCGCCTCGGTCTGCTGGCGGTTGGCCAGGTCGGCGGGCCCGCCGCCGATCCGCTCCAACACCCGCTCGGCAACCGCATAACTCTCGGGGTGGATCCAGGTGGCGTCGAGCGGATTGGCGCCCGCGGCGATCTTGAGAAACCCGACCGCCTGCACGAACGCCGCCTCGCCGAAGCCCGGCACCTCGAGAAACTGCTGCCGCGACGTGAACGGACCGTTCTTCGTCCGCCATTCGTGGATGTTCCGCGCCGTCGCCTGATTCAATCCCGACACGTACCGGAGCAGAGCCGGGCTGGCTGTGTTCGCGTCGACGCCGACGTAGTTCACGCAGCTCTCGACCACCTGGTCGAGCGAGGCGTGAAGATGCCGGGCCTTGACGTCGTGCTGGTAGAGGCCGACGCCGATGTTGGCCGGCTCGATCTTCACCAGTTCCGAGAGCGGATCCTGCAGCCGGCGGCCGATCGAGATCGCACCGCGAACGGCAGCCTCGTGCTGGGGCAGCTCCTCGCGGCCGAAGGCGCTCGTGGAGTAGACGCTCGCCCCCGCCTCGTTGACGATCACGTAGGCGACGTCGAGCGCCCGGAGATCGCCCGCCACCAGTTCGGCCACGAGCGTCTCAGTCTCGCGGCCGGCCGTGCCGTTGCCGATGGCGATCACCGTGCAGGCATGGGCGGTGACCAGTTCCACTATCCGGCGGGCGGCCGCATCCCGTTTCTCCGGCTTACCGATGATGTGGAGCACGGCGTGCTCCAGCGGCGTGCCGCACTCATCCAGGGCGACCGCCTTGCAGCCGCTCTTGAATCCGGGATCGAGCGCCAGCACGCGACGGCCGGTCACGGGAGACTGGAGGAGCAGGTTCCGCAGGTTGCGGGCGAAGACCTCGACGGCATGGGTCTCGCAAAACTCCGTCATTTCCCTGCGGATCTCGCGTTCCAGACTCGGCAGCACCAGCCTGGCGAGGGAGTCACGACAGCAGTTGCGGAGGAACTCGGCGTGCGGATGGCCCGCGGGCACGAGCAGTTCCTCCGCGGCGGACTGCAGCTCTTCCTGCGGCCCCTCCACGCGGACCTTGAGCAGTTTCGCCCGCTCGCCGCGGTTGATCGCCAGGACGCGGTGCGGCGGCACCCGCTGAATGTGCTCGGCGTAGTCGAAGTAGTCGCGGTAGTGCTTCTCGTCCTTGGTGAGGGCCTTGCCCGTGGTTTCCACGCGTTGGCTCTTGAGCTGCGCCGTGCGGTGCAGGATCGCCCGCAGCCGCTGCCGCAGGTCCGCCCGTGCGCTGAACTCCTCGGCGATGATGTGGCCGACACCGAGCAGGACATCGGCGACGGCGGAGACCTGGGCGTCGGCATCGACGAAGTCGGCCGCCCGCGTCTCCAGATCGACGACCGCCGCATCCCCGCCGACGATCTCACGGGCCAGCGGCCCGAGCTTGCGCTGCCGGGCCACCTCGGCCAGGGAAAGCTTCCGCGGCTTGAACGGCAGGTAGATGTCCTCCAGCTGCTTCGGGCTCTCGGCCGCGGCGATCGCCGTCTCCAGTTCGGGCGTCAGTCGCCCCTGGCCCTGCACGGTTCGCAGGATGGTCTGCTTGCGATCGGCCAATTGCCGCGCCTTGCCGACGGCCGCGGCGATCCGCCGCACGTCCTCCTCGTCGAGGCCGCCGGTCTGGTCGCGGCGATACCGCGTGATGAACGGGATCGTGTTGCCGGCGTCCAACAGGTGCGCCGTCGCCTCCACCCGCGCGACGGGCAAGCCGAGGCGGTGGGCGATCCGCCCCAGGTCGATGACCGCAGTGATCGCTGTCGATCCCATCCGTCTCGCGAGCCGGCGGCCATGAACCCCGCCACCGATCCGCGCAGTTCTCCTCCGCAATCCCCCGTCCGCGCGACTGTGCGGGCAAACGGCAGGATCTGGATCATTTCCATGAATCTAGGGGGATGCGCGAACGGGTGTCAAACGCCGGCCCCGGGACGTCGCCCGGCCCGGCGGCGCCCAGCCTGCCTCGCTTCTCCCGTTCCGCATGGCGCACGACACACGCCTGGCCTTGACGCCCCTGCGCCAAGTCGCCTATTTCCCGCCCTTCGTGCCCGCGCCCGGGTCGCCGGCGGCGGCCACGCGGATCCCGTCACAACCGCCACATTCCCCTCCAGCGGATCGGTCGATCATGACGATCACGAAACCCGAAGGATGACCCACCGGACCCGCGACGATCGCGCGGCCCGCACGGCAGCAGCGCCCCCCGGAGTTCCAGCCACGATGATCCGCCAGACGACGACCTCCGCCAGCCCCGCCCCAGCCACGTCGGTGGCGCAGGAAGCCCTGCTGCCGTCCGTGCCGCTGCTGGCCCTCGACCGACAGCACGCGGCGCTGCGGGACGAGATCCGGGCGGCGATCGACCGCGTGGTGGATTCCGGCCGCTTCGTCCTCGGACCCGACGTGAACGACCTCGAGGCGGAGCTGGCCCGGGCGCTCGACGTGCCCCACGTCATCTCCTGCGCGTCCGGCAGCGACGCTCTGCTGTTGGCGCTGATGGCGCTCGGCGTCGGCGCCGGCGACGAGGTGGTCGTGCCGAGCTACACGTTCTTCGCCACGGCCAGCGCCGTGACCCGCCTCGGCGCAGTGCCGATTTTCGCCGACATCGACCCCCAGACCTACCTCGTCGATCCGGCGGACGTGGAGCGGAAGATCAGCCGCCGCTGCAAGGCGATCGTCCCGGTTCACCTCTTCGGCCGGACGGCCGACATGGACGCCCTGCTGCCGATCGCGAAGCGGGCCGGCCTGCCCGTGGTGGAGGACGCCGCGCAGTCGATCCTCTCCACCTGGCACGGCCGCTGCTCCGGGGCCCTCGGCGACGTGGGCTGCTTCAGCTTCTATCCCACGAAGAACCTCGGCGGCATCGGCGACGGCGGCTTCCTGACGACGACCCGCGACGACATCGCCAAGTCGCTCAAGCTGCTCCGCGTCCACGGAATGGAGCCGCGTTATTACCACCAGCTGATCGGCATCAACAGCCGCCTCGATTCGATCCAGGCGGCGGTCCTGCGGGTCAAGCTGCCGCACCTCGACGCCTGGTCCACCGCCCGGCAGGTCAACGCCACGCGGTACGGCGAACTGTTCGCCGCCGCCGATCTCGCCGACTGTGTCACGGTGCCCGGAGAGGAGCCGCGGGGCCGGCACGTCTGGAATCAATACGTCGTCCGCATCGCCGCCGGCCAGCGCGACGCGCTGCGAGCCCACCTCGCCGCCCACGGGGTCGGCAGCGAGATCTACTATCCCGTGCCGCTCCACGTGCAGCAGTGCTTCGAGCACCTCGGGTGGCGCACGGGCGATCTGCCGCACACCGAGCAGGCGGCGGCGGAAACCCTCGCCCTGCCGATCTTCCCCGAGCTGACGGCCGCCGAGCAGCGGACCGTCGTCGCCCGGATCGCGGAGTTCTTCCACGCCTCCCGACCGGCGGCGACCATTCCCGCCGCCGAGACGCTCCGCGGCCCGCACTTCCTCCGCCGCGCCGTGGGCAAGGCCGACGAAGTCCGCTCCTGAACGGTGCGGAAACGGCCCGTCAGCCGTCCTTGTCGGGATCAAACCGGCGGCTCGGGCGGCAGACGATGAACGTGCCCAGGGCGATGAGCAGGCCCATCAGCAGGTAGGCCAGGGTGTATTTCGCCATGCGTGCGGCCCACGGACGGGGAAGGTAGGATGCTGGCCGGTTTCGGCCCCGCACCCGCCCGACACTCTATCCGAAGATGGCCTCGAAGACGAAACGCACGCCCCGGGGAGCGGCCGGCTCGCTGCCGCCGGTCGATCGCAAGACCCTCGCGCTGATCATCGAGCTGGCCGATGAGGTGGCCGCCGCCGCCGACAAACGCCGCGATCCGCACCTCGACATCCCCACCCGCAGCCTCGCGAACGTCCGCTTCAACAAGTCGCGGAAGATCATCGAGATGGGGGGGCAGACCAACCGGCGGCAGCTCTTCAACCTGGCGCAGGCCAAGAGCTACATGCAGACGCTGCTCGTGGCCACCGGCTGCAAGCAGCTCATCGACCAGCAGAAGACCACCAGCATCCGCGGTCTCTACTACCTGCTCAAGCACACGATCGAGGGCACCCGCGAGGAGACCTTCGCCACGCAGGAGGAGTGCGACCCGATCATCGAGGACCTCGAGGTCACGCTGGAGAGCCTCCGCGAGGAACTGCACGTCTACGCCAGCAACCGTGGCGGCATGGTGGGGCCGATCACGCTCATCGACTCGGGCGACGAGATCGACTGCTCCCGCATGGGGTCGGGCGGTTACTCGATCCCGTCGATCGTCGAGGCCGACATCGTCAAGTTCAAGTCGTGCGACGCGAAGTTCATCCTCCATGTCGAAAAGGACACCGTCTGGCGGCGGTTCAATGAGGACAAGTTCTGGCGGAAGCACCAATGCCTGCTCACGCATGGCGGCGGCCAGCCTCCCCGCGGCGTCCGCCGCATGCTTTACCGGCTCCACAACGAGCTCAAGCTGCCCGTCTACTGCCTGCTCGACAACGACCCCTGGGGCTACTACATCTACTCGGTGCTCAAGCAGGGCTCGATCAACCTGGCCTACGAGTCGAAGCGGATGGCGATCCCCGAGGCCCGCTTCCTCGGCATCCGCTCCCGCGACTACCAGCGGTGCAAGCTCTCTCCGAGCGTGCAGATCGCCCTCAACGACACCGACATCAAGCGGGCCAAGCAGATCGCGGCCTACCCGTGGTTCGCGGGCAAGAAAGCCTGGCAGAAGGAGATCGAGACCATGCTCGCCAACGGCTTCAAGCTGGAGGTCGAGTCGCTGATCTCGAAGGACATCAGCTACGTGACCGACACGTACACCCCCGAGCGGCTTTCGCGGGGCCATCCATGGCCCCCGCAGGCTTGGCCCGGCGTGGTCGCAGCCAAGGTGCGACCAGCCGGGCAGGCGGTCGCACCTCCGGGCGACCGTGGCCGCCGCGGAGCGGCGGCTCGACGAAGCGTCGATCCGAGCCGCGTTGGGCCGCAGCACGCAGCGCGTCCTGCGGCCGCTGCGTGCGAGGCATCCGCGCACATCACGCCCGCTGCTGGGAAGCCCGAGGGGTGATACGGATCACGCTCGAGCCTCCCGTATGAACCGCTCCTGGACCACAACGGTCAGGGCGGGGTTGCCCACGCCCCAGGAGCCGGCGTGGCTGACCAGCGGAGGCATGGATGCCGGAGCGCAGGCAGCCTCGAGAGAGCGGTGGCCACGATGGCCACCGCGAACGTCCGGCGATGGGGCGTGGGCAGCCCCGACCAGCGCCACGCATGAGGTTCACGTGTGCTGCGTACGCTGCGGAAAGACGCGTCGCCTCACCGGAAACATGGCCGCATTCCCTCGGCTCACGCCTCGGGCTTCAAGGAAGCCAGGGCGGAACCAAAGAAGAACAAAACAACCAATCGCGGAGCAGCGGCGGGGGCTCCTCGAAGTCCTCGAGTTCCGGCGGGAGCTGCAGCTGCCGCATCGTCTCGTCGGTCTTCCGCATGCCCTCGGCCACCTCGTCCACCCGCTGGGCGATGTCGCTCACGTCGCGCTTCGCCACGGAACCCTCCGCGAGGGCGGCGATCTTGGCCTCCAGCCGCTCGATCTCCGCCCCCACCACGTCGAGCTTCCGCCGCGCCTCGTCGATGTTGGCCAGCCGCTCGCGGCTCGTCTTCAGGTGGTCCTCCAGCGCCACCCGCATCTGCGCGTCGCCTTCCGCCGGAAGCCGCGCCAGCCGCCGCTCGAGGTCGGCGATCCGCGCCCGGATCGAGCCGTCGTCGGTGTGGTCGAGGAACTCGGAAAGATTGGCGGCACCCCAGATCATCCGCAGGTATCCCCACAGCAGCCTGTCCAGCGACTCGAGCGTGCCGCCATCGGGCCCGCGGGCGTCCGGCCCCCGCATGCTGCCGGCCAACTCCAACAGCTTCAGGCAATGGTCACGGAGCTGGTCGAACCGGGCGAGCAGCGGCCGCGGCAGCCGCTTGCGGATCCGCTCGTAGGCCTCACGGGCGCCGACGGCCTCGGCGGCACGGCGGGCCTTGGCGCCCTGGGCCTCGACGGCACTGCGAAACCGATCGTTCGCGAGCATGCTCGCCAGGTAGAAGACCTCGCCGGCGACCACCAACGGCAGGACCACGCCGGGAAACCCGCTGATGAACGCCGCCGCGACGCCGCCGCCGAAGAGGAGCAGGTTCCACTTCGTGGTGAAGGCGGTCTTCAGGTAGGCCCCAAAACGCTCGAACACTAGTAGCGTGCTCCATCGGGCCGCTTGGCGGCCGCCTCGACCTGCTCGATCCGGGCGTGCAGGGCGTTGACCTGCTCGTGAAACCAGGGCTCCGACTGGATCTCGCGGGCGGGGGCCGAGGCGGCCGGCATGCGGATCTCCTCGGCGATCCGCCCCGGCGTGGTCGCCATCACGAACACGCGGTCACCCAGGTACACCGCCTCCTCCACCGAGTGCGTCACGAAGAGCACGGTCGCCTGCACCTCCCGCCACAGCTTCACCAGCAGGTCCTGCATGTCGAGGCGTGTCGCCGGATCGAGGGCCCCAAAGGGCTCGTCCATGAGGATCACCCGCGGCCGAAGAATCAGCGTGCGGGCGATCGCCACCCGCTGCCGCATGCCGCCGGAGAGTTCGTGCGGATACTTCGTCGCGTCCCGCCGCGGGTCGAGGCCGACCTTGGCCACCCATTCGCGGGCCTCCGCCTCCCGCTGCCGGCGCGGCACACCGTGGCACTCGAGGCCGAAGGCCACGTTGTCGAGCACCGTGCGGTTGTCGAAGCTCGTGTAGTCCTGGAACACCATGCCGCGGTCGGCCCCCGGCCCGACGACCTCGCGGCCCAGGACCTGCACCGTGCCGCTCGTCGGCGGATGTTGCGGCCCGAGGCCCGCCACCAGCCGGAGCACCGTGCTCTTGCCGCAGCCGCTGGGGCCCAGGAACGACGAGATCTCGCCGTGGTCGGCCACGTCGGGGATCGTGAAGCTCACATCCGAGATCGCCACATACTCCCGCGGCGTGCCCTGGCCGTAGATCTTGGTCACGTTCCGGAACTCGACGGCCGCCGGCCGCTCGATCGCCGCGGCGGGCACGCCCGCGGGAGCCGGCGCCGCGGCTGGCTGCGCTGCTGGCGTCTGCTCGCTCATGCCATGGCCTCCGCGGGTGACGGTGCGCCGTGCAGCACGCGGCGGAGCAGCTTCGGCAGCCAGCCGCGGCCGCCGTAGCGGTGAGGAAACAGGTCGCACTGCAGCCACCACAACAGCCGGTCGATGGCGTAGGCGATCAGCGGGATGACCACGAGCACGATCAGGATCGGCTCCCGCTCTCCACGCCGCTGCGAGACGTTGATCAGGTCGCCGAGCCCACCGGTGTCACCGCCGAGTTTCACCACCTCGGCCAGCATCACGTAGCCGAAGGCGATGCCGAACAGGAGCCGCAGCGAGTTGAAGATCGCGGGCGCCGCCAACGGGACGAGCACCTTGAGGATGATCTGCAGCCGCGAGGCCCCGAGGGTGCGGGCCGTATCGACATACCGCTCGGGCACCTCCCGCACGGCCGCCGTCGTGTCGCTCACCACGAAGGCCACGCTGGCGATGAACAGGAACATCACCTTCTGGAACTCGCCGATGCCGAAGAAGAAAAACGTCAGGGGAATGAGGGCCGCCACGGGGATGTTGCGGCCGAAGATCGTGAGTGGGGCCACGAAGGCCCGCACGGCGGGAAAGCAGGCGGCCCACACGCCCAGCGGCACGCCGACGAGCCCGGCGAGCCCGAAGCCGAGCACGACCCGCTTGAGCGTCACGAACGTGTTGGCCACGAGCCGGCGCTCGCCGAAGGCGGCAGGCACCGCGGAGAGCGTCTCCGCGGGGCTCGGCAGCGTGGCCGGGCTGACGAACCGGCTCTCGGCGTCACCGGCCGTGGCCACGAACCACAGGGCGGCCACGCTCGCCACGCACGTCAGGCCCCAGAGGAAGGCCGTGCCCGGCCCGGCCTCTCCGCGGAGCGGCCGGGCCGGCACCGACGGCGGCGCAGGGGCGGTCGCGGGCGTCATTCCTTCTCCGCAGCGTAGACCTTGATCTCCACCCGTCGGTTGAGCGCGTGGTTGTCGGGGTGGTCGTCATCCGCCGGGCGGTCCCAGCCGAGGCCGTCCACGGCGAAGCGGTTGTCATCGAACTTGAACTTGCCGACGAGGGCGTCTTTCACGGACCGGGCCCGCTGCAGCGAAAGCTCGCGGACCATCGCCGCGGGCACGGCCCCCCGCATCGAGGCGTCGGTATGCCCCTCGACCACGATCCGGGCGTTGCCAAACTGCTTGGCGAGCATGGCCGCCTCGTCGAGCACCGCGTCGACGCGGGGATCGTAGGGCTCCTCCACGTCCTTGCCGTCGACCTTACGGATCACCTTCTTCCGCAGGTCGGCGCTGTTGGGGAAGAAGTGGATCACGATCGTGTTGGTGAGGATCTCCTCGTTCTCGGCCCGGATCTGCTGCACCGTTTTCGGCGCCACGGCGGCCGTATACTCGTCCTGCGTCTCGGCGTATTTCGGCTCGGCCCCGAGCTTTTGGATCACGGAGAAGTCCATCACCTGGTCGAAGGACACGGGGTTGTTCGCGATCGCCCCGATCCGTCGGTAGAGCATGTAGGCCTGCTTCCAGATCCGCTCGAAGTTGGCCGGGTTGTTGCGGTTGAGGAAGAACTGGTAGTTCTCGGCCCAGTTCGTCGAGTGGGCGTCGCCGAGCATCGTCAGCGCGTCGGTCGCCGGGATCGCGTACCCGTCGGCCATGAGCTGGGCGACCTGGGTGCGGGCGGTCTCCGTCTTGAGGTCGGTCATGGCGTCGAAGATCCCGCGGACGATGGCCTCGATCTTGTCGGGGTGATCCTTGGCGAAGTCGGCCCGGGCGAACCAGACGTCGGCGATCAGGCGGTTGGCCGTCTGCGTGGTGACGAGCATCCGGTTCCCCTTCGCCTCGGCGAGGTTGTAGATGTCGGGCGCCCAGGAGACGCAGCCGGCGAGGCTCTTGTCGCGGCTGAAGGCCGCCGCCGCCTCGAAGGCCGTGTTGACGTACACCATCTCCACGTCGGCCGGCTGGAGTCCGCCCGCCACGAGCATGTTGAGGGCGAAGAACTGGCTCGGCGAGTTCTGGGCCATGACCAGTTTCTTGCCGGCGAGGTCCTTGACCGTCTTGATCGATTCGCGGACGACGATCCCGTCGCCGCCGTTGGAGAAGTCGACCTGCTGGTAGACGCGGGGCATGATCCGCGAGTCCTTGGCGAAACTGTCGATGAACAGGGGGAGCATGTCGAGCGTGGCCCAGCCGACGTGCACCTCGCCCGCCGCGTAGGCGTCGCGCATCTGCACGGGGTCGTCGATGAGCACGAGCTCCACCTTGAAGGGCTTGCCCCCGGCCGCCTGCCAGACCTTGCCCGGCTTGAAGCCGTTGTTGGCCCGGATGATCGGCGCCCAGCCGGCCCACACGTTGAGGGCGAACTTCACCGTCTCGTCCTGGAGCGGCTTGTAGCCGCTGACGCCCTTGACCGGCGGCAGCCGCTCGGCGGGCTTGAACGTGTATTCCTTGACCGTCGTGGGAACGGCAACGTCGGGCGCCTCGGTCATCCCCTCGACGCCGCCGCCGTCACCGCCACCGCCGGCCGGCCCCCCCCCCGCCATCGGCCGCTGCCCGCCCGCGGCGCCGGGCCGGCCGAACCCGAGGGGCTCGAGCATGCCGGCCCGCCACGCGGAGAGCCCCACGAGACCGAGGATCACGGCCCACACTGCCAGCCAGAACGGAGCCTTGGGTTGACCAGCCATGGAAAAGCCTCGCAAAAGGAGTGAAGGGTGCAATCGCGGACGGCGGCGCCGTCCCGGGGCGGCATCAGCCGCGGAAGACGGTCTTGGGCCGCGCCTTGCCGGCCATGTGCAGCGCGTGCATCAGGTCGTACGCGGTGACCTCGCAGAGCAGCCGCGTGACCTTCGCATGGGCTTCGGGCGAGAGCAGCGGCTCGACCTCCTTCATGAGATCGACCACCCGCTTCTCCTGAGCCGCGAGTTCCTTCGATTCGACGACCGCGTCGGAGATGGCGTCAATGAAGGAGTCGAGCTTGCGGGCGTACTCGGCGAGCAACGGCGCCTCGGTGGCGTCGTCGAACCAGGGGGTCTTGCCTGCGGATGCCTGGGCCATGGTCAGAATCTCCTGCGGGGGTCTGGGAAACGGGCGGGGGCGGTCGGGCCGGCGGTCGTCAACTTCCGATCACTTCGCGGATCGCCGCGAGCCGCTCTTGCAGGTGCGACCGGCCGCCGGGCTGGCCCACCTTCTCCTTCCAACGGTCGGGGAGGAACCGCTTCTCCGTGCATTCGAGCACGGCGGCGATCTCCTGCATCTCCTTCTCCAGGCCCTGCGCGGAAGGCATGAAGTCGTCGAGCGCGGCCTTCAGGTCCTCGGCCGTGATCGTGTCGGGCGCCGGCTGGCCCGCGTCGGCGGCCCGGTCGAGGCCCTTGCGCCGCGCGGCGAGCACGATGCTCTCGATGTCGGCGCCGGACAGGCCCAGCGCGAGGTCCACCGGCCCCGGCAGGCCGGGAGCCAGCGGCACGCGACACTTCCGCGCCATCGCCGCGAACATGGCGTCCATCTCGGCCTGATCGTGCGGATAGAAGAGCGGAATGTGCACCTCCGCCCTGCCCTGCCGCTTGAGGTCGATCGGCAGCAGGTCGGGGCGGCTCGTGAGCAGCATCCACACGATCTTGCCGCGGTAGCGGGTGTCGCCCATCTGCCGGGCGATCATCGAGAACACGCGGGCCGACGTGCCGGAATCGCCCCCCTGGTCCCGATTGCCGAGGGCCGCATCGGCCTCGTCGATGATCACGACGACAGGCCCGAGGCTGCGGAGCACGTCGAGGGCGTGCTCGAGATTGCCCTCCGTCTCGCCCACGTACTTGCTGCGGAAGTTCTTGAGCACCGCACACGGGATGCCGACCGAGCCCGCATAGCATTCGGCGATGAAACTCTTGCCGGTGCCGACGGGGCCGCAGATCAGGTAGCCCATCGGGGCGCTCTCGAGCTGCCCGCGCCGGATCGCCCGGGCGTCGGCCTGGAGCCGGTCCTTGGCGGCCTCGTGACCGGCGACGGCGTCGAGCGTGAGCCGCGGCTGGATGAACTCCACCAGCCCGTGGCACGATCGCTCGATGAGGTCCTTCTTCTTGGCGGCGAACTCCGGGCCGTCGGGCGGGCTGCCCTCCCGGGCGGAGAGGGCGATCACGGCCCGCAGGCTCTCGAGCGTCAGCCCCGCCGAGAGGGCGGCCGCCCGCTTCACCGCATCGGTCCGCTCCGCGGGCATGCCCGCGGCGGCGGCGGCGGCCAGGGCAAACCGCTCCCGCTCCGCCCCGTCGGGCAGGGGCACGTCGATCGCCGTCACCGCCGGATTCGCGACCAGCCGCGGATGCATCTCGGCGAGCGCGTCGGTGAGCAGCACGACCGCGACGTTCACCCGCCGCAGCAGGGGGTTCGTCGCCCAGGCCAGGATCCTTACCAGCCGCCCGGCGCCGCCTCGGGCACCGGCCGCGGCGTCGCCCGCGGGAGCCAGGTACTGGGCGTAGTCGAGCACCACGGCGATCCGCTTCCGCTGCTCCGGCGGGTCGATGAGGTTTCGCTCCAGGATTGCGTCGATCGCGGCGATCGCCTGATCGGGATCGCGCGGCCAGGTCGCCGCATTGCCCAGCCGCTCGGTGAGCCACTGGGCCATCGTCCGCAGCCGCGTCGGATCGGCGCCCGCCAATGGTCGCAGCCCCTTGCCGACGTCGTAGCCGAGAACGACGTCCCAGCGGCCGAACATCTCCCGGGAGAGAAAGTCGGGCACGGTGCCCCAGGCGTCGGCGGCCCCCTTGCCGTCGGCGGGAGGAGCCGCGACGGGCACGAGGTCGCGGACGTTGCCGTGCAGCAGGAAGACGCAACTCGTGCCGGACAGATAGGCATCGCCCAGCCGCTCCGCCCACGCCGGACACCAGCCCGGCAGCGACGCCGCGGCCGCAACTGCCGGCGCGGTGCCCAACCCGGAGGCAGGGGGCAGACTCGCTGACTGGGCGACCTGATTCGTCACGGGCGACTCACCACAGGAGGAAAGCGGGCCACGCACCGGATCAGCCGGCGGTTTGCTTGAGCCGGTCGGTCCCGAGCTCCTTGTCGTCGGCCTTCACGCCGGCGGTCTCCGGGGTGACCATCCCCATCTCGATCTCGAACTCGCGCAGGGCGTTGTCGGCCAACGTCTTCTCGACCGCCTCCTCGCGCTTGATGTCTTCGAGCCCTTCGCCCGACAGGTCGGCGGCCACTCGGACCTTCGCCCGATTGAGGCCGATCTTGTCCTGGATCACGTCCTCGATCTGGCCGAAGTCGGTGGTGATGTCGAAGTTGAAGCTCTGGGCGAGCTTGGCGAGCTCCGCCTCG
>JAJTED010000128.1 GCA_021300535.1 Planctomycetaceae bacterium | reverse complement strand
TCGCGGAGAGCCTGGGCCATGGCAAGATCTGCCTGGCATCGAACACCACGAGCATCCCCGAGATCAGTGCCGATCTGCCCGAGTTTTTCGAGCCGCACGACACACGGCGGCTTGTGGATCTGGTGGACCGCGTGCTCCGCGACCCGGTGTGGCGCGAGTGCCGCGAGGACCAGATCCGCCGCACGTTTCGACCTACGGCCTGGACCGAAACGGCGGCGCAGATCATCGGCGTCGCCCAGGCCATGCGGGGCCACCGAAACGTCGCCGCCTGAGTTACGCGAGGAGTCTGAAGAAAGGTCAGGGACATGTCGCTTAAGAGCATGGGTCGATCGATGGAGAAGCGGGTGCTGCGGCCGATGTTCCGCAAGCTGAAGCGCTGGCTGCGGGTCTCGGGCGCCCACGACCGCATCGCCCGGCTGGAGCAGCGGGTCGAGCAGCTGGAGAGCCTGTTCCGTGAGCAGGCTGGACTGCACTACCTGCGGCTCGCCGACGAGGCGGATGCGGACCACCGGGCCGCGGAGGTCGCCCATCGGCGGCGGCCCGCATGACCCGCTTCGTGGCCCGGTCGGGATCCCGCACCTTCCTCGTCGATCTGCGCGTCGCCCAATACAACGGCGACCGCGGCATCCCGGCCTATTGTCAGAGCATCGTCCGTCAGATCTGCGTCGATCATCCCGGCGAGCGGTACCTGTTCCTGTGGGACGACCGCTTGCCGCGGCCTGTCTGGGCGGAGGAGTTCGAGCGGCACGGCACCTGGGTCCTCGAGGACGAGATCGATCGGGGGCAGCAGGGGCGGATCGACGTGCTCCTCACCGCCTGCTTCTTCGTGCCGCTCCACGGCCGCGGCAGCGACTACCTGTATCCGGACTGGCTGCGGCTCCACCAGCCGCATCGTCTGGGCATCGTCTATGACCTGATCCCGTACATCTATCCGGAACGGTATCTCTCCAAGGACGAGGCCCGGCTGCCGTACCTCGACGCCTTTCGCCTCATGCGCCGCTACGACCGGCTGTTCGCCATCAGCCAGGCGACGCGGCAGGACACGATCCGCCTCGCCGGTGTGGCGCCGGAGAAGATCGTCTGCGTGTACGGCGACATCGACCACCGCAAGCGCAGCCTCATCGAACAGGGCGGTCCGGCCGACACGGACGTGGCGAAGCGGTTCGGGCTCCGCGGCCCGTATTGCGTGTACATCGGGGGCGACGACTGGCGGAAGAACATGGACGGCATGGTCTACGCCTTCGCCCACTTCCATGCCCGCCACCCCGACAGGCAACTCGCGATCGTCTGCAAACTGACTCCGGCGCGGATTGCCCGCTTCCAGATGCTGGCCGCGTCGCTCGGCGTCCGGCCGGGGGCGATTGTCTTCACGGGCTACGTGTCCGACGAGGATCTGGTCGCCATCACGCGGCAGGCGGAGATGATGGCGTATCCGTCGCTCTACGAGGGCCTGGGGCTGCCGGTGCTCGAGGCCTACGGCTGCGGAGTGCCGGTGGTCGGCTCGAACACGTCGTCGATCAAGGAACTGGTGATTCCCGAACTGGGATGCGACCCCCAGCAGCCGGCCGCCATCGCGGCCGCCATGGAGCGGCTGATCCGTGAACCGCAGCTCCGCGCGGCGTCGCTCGCCTACGGCAGGCGGCTGCTCGCCGGGCTCGGCTGGCGACCGGCGGCCGCGAAGGTGATGGGACAGCTGCAGCCGCCTCCGCCGGCCGTGTCCACGGGTGAGATCGCTGTTGTGGCTGCCCTGCCGCCGGCACGAACCGCGATCGCACCGTACACGCTGTCGTACTTGCAGTCGCCGTCGTGGCGGACGGACTTCTTCGAAGCCAATCCCGGGCCGGCCTTCGCCGCCGACCACGACCTGCTGCCCGGCAACCGTGTGCTGCCGGCGGAGATCCTCGCGCCGGCCCTCGCCTGGGGCCGGCACGACACGGTGATCTTCGTGCTCGGCAATTCGGCACACCACGTCAAGGTCTTGCAGGCGGCGATCAGCACGCGGCTCGGCTGCCGGCAGCGGCGGCTCGCCTATCTGCACGAGGCGAATCTCACCCTCCTGCTGCGGGCCTATCTCGGCACGCGGTTTTACGACCTGCCGCGCTCGTCACCCGCGGACGGCGCGTCACCCTGGATCAGCCGCGCCCTCGAGGCGTCGGCCGCGATCGGCAGCGGCCTGCAGTTTCTCGCCGAGACGGCGGGGTTCGACGGGCTGATCGTCAACTCTCATGCCTGCCGGGACCTGATTCGCGCCGCGCTCGGGCCGGCCGCCGACCGCTGGGCGATCGATGTGGCCTTCCACCCCGTGGCACAGTCCGCCGCGCCAGACCGATCGCCGGCCAGTGGGCCGTTGCACGTGGGCACGTTCGGCACCGGAGGGGACAGCAAGCGGCTGGATCTCGTCGCCAGGGGGCTCGACTTCCTCGCTCGGACTCGTCCCGTGCGGCTCACCGTTGCCGGCTGGGCCGCAGCGCGGCATTGCCACGCAGCGGGCATCGCCGCGTTGCCGTTCGTCGAAGTTCACGACGCGATCGACGACGAGCGGCTCGAGGAACTGATGCGCACCGTCGACGTCGCGGTGCAGTTGCGGACGCCGACACACGGCGAATCGTCCGGTGCGGTGGCGCGGCTGCTTGGCCTGGGCAAACAGATCGTGGTCACCGGTGAGGGAAGTTTCACGGAGCTGCCGCCGGCCCTGGTCACGTGCGTGCCGGCCTCCTGCGAGCCGGCGCGGCTGGCGGCGGCGATCGAGGCGGCTGCCGGCCGGCGGCCCGACGCAGCCACTGTGCGGGCTGCCTTGGAGCCCTTCTCCTCCCAGGCATTCGAGGCCCGCCTGGCCGAGGTGCTCGGCCTGGAATACCGGGCTGATGTCGCCGCTCCCGCGAAACGTTCGGCGTGATGTCACGACCATGGCAAACCGGGTTGCGATGCCGAGGCGGTTCACCCCCGAACTGGAGACGCGGATCGCCCTCACGCTGTCGTGCCGTGACTGCGATGCGATCACGAAGGTGGCCGCCGCCGGCGCCGTCGTGGAGCAGGATGATGGAGCCGTGCAGGTGATGCACGATGGCACCCTCGTGCGGGCCGATGGGTACTGTGGCGGCTGGATGACGGAGATCATCCGCCGCTTGCGAGGCCATCATGAGCCGCAGGAGGAGCTGATCTTCCACCACCTGCTGCCGCATGCCCGCCCGGGCAGCCTGATCGTGGAATTGGGCGCCTGGTGGGCGTACTACACGGCCTGGTACCTAGGCGCCGTTCCGGGAGCCGAGGCCGTGTGCGTCGAGCCCGATCCAGCCAACCTGGAATTGGGGCGGGCGAACCTAGCGCTCAACGGCCGCACGGCCGAGTTCATCAACGCGGCTCTGGGGGGCGAGTATCGGCCAGAGATCGAGTTTCCCCGGGCGGTCCACGGGGGCACGGTCACCATCGAGAGCCTCGACATGCCGGCCTTGGCCACGCGGCTGCGGTGCCTGCCTGTCGAGATGCTGCACATGGACATGCAGGGCGCCGAGCTGGCGTTCCTCCGGTCCATGCCGCGGGCGGGCACGCCCGTGCGGTTCGTCATGGTGTCGACGCATCACGAATCGATCAGCGGCTCGGCCACGACGCACGCCGACTGCCTGGCGGAATTGCGACGCCAGGGTGCCGTGATCCTGGCCGAGCACGACGTGCTGGAGTCTTACAGCGGCGACGGCCTGATCGCGGCCAGTTTCTCCCGGGATGACGCTGCGATTCCGCTGCCGCCGCTGAGCCGGCACCGGGGGCCAAACCCGCTGTGGCAACCCCGCCGGCGCTGGGATGCGGGCTGGCTGCAGGCCGCGTTGCATGCATGCTCACGGCTGGTGGTCGGGCGAGCGGCGTAAACCCGCCGCCGTGAGCCGCGGTTAGGCCGCGATGCGGCGGTCGCCGCCGCGGATCGCGAGCCGCACGCCGTGCTCGTAGTACCAGCGGAAGTGGCTGCGGACGTTGATGACCAGCGTCCCGACACTGGCCCGGTAGTCCTCCAGGCTGCGCTGCCGGCCGCCGCCGGCGTTGATCCGCTCGAGCCGCGGCGGGTCATGGATGCCGAGCTCCGCGCACACGGCGGCGAGTCCCGACTCGAGCGTGGCGAAGTCGATGAGCCGCGTGTTGGCCCAGGCAGAGCCGCCGACGTCGAAGAACTCTTCGTACTTCGGCATCTCCTTTTGCACGACCGCCATCCAGAGGAAGTCGGGGAACGTGCCGCTGCGGGCCGTTTCAATGAATGGCGATACCTCCATCTCGGCCGGTGTCTTCTTCCAGAACTCGTAGAGCGACACGAGCATCTCGAACGGCTCACGGATGACGCCGACGATCCGCAGGCCCGAGTGGTCCGCCGCCGGCCGCGGTCTTCGGGCCGCGAGCCAATCAGCGGGATTGAGCAGCCGCAGGCCGCCGGATGGGCCGGGTGTCTTCACGGCTCCCATGTGCCGCAGGCTCCGGCGGACGTTCATGTGCGGCCGCTCCGGATCGAGGTGCATGGCATCCGGAAAGGCGGTGGTGAACCATTGGAACATGGTGCACCCGGCTGTCTTTGGGTAATGGGCGAAGGCGATGTTGCCGGCGGCACTGTGGAGCATGGGTCGTTTTCCTCAGGGCCGCACCATTCTAATAGGGGGTAATGGCCTGCGACTTTCTATCGACTTTGCAAGCCTTTCGGCTTTGGTGTTTTTGCCGGTCGTTCCCTGCATGCGGGCTGGGCAGGGCGGGGCGTTTGGGGAACGCGGGTCAGGCAGCTCGGCTCGCCATCGTGCCGCCTGCGAGGCCCGCGCCATGGGTGTAGTACCAGCCGAAATACGCATGCACCCGCTCCATGAGGCTCCCGGCGGCGTCGCGGTAGGCGTCCAGGTCGCGTGTCCCGCAGTGGGCATTGCGGTGTTCCAGCGTTGGCGGCTGCCGGAGCCGCAGGTCATGGGCCAAGGCCGGCATTGCCACCTCCAGGGATTGGAAGTCGAGCAGCCGGGTGCGCGGCCAGGCGGGTCCTCCTGCGTCGAAGAACGATTCGTACGTCGGCAGTTGGCCATCGACGACCGCCAGGCGCACGAACTCGACGAACGTCCCGACACGGGCCGCGCGGATGAACGCCGCCGTCGGCTCGACGGCAAACGGGAAATCGCGCCAGTACTCGAACAGCGACACGAGCATCGCGAACGGTTCACGGAGCACGCCGACGATCAGGCGGGGCGCCGGGGTCTGCCGAACGGCGGCCCAGGGCAGCCATGGGCGACGCGGGCCATGCCCATGGTTGGCGGCAATCATCTCCAGTGCGGTGCGCACGGGCAGGTGCGGGTTGTCCGGGACCAGCAGGCGTGCGTCGGGAAACGCCCGCCGAAACCAGTGTTGGAGCGAGGTCCCACCGGTCTTCGGGTAATGCGCAAAGGCGACGCCTGACGCCCGGCTGTAGAGCACGTGATCACCCTTCGCCGCAACGCCGGCTGCCGCCCGCCCCCCGATACTCTGTCTTTATCGGATGATCGGCTGCGGGAACTGTGGGGGGGATTCCGCCGGGTGCGGGGACTGGCCGGCGCCCCACCTGGGCTGACCCCTTCCGGTCGTGCCGCGTTCGGGCTCGCCGGAGACCGATATCGCCCGTCATCGGCCGTTCGCCTATCCTAGTTTCACGATTGCCACGCCGCTCCCCCGCAGCCCCGCAGGAATCCATGTCCGACGAAACGACCGCCTCCCCGGCCGCCGCCAAGCCGAGTGCCGTCGAGGTCGCCAAGACCGCGAGCAACTACCTCCGCGGCGACATCGCCCAGGAACTCGTCGACGGGGCGCCCGGCTTCGGCAAGCCGTCGGTGCAACTCCTCAAGAATCACGGCACCTACCAGCAGGACGATCGCGAGGCCCGCAAGGCCCGCGAGGGTGCCAAGAGCGAACGGGCGATCTCGTTCATGATCCGCACGGTCGTCCCCGGCGGAAAACTCACGGCCGAGCAGCTGCTCTCCGCCATCGACATGGGCGACGAGCTGGGCAACGGCACGATCCGGCTCACGACCCGCCAGGCCATCCAGCACCATGGCGTGGTCAAGGGCGACCTCAAGGCCTTCATGCAGCATGTGCATGCCAACCGCATGACCACCCTCGCCGCCTGCGGCGACGTGGAGCGGAACATCATGTGCTGCCCGGCGCCGATCCATGGCAACCCGGTCCGCGAGCAGATGCAGGCCAAACTCGACGAACTGGCCCGGCACCTCGCGCCGCGGACGCGGGCCTACTACGAGATCTGGCTCACCGATCCCGACACGGGAGAGCAGTCGCGGATCGCCGGCGGGCCGGACGTCATCGAGCCCATTTATGGCCCGACCTACCTGCCGCGGAAGTTCAAGACGGCCTTCGCGCTGCCCGAGGACAACTGCACCGACGTCTACGCCAACGACCTCGGCTTCATCGTCGTCCACGAGCACGGCCAGATTCTCGGCTACAACGTGCTCGCCGGCGGAGGCATGGGCGTCACGCCCAGCGCCGCCAAGACCTTTCCGGCGCTCGCCAAGCGGCTCGGGTTCGTCCCGCCCGAGGACGTGCTCGGGATCGCGGAGGCGATCGTCAAGGTGCAACGCGACTTCGGCAACCGCTCCGACCGGAAAGTTGCCCGGCTCAAGTACACCATCCACACCATGGGCCTGGAGAACTTCCGGGCCAAGGTGGAGGAGTACTTCGGCAAGCCGCTCGCCCCGTGCCATCCGGCCGACGTCCACGGCTTCGACGACCACATCGGCTGGTTCGAGCAGGGCGACGGGAGGTTCTTCTACGGGCTCAACGTGGAGAACGGCCGAGTGCACGACACCGGTGGCTTCCGCCTCAAGACCGCCCTCCGGCGGATCCTCTGGGACATCCAGCCGGGCGTGCGGATCACGTCGCACCAGAGCCTGCTGTTCACCGACCTCGCCGTCACCGACCGCGAGCGGATCGCCGAGATCCTCCATGCCCATGGGGTGAAGACGTCCGAGGAGATCTCGACCGTGCGCCGCTGGAGCATGGCGTGCGTGGCCCTGCCCACCTGCGGGCTGGCCGTGGCCGA
>JAJTED010000020.1 GCA_021300535.1 Planctomycetaceae bacterium | reverse complement strand
CCGCAGGAAGACGACGTCGGCCAGCGGCATCATCGGCCAGGTGCCGGTGAGATTGATGTGGCGAAACTCGACGAGCTGGCGGCATTCCTGCACGATGCTCCACCGGCCCTGGAGGGGCCGAAAATACTTCTTCAAGAGCGTGGGTGGCAGGCCGCGATTGGTTTCCAGGTCGCTGTACACGCCTTCCCGGGCCCGGGCCAGGATCGGCTCCGAGAAGTCCGTGGCGATGATCCGGATGCGCCACGTGGCCAGGAGGTCGCGGAAGTGCTCGAGGAGCACCAGGGCCATGCTGTAGGGCTCCTGCCCGGTCGAACAGGCGGCCGACCAGAGCGTGAGCTGTCGCTCGGCGGAGCGACGCGGCACGAGGTTGGCGAGCACGGCCCGCAGCGCCTCGAACGGCGCGCGGTCCCGGAAGAATGACGTCTCGTGCGTCATCATGGCGCACAGCACGTCCTTCTCGAGCGTCGGATCGACGCCCTGGCGAACACGGTCGATGAGCGTCTCGAGGCTGGGAATCTTCCGCTGCTTGACGATCGGCATCAGGCGGGCGACCACGAGGTAGTGCTTCGACTCGTCGATGCACACGCCCGTCCGGCGGCGCAGCAGCCCGCGGAGGTAGTCGAACTGGGCCGCGGCGACCTTCATCGCGGCTCCGCGCGGCGTCAGCCGCCGCGCCTCTTGAGCCGCAGGGCGACCTCGACGCCGACCTGTGACAGCGGCAGCACGCTGTCGGCGAGCCCCGCCCGCACGACCTCGCCCGGCATGCCCCAGACGACGCTGGAGAACTCGTCCTGGGCGATCACGCCGCCACCGGCCGCCACGATCGTCCGGGAGCCGGCCAGGCCGTCGCGACCCATGCCGGTGAGGACCACGCCCAGCGTGCCCGCGCCCCACAGTCGGGCGGCCGAGCGGAAGAGCACGTCGGCCGCCGGGCGGCAGGAGTTCTCCGGCGGCTCGTCGGTGAGTCGGATCCGCGGCTGCGTTGCATCGCCGGCGAGTTCCATGTGGCGGCCGCCGGGGGCGAGCAGCACCTCGCCGGGCCGGACCGGTTCACCGTTGACGGCTTCACGGACCGGCAAGCCGCCCGCCTTCGCCAGCCGTTCGGCGAGGTGCGCCGTGAAGAAGGCCGGCATGTGCTGGACCACGAGGATCGGCACGCGGGCGTCGGGCACGAACGCCGGCAGCACCTCGGCCAAGGCGGTCGGGCCGCCCGTGGAGACCGCGACGACGACGCCCTGGATCCGCTCCTGCCGCGAGCCGCGGAGTGGAGCCGGCGGGCCGCTCGCGGGCCTGGCCGACTCGCGTCCGCCGCCGGACCCCCGTGGCACGATGGCCTTGATGCGGCCGATCACGTCCGTGCGGATCCGCGCGGCGACATCGGTGGCGCCGAGCCCGGCGGGCTTGGCGACGTAATCGTTCGCGCCGGCGAGCAGGGCGTCGACCGTCGCCTTCGCGCCCCGCTCGGTCAGGCTCGAGAACATCACCACGGGCAGCTTGCCGAACCGGCGGCGGATCTCGCGGAGCGTCGTGATCCCGTCCATCACCGGCATCTCGACGTCGAGGAGCACCAGATCGGGCCGAGTCGTCGGGATCATGTCGAGGCAGGCGGCGCCATTGTCGGCGGCCCCCGTGACCTTGATCTCCGGGTCGGCGCCGAGCGTCGCGGAGAGGATGCCACGGATGGTGGCCGAATCGTCGCAGATCAGCACGCCGATCGGCTCGCGACGGGCCGTCGGCGCCGGCGCGGCCACCACGCCCAGGTCGACGAGCTTGCGGGTGAACGCCGCGGCGGTGAACGGCTTCGCGAGGTAGTCGTCGATGCCCGCCTGCTGCGCGACCGCGATCCGCTCCTGCTCGTGCTCCGTGGAGATCATCAGGATCGGCAGACTGCGGTAGGCCGGCTCGCGCCGCAGCCGCCGGACGAACTCGATCCCGTCCATCACCGGCATGTGCCAGTTGACGGTGATCAGGTCGGGCCTGCCGCCCGCCGCGAGGGCGGCCAGCGCCTCCTGCCCGTTGCCGGCCTCGGTGCAGTCGAACCGCAGGTCGCCCAGCGTTCGGGCGACGATGCTCCGGGCCGGCTTCGAATCGTCCACCACGAGGGCACGCACGACGGGATCCTCCCTGTCCCGACCGGCCGCGGCCGGTCATGGGCCGCGATCAATTCTTCTTGTATTCTTCGACCAGCCGTTGCAGAGCCTGGGCCATCCGGGCCAGTTCCTGCGACGAAACCTGCGTGTTCGACGCGCCTTCGGCCGTACTCTGGGCCGCCTGTGCGACCTGGACGATGTTCTCCGCGATCTCCGAGGTGCCGGTGGTGGCCTCGGAGATGTTGCGGCTGATCTCACCGGTCGTCACCGACTGCTCCTCGACTGCCGCGGCGATCTTCGTCTGCAGGGTGTCGATCCGTTCGATGACCGCCCCGATCTCCGCGATCGCCTCGACGGCCCGCTGCGTGTCGCCCTGCATCGACTCGATCCGCCCGCCGATCTCCTCGGTGGCCTTGGCGGTGTCGCGGGCCAGTTCCTTGACCTCGCTGGCCACCACGGCGAAGCCCTTGCCCGCCTCGCCCGCGCGGGCGGCCTCGATCGTGGCGTTGAGGGCCAAGAGGTTCGTCTGCTCGGCGATCGACGTGATCACCTTGATCACCGCGCCGATCTCCTGGCTGGAGCGACCCAGGGCGGCCATCGTGCCGGATGTCGCGGACGCCATCTCCACCGCCTTGCGGGCGGTGCTGGCGGCGTCCTGGGCGTTCTTGGTGATCTCGTGGATGCTGGCCACGAGATTCTCGATCGAGCCCGACACCGTCCGCGTGTTGCCGCTGACCTGTTCCGCGGCGGCCGAAACCAGGTTGGCCTGGGCCGTCGTCTGCTCCGCCGCGGCGCTCATCTGCTGGCTGACGCTCGTGAGTTCCTCCGACGAGCTCGCCAGGGCGTGGGTGTTGTCGACGATGCCGCCGACGAGGGCCGCCTGCCGCTGGGCCTCCCGGGTCAGGCGGCGGGCGATGAGCGTCGACACGGCGAGCACGGCCGCGGACGTGAGCCCGAACACCGTGAGGCCGAGTTTCAGCAGGCGGTTGACGGGCTGAAACACCTCGGCCGTGTCGATTTCCGAGAGCAGGGCCCAACGGATGTCGCCTCGGCCGGTCGCGTCGCGGTGGATCGTGACCGGCCGCCAGGCGACGAGCGACGGCACGCCGCGGTAGTCGACGGCCTCGGCCGCGCCCGACTTGCCCTCGTCGATCGCCGAGCGGACGGCGGGCGTGTCGACCTTGAAGTCGGGGTTGATGATCGTGGTCTTGGCTCCCATCTCCTTGGTGAACCGGGAATCACTGCGAAACAGCCGGTCGGGGCCGACGGCGTACGTCTCGCCGGTCCGCCCCATGCCCGTGGTCTCGCCGATGATCGTGTTGGTCTTGTCGAGCGGCACCTGGAAGGCGACCGCGCCCACGAGCGTGCGGCCCTCGTAGATCGGTGCCGCCATGAAGCTCGCCGGCTCGTTGCACGACGGCAGATACCGCTGGAACTGTCCGAAAGCCACGGCATCGCGTCGTCCGGACGACACTGCCTGGAGGAATGCCACCCCGAGGCTCGAGGAGGCGAGGGGGCCCTCGCGCAGCGGGCCGCCAAAGTCCGCCTCCTTCGAGACGTTGTAGACCACCTTGCCCGACGGGCCGTCGATCAGGAACACGTCGGAGATACCGTACTTCTCCACCACGCCACGGAAGAACGGATGGTACTTGGCGTGAAACTTGGAGTACGTGGAAGCATCATCGGCCGTGTCGAGGAGGTACTTCGACCCGATCGGATTCGGATTGTTGCGAATGTAGAGATACTGGGCGTAGGCCGAGTCGTCGTCGAGGGCATGGCACAGCGGCCGGACATCGACGACTTCGGCGGAGCGGCGGCGGAACTCCGTCGCAAAATCACCGACGTAGAAGGCTTCGAGGTCGCGGCGGGCGGCCGCCAGGGCCTTGTCGTCCACCTTGTTGTCGGCCCGCAGCGTGGCCAGGCCGGCGGTCAAGTCGCGGAGCGACTCGAGGCACATCCGGCCCTCGGCGAGCACGGAGAGCTCCTGCCGCAGCATGCCCATGAACGCCATGGGAATCAGCGACACGCCAAGGAGGGCGAGGAGCAGCGGGTTGGTGAGGAACGAACGCCAGCCGCCGGTCGCGCCGGTGGAATCACGGTCTGCCATTGGGGACTTCCTGCCTCTCGGTTGCCTACGGCCTAGCGCCGCGTGAGTGCCTGAATCATGCGCTGGGGATCGAGCAGATGCACGAGCTGTTCGGGGGCGGCGAAGACGCCGGTCAGCGGGCCGGCCCCTTCGCCACCGGTCGCCGTCTGCTCGATCCCGTCGGCCGGGATCTCCACGATGTCTTGCATTTCGTCGATCACCAGCGCGTACCAGTCGTCCTGAAGCGTAAGCACCAGGAGCGTCGCCCGCTCCGGGCAGGGGCGGTCGACGCCCAGGTGCGCGGCGGCGTCGATCACGGGCACGATGCGACCCCGCAGGTGCACCAGGCCGAGCACCCCGGCCGGAGCCTGCGGCACGCGGGTCGCCCGTCCGGCCCGCAGCACCTCCACGACGCCGTCCGCCGGCACGGCGAAGCAGGCGGCGCCGACGCGGAACGTGCAGCAGCGGTGGATTGCCGTGGTGGTCATGGCGTCAGGCCTCGAGGAGGGCGCGGCGCCGCGCGGCACGGATATCGACCACCTCGGTGGCGACGCCACCCAGGGACAGGATGCCGGCGACGCCGGCGGCGGCCGCGGGCTGGAGGGGCGACTCGGCCGCGAGCACGTCGAGGATCGTGCCCACCGAGAGCCCGACATCGCCGTCGAGAACGACGACACTCACCGTGTCGGTGGTGGCCGCCGCGAGGCGTCCCAGGATCGCATCGACGTCGGCCAGGGGCGTGAAGGCGTCGCCCCGGCGAACGACCGTCCGCTCGCCGACAACCTGCACCGCCTGCCGGGAATACTTCTCGAGCCGCACCACGTCGGCCAGCGGCACGGCCACCCGCCGGCCAGCCGGCGTGCCGCAGACGAGGTAGCGGTCGGCGAGCTCGGCCGCCGGCACGACGACGGCCTCGGGCTCGCGGTCGACCGGCGGCAGGCGGGCCGCCCGCAGCAGGCCGCGGAGATCGAGGATCAGGACCACGCCCCCGTCGCCGAGCACCGTGGCGCCCGAATACAGTCCGAGGCCGGCCAGCAGGGCCCCGATCGGCTTGACGACGATCGTGGAGAGGCTGGCTGCATCGAGCAGATCGCGGCAGCGGAAGTGGTCGGCGCCGGACTGCATGCCGTCGACGACGAGCCCGAACTCGTGGTCGTCGACCCGGACGAGCACCACCGTGCCCTCGGACCGGCAGGCGGTCGTCGCGCGAATCCCGAGGAACTGGTCGAGGAACAGGATCGGCACCAGCCGGCCGCGGACCCGCATCACCGGTGCCTCGGGCAGGCCCTCGATCCGCGGCCCGTGCCGGTCGCGGGACACGGGCACGAGCTCGCCCACCGCCGATTGCGGAATCGCGAACCGCTCGGTGCCGCAGCGGACGACCAGCGCCGGCATGATCGCCAACGTGAGCGGGACATGCACGCGGACGGTGGTGCCCACGCCGGGCACGCTGTGGATGTCGACCGTGCCGCCGATCGCCTCGATGTTCGTGCGCACGACATCCATGCCCACACCGCGTCCGGAAACGCTCGTCACCGCGGCCGCGGTCGAGAAGCCGGGCTCGAAGATGAACTGCAGCACGCGGTCCGGCGGCATGGTCGCCGCCTCAGCGGCCGACACCAGCCCCCGGGCGACCGCCTTCTCGCGGACCTTCTCGAAGGCGATCCCGCCCCCGTCGTCGGAGACCTCGATCGTCACCCGGCCGCTCTCGTTGAAGGCCCGCAGCGCGAGCCGGCCCGACGCGGGCTTCCGGCGGCTCGATGCCATGATCGACGGCATTGCGGATGAGATGCGTGAGCGGGTCGCGGATGCTCTCGATCAGCGAGCGGTCGAGCTCGGTGTCGGCGCCGTCGATCACCAGCTGCACCTCCTTGCCGCAGGAAACGGCAAGGTCGCGGACCGTGCGCGGGAAGCGGCTGAAGACATGATCGACCGGCTGGAGCCGCGTGCGGACCGCCGTTTCCTGGAGGGCGTTGGTGACGGTGTTGATTCGCTGGGTACAGGCCTGCACGGCGGGATCGTCACTGTCGACGCTGCGGAGCTGGTTGCGGGCGAGCACCAGTTCGCCGACGAGGTCGAGAATCGAGGCCAGCAGGCCAACGTCGACACGGACGGTCGAGTCGACGACACCGGGCCCGGTCGGGGCGGGAAGTTCGGGCTGGGGCGGGGCTCGCTCCACGGCAGCAACGGTCGTTGTGGGATCCGGTGGGGTCGCCGGTGCGGTCGAGGCATCGGGCGGCTCAGCCGTAGCGGTGACGGCCGCGGCCGGCTCGGTGGCCGGTGACGGCGTGGCCGGTGCGGCCGGCATGGACTCCTCGCCGGCCGCCACCGCGGCGAGCGCCCGCGAGAGGTCACGATAGTCGTGCTCGCCCTCGCCGCCTGTCGCCTCGATCGTCCGCAGGATCGTCCGCACGGCATCGACCATCGAGTACAGCGAACCGGTCACGCGATCGTCGAGCGTGAGCTTGCCGTCGCGAAGCCTGCCGAGCAGGTGCTCGCCGCTGTGGGCCAGGGCACCAAGCTTGGAGAAGCCGAAGAAGCCGCTGTTTCCCTTGATGGTGTGGACGGTGCGAAAGATGCTCGCCACACGCTGCGAATCGCCGGGCCGCTCCTCGAGCGCGAGCAGGTCGCGGTCGAGCTGATCGAGGTTCTCGCTCGATTCGACGAGGAACTCGCCGATAAACTCGCGGTTGTCGGTCATTCCCTCGCCCGGCCCGCGGGGCCGGGACCTTGTCGCCTGGGTCGACGGAGCGGACTGCGGCGACCTTGCCGCCCTGCCGTCGAGGTCAAGCATACACCGCGATTCAGGGCGTCGATCGCCCGTCCAGCCGGTGCGACCGGCAGGATCGCACCGACTCTCGCTTGGCGGGCCTCCGCCCGCTGGAACCAACCCGGCCATCCGGCCTGGCGCTCCCACAAGAAGCCCCCGGCGGAAGCCGGAGGACTCCGGGTGGCGTGTCTTCCCGGGTGCCATGCGATGTGGGTTGGAGCCAGGAAATTGCGTGCCGTCATCCGGCATGGACTGCGGGCTGGTTTTCGTGCCCGGAGTCCCCGGGTTGCCACCCGGGGCTTGTTGGACGGTTGACGAGACGGATTCCCAATTCAAAGGATCCGCAAAACAACGTTCGCAACCGCATTCCAGCAGCGCCGATGCTTTGCCAAGCCACCGCCGCAACATCAAAACGTGCGTTCGGGCTTCCTGGCAGTTGCACCGGCATTGTCACACAGCATGTCGGCCGGGCGAAACTCGCGGTGTTCGCCCGGCCGGCAGCGGGGACAAGGACTGCGACAGGCCTTGTCCCCGGGCCATCAGGATTCGAACTTCTGCAGGGCCTCGAGGGCGGCCAGCGCCCGGGCGGTGCCGCCGAAATGATTGACGAGCTTCTTGGCCGCCAGCAGATCCTCGACCGAGATCGCACCGCTCCGCCCGCCCGCCGCCACCGCTTTCCGGCCCCGCGACGGCCGTAGGCCCATCCGCTTGAGGACCATGCTGACCTGCGGCGAGGAGACGACGATGCCCTGCTTCTTGAGGGCGGCGATGATCACCACCGGACGCGGCTTCTCACCCTTGTCCTGCATGGACTTGGCGACCTTGCGGATCTCCTCGGATTTGTTCACGCCCTTCTTTTCAGCCATCGGTTCGATCGCTCCTGGAAAGTTCGATACCATGAAATCTGACATGATGTAAACATACATTCAAACCGTCGGAGCCCAACCCGCAGGTGGGGGCGGTCGTGGTCGCAGCCGACGGCACGATCGTGGGCGAGGGCTGGCACACGGTGTTCGGCGGGCCGCACGCCGAGGTCGCGGCGCTCGCGGCCGCCGGGCCGGCCGCCCGCGGCGCGACGCTCTGCGTCACGCTCGAGCCCTGTTGCCACCACGGCAAGACTCCACCCTGCACCGCGGCGATCATCGCGGCGGGCATCGCCCGCGTGGTCATCGCGTCAGGCGATCCCTTTCCAGCCGTCGCCGGCCGCGGCATCGCCGCGCTGCGGGCGGCCGGCATCGACGTCGAAACCGGAGTGCTCGGGGCCGACGCCCGCCGGCTGATCGCGCCGTTTTGCAAACTCGTCGAGACCGGCATGCCGTGGGTGATCGCCAAATGGGCGATGAGCCTCGACGGCCGGCTGGCGGCGCCGCCCGGTGCGGACCGCTGGATCAGTTCCGCGGAATCGCGGAGCCTGGTTCACGCCCTCCGCGGTCGCATCGACGCGATCGCCGTCGGCATCGGCACGGTGCTGGCCGACGACCCGTTGCTCACCGCGCGGCCGCCGGGGCCACGGCAGCCGCTGCGGATCGTGCTCGATTCGGCCGCCAGGCTGCCGCTGGCCGCGGCCCTTGTCCGCACCGCCCGCGAGGTGCCCGTGCTCGTCGCCGCCGGTCCGGCGGCCACCGCAGACCGGGTGGCGGCGCTGCGGGCCGCGGGCTGCGAGGTCTGGCAGGCCGCGGCCGACTCGCGGAGCGAGCAGTTGCGGGAACTGTTGGCCGAACTGGGACGGCGTCGGCTTACGAATCTGATGGTCGAAGGAGGCGCGGCCGTGCTGCAGACGTTTTTCGCCGCCGGCGCGGTGGACGAGATCCAGGCGTTCGTGGCGCCGCGGGTCATCGGCGGCGACCCCGCCGCACTCCCCACGCTCCCCGCCGTGCCCGCCTGCGACGTCGAGGAGGTCGCCCTGCCCGGCGGCGACATCCTGCTCCGCGGCCTCGTGCGCCGGGCGGATATGGATCAGACGTGAGAATCCCCCGCTGAAGCCGTCGGGTGCGCGAGCAGCCTGACCAGGCGCTACGGCTTCGCCGGCAGGTCGCGGATGACGTTTCGCCAGTGGGTGACCGTCGCTTCCTCGGTGATCGACGTCTCGGCGGTGGCGGCGCGGAAGCACTTCGCTACCTCGAGCGCCACGGCCACATGCGCGAGGGCCTCCTTGGCCTCCGCCGTCTCATCCTCGGCGGCGAGCTCCTCGTCCGCGTCCACTCGGCCGTCCCGCTGCTGCACGCAGCCGTAGCGGGTGAGGTACACGACCCACGGCCGGAGCACATCGACGAGACCCGCGAAGTCGATGGCGGCCGCCCCGGCGAGCGGCTCCTCGAACGTTGCCAGTTGCGAGCCGGTCTCCATGCGGGCCGCCGCCAGCAGCCGGCCGGCCTGCGCCGGCACCAGCGAGAACACCGCGGCCTGGTCGCCGACGCCGATCGCCGGCCGGAGTTGCGTGTCGAGACCCGATGCCGGCAGGGCGAACGACCAGATCGAGCCGGCCGCGACCTTCGCCTTCTCCGGCGCGGGCACCTCGTAGCCCGCCGGCACGGCATCGGGAGCCATCGTGCGGGCGGCAGCGACGAGTTCGTCGGTCAGCGCGAAGAGATCGCTCAAACCCTCACGGAAGAGCTTGGGGTCGGCCAGCGGCAGGACGATCGCCGGTTCGAGCAGCGGCAACGGCTCGGCCGAGGCCGGTAAGTCCCTCTGCACCCGCGTGGCCTTCGTCTTGGCGTCGATCACGAGTCCCACCTGCCCGTCGGCGAGCGCCGGCACGATCTTGGCACGGAGCACCTCCATGAGCTTCTTTCCCAGTGGCACGACGTGCTCGTCAAAGGCCTCGACCCGCTCCCGCTCGGTTTCGTCGGCCCGCGGCACGCCATACTTCATGAACAGCCCCCAGCTTCCCGAGGCCAGGGCCGTGAGGTCGTCGAGCAGGGCGGGATCGGACTTGATCCGCGACACCACCGCCGCCAGCGGCGCACCCCCGACGTGCTCCAGCAGATCGAGCCGCCGCGAACCGTCGAAGGGCTGGTTTCGTGCCCAGTCCCAGGCGTAGCCCTCGTAGCCCTGGTCGGTGAGAAACGAGAAGGCGAGCCACGGCCCGGGCTTGGGCAGCCGGCGGCCCAGGTCCTTCTCGGCCTTGGACAGCAACCGCCGCGTGTCCGCGGCCGCCTCCGCGGGAAGCGCCGCCTGTTGGATGGCCGCGTCTGCAGCCTGGTTCAGCATGCGAAAGCCCGAGGAAGCGCTCTCCCGGTTGAGATCGGCCAAGGCGTCGCTGACGTACGCGAGGCCGGTGAGCGGCTTGTCCTTGTGGGCCCGGAGCTGGGCGAAGGGCGGCGTGTCGAGCAGGCCCTGGCGGCCGGTTCCCGGCAGGGCCAGCTTCTGAAGGTGGTCGATCGAATCACCGACCGAGAGGATCACGCGGTCGCCGATCACGCCCAGGGCGACGACGACGTCGAGCTTTCGCAGCCGGTCGAGCACCTTGTCCAGGTCGGCCTTGTCGTCGAGGCCCGCGGCCAACTCGTCCTCGAGCTCGCCCCACGGCAGCTGGTCGCCTTGGATCGTGAATGTCACGACCTCGCCGCCGGCGATCGGCTTGCGGGCCAGGGCGTCGGCCATGGCGGGGTTCGCCTGGGTCACGAGCTTGAGCAGGACCTCGATCCGCCTGAGCTGCGCCTTCGCGGCGTCGACTTTCGTGGTCCGGAAGCCCCACACGATGTCGGGCACGACGAGGAGATCGAGGTTGGCCGCCAGGCCCTTGACGATCGCGGCCTTCTGAACGCCCTCCAGCCCGTCATTGCGGCCGAGCTCGGCCTGCAGCGGGGCCGTGCCCTGCAGTTCCTGCACCTTCTGCAGCAGCCGGAGAAAAGAAATGCACGACGGCTCCCCGTAGACGAACGTGTCGGTGGCCACCATGTCGGCGAGCACGTCGACCGCCTGCTCGTTCTCCGGGAGCTGCATGAAGGTTTCAGCCATCGAGAACGGGCTGCCCGGCATCGACCGCTGCTCCTCGAGCGAACCGAGCGCCCGCCGCACCGCCGGCAGATCCTTGAGCGCCCTGAATGCGTTGCTCTTCATGAAGCGGTCGTACTGTTCCCGCGCCCGGAGGGTCGCCGAAAGGAAGGCCGCGTCGGCGGGGACGATGGCCGCCGCGTTGGTGGTGAGTTCATCGGCCAGGCTGGGCACGGCCGGCGCGACGGCGGCGAGCAGCAGCACCGCGACGACGAGCGGCAGCTGGTTCGGCAGGCTGGCGCCGCGGCGGGGCAGCAACGCGAAAAAGACACGGCACATGGTCGGAATCCTTCGGCTGGGCGGGGCGGTGGGACGGCGAATGATTAGCATATGGGATTCGTCCGTTCGGAGAACACCGGTTTTCCATGGGCCGCAGCCCCGTCCAGGCCGTCAGGAACAATCGTCGTGCACATCGATTCCACATGGATCGTCGACACGTTCGCCGAAGCCTTTCGCCTCCGGTTCACGCGGCTGGTCGTCACGGCCCATGACGCCCACTGGCTTGACGCGGCGGTGCGGGCGGCCTGCGGCTACGGCACGAGCGTGATCGGGTGCGACGCGGAGATTGGAGTGGAGCGGATGCTCGCCCCCGCCGACACCCCGGACGGCCGGCCGGGCGCGGCGCTGCTCGCCTTTGGGTTTTCGACGGACGCGCTCGGCAAGGCGGTGGCAAACCGCACCGCGCAATGCCTGCTCACCTGCCCGAGCACGGCGGTCTTCGACGGCCTGCCGGGGGCCGAGGAGCGGGTGCCCCTCGGGAGCCACGTGCGATTTTTCGGCGACGGGTTCGAGAAGTCGAAGGTTCTCGACGGCCGCCGGTTCTGGCGGATCCCGGTCATGGACGGCGAGTTTCTGATCGAGGAGTCGGTGGGCGTGGGCAAGGGCGTGGGGGGCGGCAATTTCATCCTCCAGGCCCGCAGTCTCGATGCCGGCCTGGCCGCGGCCCGGCGGGCCGTGGCAGCGATCGGCCCGCTGGCCGGCGTGATCACGCCATTTCCGGGCGGTGTGGTCCGGTCCGGGAGCAAGGTCGGATCGCGATACGCCGCCCTGCGGGCGTCCACGAACGACGCCTTCTGTCCGGCGCTGGTCGGGCGTGCGGGAGGCGAACTGCTGCCCGAGGTCGCCTGTGCACTGGAGATCGTGATCGACGGCATTGACGAGGCGGCGGTCGCCGCGGCGATGGAGGCCGGACTGCGGGCCGCCGCCGGATCCGACGTGGCGGCGATCTCGGCCGGCAACTATGGCGGGAAGCTGGGCAAGTTCCACTTCCATCTTCGCCACATTCTCGGCGCGGCCTGACCATCCCCGAGCCCCGGGGCGAGTGGCCTTCACCGCTGTCCGGGGGCCTGCTATCTCTCCGCGGACGAAGTTCTTCGCCGCCAGCGGCGGCCGCCCACGGGGTTGCCATCATGTCCGAACCGGAAAGATCGTCGCGCCAAAGTCTCGTGGTTCCGCCGCGTCATGCGCCCCTGCCGGTCGTGATCGGAGCGCTGGCCTGTGGCGGCGTGGGATTCGGTCTCGTGTGGGCGTTCGGCATCGGTCGGCCGGCGGCCGGCGGCCGCGACATCTCCGCGCAGATCCAGGCGCCGCCGAGCGAGGCCGCAGCGGTCGGACCGTCTGCGGAGCCCGCACCGTTTCCCGGCGACGATGAAGCCCTGCGCGAGTTGCCGCCGCCAGGTCGCTGGCAGCCACGCGGGTCGGCCACCGCCGAACCGCCGGTAGCCGCCGACCGCTACGCCCGCCAGACGTCGCTCGACCTGCCCGACGCGGTGATCGCCGTATCCGGTGAGGAACGGCCCCTCTCCCGGTTCTCCGCGACGGACGTGCCGCCCGCGCTGAATGAGCCGCCGAGCGTGGCGGAGCCGGCAGTGACCCCGCCCGCGGAATCGTCCGCCCCCGCGTCGGAGCCCGCAGCGAGCGACGCCGATGGGCAACCGGCCGTGAATGAGCCGGCTGCCGAACCGGCCGCCGCGGCTTCCGGTCCGCCCCCGGCGCCGTCTCGGCATGACCCGCAGACCGCCGCTCCCGGCGGTGACGACGCCGGCGATCTTCCGGCCGGCACCCGCGCCGTCGCGCCGGCCCCGGAGCCGACGTCCGTGTCTCCGTTCGCCGCGGCGCCGGCCCTTCCGCTGCCGGTGGCCGGCGTGCCACCCGCGATTCCCGATCATCCGACCGCCCGCCCTGTGTTTTCCGATTCACCCGCTCCATCACCGCCCAGGGTGCGTGGCGCCACGGCCGCCGTGCCCTACGCCGCCGCGCCGCCGATGGTGCCGGGATTGAACGCCGGCAGCCCGGCGCCGGCTATGGCCGGCCCACCGCGACCGGACGCGGCTGGTCAGGGGCGGCCGGGCCCGATGCAACTCGAGGGCATCCAGACACCACAGCTCGCCGTCGAGAAGCGCGGTCCCCGGGAGGTGCAGGTGGGCAAGCCGGCACGCTATGAGATCCTGGTCCGCAACGTGGGTAGTGCGACGGCGCATGACGTGACGCTTCGCGACGCGATTCCCTTCGGCACCGCCTTGGTGACCACCGCGCCCCCGGCCAGCCCGGCCACGGCCGCAGCCGCCGGGAACGACGGCGATCTCGTCTGGGCCCTGGGCACACTCGATCCCGGTGGTCAGGCCCGGGTCATCATGGAGTTGATGCCGCAGGAGGAGGGCGAGATCGGCAGTGTTGCGAGCGTGAGCTTCCGGGCGGATGCGTCGATCCGTTCCCGGTCCACCAAGCCCGCCCTGAAGATCGAGGCCACGGAGCCCAAGCCGGTGCTGATCGGCCGCGACACCCAGCTGACGATCACCGTGAGCAATCCCGGCAGCGGCGTGGCCACCGGCGTGGTGCTCGAAGGCTTCCTCCCGGAGAACGTTTCCCACCGCGCCGGCAGCGAGCTGGAGTTCGACGTGGGGCAGCTGCGGCCCGGCGAGTCGCGGACGATCGACCTCGTGCTCGGCACCCGGGGGCCCGGCGTGCAGGCGGCCCGCTTCGCCGCCCGTGCCGATGGCGGCGTGGAGGCTCAACAGACCACGAAGCTCGAGGTCACGGCGCCAACATTGGAGCTGGCCGTCGACATGCCGCTGCGGCGGTTCCTGCAGCGGCCGGCCACCTGCACGATCTCGATGGCGAATGCCGGCACGGCGCCGGCACGGGCGGTGGAGCTCGCGGCGCAGCTGCCACCGGGGATGAAGTTCGTGCGGGCCAACAATGCCGGCTGGCATGACGACCGCACCCACCGCGTGCTGTGGAATCTCGAGGAGCTCCCGCCCGGCGAGACCGGCACCGTCGAGGTGGTCGTGATGCCGATCGCCCTCGGGCCGCAGAAGATCATGGCCGCGGCCCGCAGCGCCGACGGCCTGGCCGACCAGGTGGCCCACGTTTGCGAGGTCGAAGGGCTGGCGGCGGTGAGCTTCGAGGTCGCCGACAGCGAGGATCCGATCGAGGTCGGCGGCGTGACGGAATACGTCGTCCGCGTCGGCAACCAGGGCACGAAGCCGGCCACGGGCGTCCGCGTGACGGCCAGCCTGCTCGGTGACCTGGAGCCCGTCGATGCCCAGGGGCCGGCGGGGCATCGCCTCGAGAACCGGGCCGTCGTCTTCGAGCCCCTGGTGAAGCTCGCTCCCTCCGAGGAAGCGGTGTTCCGGATCCGCGCCCGCGGCCGCCGGGCCGGCGACCAGCGGGTGCAGGTGCAGGTCGTCAGTCAAGACCACGCGGCGCCGATCACCAAGGAGGAGATCACCCGGGTGTACGACGACCGCTGATCGGTCGCGCAACCCCTCCGGGTGTCAGTGCCGCTGCCGTGCGGATCCGAGCGACCGTGGGCTCGCGCGATCCGCGGTCAATCGATAGTCTCCATCCCCAGGCTCCGAGACTGCGAGCGAGAATCAGTATGCAGCATAAGCGTGTCCTCGTCACCGGGGCGGGTACGGGCATCGGCCGCGGGATTGCACTCGAACTGGCCCGGCGCGGCTGTCGCGTGGCGGTTCACTACTCCCACAGCGCTGCCGGTGCGGAGGCGACCGTGGCTGAAATCGTCGCCCAGGGAGGTGACGCCCGGTGTTTCCGTGCGGATTTCACGCAGGTCGACCAGGTGCAGGGCCTCGCCGCCGCGGCACTTGAATACCTCGGTGGGCTCGACGTGCTGGTCAACAACGCAGGAATCACCGCGAACATACCCTTCGAGCGCGTGACGCCGGAGCAGTTCGACACGCTGTATGGCGTCAACATCCGGGCGATGTTTTTTCTCACCCAGAAGCTGGTGCCGGCGCTCGAGAAGGCCCGCGGCTGCGTGGTCAACATCACGTCGATTCACGCCTACGAAGGCATGCGGGAGCACACCGTCTACGCGGGCACGAAGGGCGCCATCGTGGCGTTCACCCGCACCCTCGCCATCGAATTGGCGCCGCGTGGCATCCGGGTGAACGGCCTGGCGCCAGGATGCGTGCATGTCGAGAACTACTCCAAGGCGATCCCCGACTTCGCGCCGGAAACGGCAGGGCGGAGCATTCCGGCCGGTTTCTGTGCCGCTCCCGCCGATATCGGCCGGGTCGTCGCCTTCCTGGCTTCGGATGACGCGCGATACATCCTCGGCCAAACCCTGGTCGTGGATGGCGGGACGACGTCTTGGATGCCGTTCCACGAGGGGTTCGCCGGCCCGCTGTCGAATGCCTTCGGCACAGGATACGTGCCCGGCCTCTGAGCCGTGGTGGTGCCGGAGGTCGTGTTGATTTCAAGTCTTTCGACCCCTGCCTCATGGTGACGCCATGCCATCAGACAGACGTTTGCAGCCGCTGTGGACCGCCTTCGTGGCCGCGATCGGCGGATTTCTCTTCGGCTACGACCTGGGGCTCATCGGGGCCGCAAACGTCTATCTGGAGGAGCAATTCGCACTCTCCGCGGCGGAGCTGGGTTTTGCCACCGCGAGCGCCGTCCTCGGCTGCATCCTCGGCCCGTTCCTGGGCGCCTGGTTGTGTGACGCGATTGGCCGCAAGAAGACCATGATCGTGGCATCGCTGCTGCTTGCCGTGAGTGCTGTGTTCACCGCGGTGCCAGACTGCATGGCCGATGGCACCCGGGACGGCGTGCTCTGGTCATTCAACTTCTTCCGCTTGATCGGCGGGCTTGGCGTGGGGCTGTGCTCGATCGCCTCGCCGATGTACATCGCAGAACTCGCGCCCCCGGCCCGGCGGGGACGGTTCGGGCTCATGTATCAGCTCGCCGTCGTCTTGGGCCATGCGGTCGCTCCGCTGATCGCCTGGGGCATCGTCGCGTGGCTCCGGATCAGGCACGGCGTCCAGCAGGGCGACGTGCCCGAGGCATGGGCCCTGCAGCCGTGGCGGTGGATGTTCTTCTCTGAAATGCTGAGCATCGTGGCCTTCGTCGGCTTCGTCTTCCGCCTGCCCGAGAGCCCGCGCTGGCTGGCTGAAAAGGGCAGGTTCGATGAGGCGGAGAACGTGCTCCGTCTCATCGACGGCCCGGATTTCGCCCGCACGGAAATCGCGGAGATTCGCCGCACGTTGCACGCCGAGCAGGGCCGCTGGGCCGATCTGCTCGCGCCGGGCATGCTCTGGGCCCTGTTCATCGGGATCCTGCTCGCCTTTTTCAACAACTGGACCGGGTGGAGCGTGATCGGGGCCTATATTCCAAGGCTCTTCGAGGCGGCTGGCTATCACCGGGAGGACGCCATTCGCGACTTCGTCTTCGTCTACGGGGCGATGGCCGTGCTGACTCTCGTGTCGATTTCCCTGGCCGACCGCGTCGGACGACGGCCACTCTGGATGTGGGCCTCGTTGCTGGGCGCGGTGATCACATTGCTCTGCGGCTTCGTCTTCGCCTGGGGATGGAAGGGAACGCCGGTCATGATCGTGATCTCGTTGATCACGATTCCCCATGGCCTCGCGCTCGGCGGTCTGCCCTGGCTGATGATGTCGGAGCTCTATCCAACCCGGCTGCGGGCCAAGGCGGTGGCGGTCACCACGACCACACTCTGGTGCTTCATTTTCACCGGCGCGTATCTCTTTCCGTCCATCACGGGCTGGTCCGACAGGTTGGTCGGTTCCGTGGCGGCCGCATTCTGGCTGTTCACCGGGGTGTGCATCCTGTCTTTCCTGTTCGGGTGGCTGCTGATGCCGGAAACGAAAGGCCGCACGCTCGAGGACATCGGCGAATCGTGGACGGCCTCGCGTCGTTGAGCAGTCGCCAGAGCCCGCGTCAGCCCGAGTACATGGTGGAGCGCACGCCCGGCGCCTCGGTCCGCACCCGAAACAGATCTCCGGCGAGCGGCTGCCCGCGGAGTTCGTCTGGTGACAAGCCCACGCGGGCGGTGGTGATGTAGAGATCCTGAAGGTCGGGGCCGCCGAACGCACAGGCGGTGACGTTCGCCGTCGGGACCCGCAGCCGTGAAACCTCGCGGCCGGTTCGCGGATCAAACGTCACCACGTGCCACCCGCCCCACATGCCGACCCAGAGCATTCCCGCCGCGTCGATCGCCATGCCGTCCGGAATGCCGAGTTCCGCAGGCACCTCGATGGCACAGCGACGATTCGAGAGCTCGCCGGACGCAGCGTCATAGTCGAATGCGTCGATCCTGCGAGTTGGCGAGTCGATGAAATACATGGTGGACTCGTCAGCCGTCCACACGATGCCATTGGAAACGGTCACGCCACTGAGCCGGCGCCGAATGTCGCCCGCCGGCTCGAGCGAGTAGAGCGTGCCCTGGCCGGGTTTCTCCTGCATCGACATGGTGCCGGCCCACAGCCGGCCGCGGGGATCGCATTTCCCGTCATTGAAGCGATTGTCAGGGAGATCCGCCTCCGGGTCGCCCAGGGACTGGAGCGACTGCGTTTCCGGATCGAAGGCCTGGAAACCGTCGGCGCAGGCGAGAACGAGCCCCCCCGATTCGCGGACGACCACGGTCCCGATCAGGCGGCCCACGTCGTAGGGAGTGCTCGTGCGGCTCACCGGATCGAACCGCCGGAGTGATTGGCCGAGGATGTCGATCCACCACAGACACTCCTCACGCCAATCCCAGAGCGGGCCCTCGCCGAGTTGTGCGGCTGCCTTGCAGATGTGCTCGACGTCGCTGGCCATGAGTGATCGCCTCGCTTTTCGATCAGATTCGATCACGTCTGTCCGATATGCCGCACAGCACCTGCGTGACTTCTTCGATCGCCGCCCGCGGACCCCGGAAGCCCCATACGTGGCTCACATCCTGCCGCTTCCGAAGTCCGGTGTCGCCGCCGATCGCAGCCGCGTGATGCTCCATCTCGCTGAACGCGCCCAGCGTGCTGTTCACATTGCATGCCTGCAGGGCGAAGCCCGTCTCGTGGGGGCGATCCGCGGGCGCATCGGCGTAGATGCCCGATGGATCGGGCTGAAAACTGCGGACGACCAGCCTGGCCGTGCGGCCTGCGTGCCAAAAATATGCCATTCGACCCGTCGTGGCCAACGCGGGTATCGAGATTTTCTGCTCGCCGGCCGCCGCCATTCGGTAGGTGACACAACGCTCCGAGACCCGGACATGGCCGGGCGGGATGATGCCGAAAAAACGAGTCGGCTGGCACCACGCATAGGTGGGCATGAACAGTTCGCCGCCGTGGGGAAGCTGGAGCAGGTTCCAGATCGCGACGAGCGGGAGTGCCCGTGCCCTGGCGGGCGCGTCGAGCGTCACCTCGAGTGAATACCCCGCGTAGTCCACGCCGCGCGGCAACCCAGGGCCGAGCGGATTGGACGCCAGGCGGACGGTCTTCACGATCCGGAGCGGAACTCTCCGGTCCGCGCGATAGGCCATTACCGACGCCGTGTTGCTGAGGCTGATGACGCCCCGCTCACGATCCTGCAGACGATAGTCACCGGGATCGAGCGTGCGCGGCGGCGCGTACACCGAAGTGTCGGGATAATGCGGGAAAAAGAACTCGAGCTCGGGTGAGAGCCACGTGCGATCGCCGCCGAGATTCGACCATGATTCGGACCGACAGAGCCGCCGGCTGCTGCTCGCCGAGGCAAGTGCGGGATGCGTCCAGAGCAGATTTTCCTGCGATCCGCCTGGGAACAGGCCGATCACGCGGCCGCCTTCCTGGAGCACGACCACCCGGCCGCCATCCGCAGCCTCCAGCGACCGCGGTTTCAGCCACGCCGGAAACCGCGGCATTGATGAGGCTCGACGACTCATGGGGCCTGGGCCTTGGCGGCGCTGGCGGCCGGCAGGTCGAAGTCGCCCGTGCGGTCGCGCCACACGCAGTGGATGTGGTTGGCGGGATTGCCTTCGGCGTCGGGCTGCACGTTCACGAACTCGATCGAAAAGGTAGGTCCCTCGACCCGGTATCCATGCCCCACGCCGGGGACGAGGCTGCCGGACCAGGCGAAGTGAACGTCGTTCCAGCCCCGGTGCGCGGACGGCTGCGCCGTCGTGTCGGCCCCGCCGCCGAGCCCCTCGATGAGCCGCAGCCGCTCGGCGGCGACCTCGTCGGGCATGACGGCGCAGTAGGTCTCCACGAGCCGCCGGAGGATCGACTGCTGCGGCGCCGTGAGCTCCTTGAAGGAGATGCCGGCCGCCGGCTCTGCGGGGGGCTGCGGCTTGCCCGCCGCCCGGATCTCCTGCGGCGGCTCCTTCGCGATCACGGCCTTTGCCCGCTGCGGTTCGTCGAGCGCGGCGAGCAGTTCGAAGGCCAGCGTCTCCTCGTCGCGGAGCACGCGGTCCCCCGAGGCGGGCAGGCCGTCGAAGCTGGTCTTCACCACCGCCGGGTTGGCGCCCAGGAACTGCGGCGTCGAGTCGACGAGCACGCCGTCGCGGACCGTGAAGTTGAACGAGAGGTGATGGCCCTCGATCGACAGGCCCCAGGATCCCGTGGCGGCGGGCGTGCCGAAGATCGTGAGGAAATACCGCTTCGGGTCGCGGATGTTCTTCGCCTTGGCCCCCTCGATCCTCCGCAGGATCTCGTCGAGCTTCATGATCATCACCGATTTGTCGTAGCCGGCCTGCGAGAGGGCCGATCGCACGAGCGCGAGCGCCGCGGCCTCCTGCCGGTCGTTCATGTCGCGAAGCTGCAGCCCCTTGCGGTCGTTCTTGGGCACGAAGTGCCAATCGGTCCGCGCGGGGCTGGCGAAGGGCTGCATCGCCCGCGCCTTCTGCTCGGCGTCGAGCGTGGACAGCCAGTCGATCGCGGCGGATGCCATCGACTCGGCCGCGGCCGGGCGGCGCAACGCTCCCATGAGCCGGGGCGTGGCCACGGAGACCACGAGGATGGCGGCCGCGGCGGTGCAGGCCGTGAAGGGGCGAAGTCGGGAAGTCGTGGTCATCATCGGCCCTCGGTGATGGAGGCGGCGTTCGCCCGCGGCGTATCGTGTCCCCGGCCCGGGTCGCGGTCGTGGTGGGCCTGGTCCACATGCACGTGCACGTGGGGATGCTGCTGAAAATACCCCCCCCACGCCTCGTCCGAAACCCCGGCGGCGTCGAGGTAGAGATTTCGCAGTCCCGGCAGGCCGGCGATGGCCGCGAGCCCGTCGTCGCCGAGCGGCACGTCGATGAGGTGGAGCGACTCGAGGGCAGCAAGCTCCGCCACCGCCGCGCCCGCCTCGCGGCCGGCCAAATTCCTGCTGCCAAGCCGCAGCGACCGCAGCGCGGGGATGTGCCGCAGCGCCCGCACACCCGCGGCCGTGCAGGCGGCCTGCGGCACGTTCAGGTGCGCGAGGTGCCTGCAGCGGGCGATCTCGCGAAACCCGACGTCCGAAAGTGGCGACTCGCGAAGCACGAGCCGTTCGATGCCTGGCAGCGTGGCGAGGATCTCCGCCCGGGCGTCGTCGGCGACGCCGTGGCGGAGCACGAGCTCCCGCAGGCCCACGAGGCCGCGGAGCGACTCCCACTCGGCGGCGGTGAGGGGCGCGTCCGCCACGATTCGCGCGGATGCCCCTGCGCGGACGGCCTCGACCTGGGGCTCGAACGTCGCGTTGCCGCGGTGCGGCACCTCGGGCGGGCTGCAGCCGCCGCTGACCGCGGCCGACGCGATCAGCAGGAAAGACCTGCGGCCGATGCGGAGCCTACGACGGACACGCGACATCCGGTCGATGCCCCGGCTCACACGCCACCGACCACGTCGGCCACGGCGGTCGAACCCGGCGGTGACGAGATCCGCACCTTCACCGCCTGACCCGGGGCGGTGGGGGCGACCCGCAGCGTCAGTTTGTGCGTCCCCCGTGAGAGCCTGGTCGTGAAGGTCCGCTGGCCGTGGTGGGTCTCGGTGTCGAGCCACGCGAGGAACTTCCCCGGCGCGTCGATCTCCACCGTCACCGCGCCCCCCTCGGTCACCCTGATCTCACCCTGCACGTAGACCATCGCCGCCTGGTCGCCGCGGCACAGCTCGTCGAGCGGCAGCTCGCCGCTGGCCCGCGCGTAGACCGGCTGCCAGGCGTCCGAGCCGAGAATCCGCCCCTCGAACTGCGCCATGGCCGGCGCCTCCTCCGGCTTCTCGCCGAGCGACTTGATCGCCTGCATGTCGCCGAACAGCCGCCACCGCTGGATCAGCGGATCGGTGCGGACGGCGTACGGCCCTGGCTTGCCCAGTTCGGAGACGAACTTCGCAAGGTCCACCAGCTCGTCTCGGGTGAGGAACTTGGCCAGGCCCTGCGGCATGAGCGAATGGCCCTCGGCCTCCTCCTCGATGTCGGCCGTGGGGATCGTGATCGTCTTGCCCGAGGCCTCCTTGAGCTGGACCCGCACCGCGTCGCGGCTGAGGACGATTCCGGTGAACACCTCGCCATTCACAGTCTGGAAGATTTTCGTGACGTACTGTTCCTTGATCGCCAGGTTCGGATTCAGGATCGAGCTGACGATGAAATCAACCGGCGAGACGGCACCCACGCTTGTGAGCTCGGGTCCGAGGTCGCCTCCCGCCTTGTGCAGGGCATGGCACTTGAGACAGCTCATGTCGGCCCGGCGGAACACGAGTTCTCCGCGGGCCGCATTCCCCCTGGCTTCGACTTCCGCGGCGAGGCTGGCCACCTCCGCGGGCGTGGGCGGGGGCGGATCGACCGCGATGCCCGCGGCGGCGCTGAGCCTGTCGGAGAGAGCCTTATCGCTTCGGCCGACCGCGTACATGTGACGCAGCGCGAGCTTGGCGACGTCGACCGGGAGCGTCCGCCGGGCGAGCGCCGCGGCGAGGGCGTCCGGCCCGCCCTTGCGGTTCAGGAAGGCGTCCACGAGCGGCGCGGGGTCGTCCCGCGGGTCGCACTCGCCGAGCACGGTCGCGGCGCGGGCGGCGGCCCGGTCGAGATCCGATCTGGCCAGGCCGGCGACCGCGACCATCCGGATCGGCCCGGGCTGTCCCTTGGCGGTGAGTTTCTCGAGCGTTTCCTGCGCCGGGCGGTCGCCGATCGCGATCAGGCCGTCGATCGCCGCGGATCGCACCGCGGGGTCGACGCCCGCGAGGGCGATCTGCCCGAGATCGCGAGACACGTCGAGCTTCCAGGCGCTCGCCAGCCGGATGGCCGCCTGCCGCAGCCGCCCGTCGGCGTTGTCCTCACCGCGGATCACGCGGCCGATCGCCGTCAGATCGCCCGCGGGCTTCACCTTGCGGGTCGTGGCCGTGTCGAGCAGCGTGGTGAACACCTGGAGCCGCAGTTCGGACGGATAGTCGCCCTGCAGCGCCTGGGCGAAGACGCTCGCCAGTTGGGCCGGGGTGCCCCGACTGCAGATCATCTTCACGATGTCACCCAGGCGGTCGGCCGGCACCTGCTTCCGCTCGATCAGCGCCACCAGCGGTGCGGCCACGCTAAAGCCGGGGTCCCGCCGCCGGAGGCGGCGGTCGAGCGTGTTGATCGTCTCGCCGAGCGTGTAGTGAAGGGAGTCGTCCATCGGGTGGAGCAGTGCCCGCTGGGCGCTGGCGAGGGCCCGCGCGTCGGGGAAGAAACTGAGGGCCCGCACCGCTTCCAGCCGCACCCGCGGATGCCTGTCCTCGACGAGCGTGGCCAAAAGATCGAGCGGCTGCGAGATTCGGTCCCGCCAGGCGCACAGCACGCGGATGGCCGCAGCCCGGGCCCGGAAATCGGGCGACCGGACCGCCGCCCGCAGCCGCCCCTCGTGGACGACGTCGTGGGCCTGGTGGAGCCAGAGGGCCTCGAGCAGATGATGCTCGTAGTCGGGGCCATGGGGATCGAGCGCCGCTGTCCAGCGGTCGACCGCGGCCAGCACCTCGGCGCCGTCGCGATTCCAGAGCTCGCTGCGGACTCGGGCATGGGTTCGCTCCTCCGGCTCCGACTCGAAGAGGGCGAGCAGCGCCGGGACCGGCTGGCCGGCGATCTTCGCGGGCGTGACGAGCGGCCGCTTCGCGTGGCGGACCCGCCAGATCCGGCCGTGGTGGTGGTCGCGGTTCGGGTCGCGGAGCGAGTGCTGCATGTGTCCGACCAGCGGATTGAACCAGTCGCACACGTAGAGCGCGCCGTCGGGACCGAACTCGAGGTCCACCGGACGCACGTTCTGGTCGGCCGACCGGAGCAGCGGCGCGACCGGATCGGCCGCGAACCCAGCCCCCTCGTCCCGCATCCGGTACTGCAGCACGCCGTGGAAGCCGATGCAGTTGTTGAGCAGGTAGTTGCCCTGGGCCTCCTCCGGGAAGTTGCGGCTTGACACGATCTCGCAGCCCGCCGTCGGCCGCCACTGCTTGGTGAGGAACTGCTTCATCACCGACCGCTTGTCGGGATAGTCGATGTCGCCCGAGAAGGCGGTGCCCCAGTAGTTCGCGCCGCCCGAGGCGTCGGCCACGAAGTTCTGGCCCCAGCGGTCGATGCAGTGGCCCCAGGGGTTGGCGAAGTTGTAGGGCGCGAAGACACCGAAACGCCCTGTTCGTGGCTCCCAACGAAACACCCCCGCGTTGGCGAGCCGGGTCGGTCCCCACGGGCTCTCGACCTGCGAGTGGAGAAACGTGCCCTCCTGGAAGTAGAGCCCGCCGCCCGGGTCGTAGGTGAAGGTGCTGAGCGCATGGTGGCAGTCAGCCGAGTCGAACCCGTGGAGCACCCGCTCGCGGACGTCGGCCCGGTCGTCGCCGTCGAGGTCCTTGAGAAACATCATGTCCGGCTGCTGGGCGACGAACACACCCCCGCTGCTGAACTCGATGCCCGTCGGCAGGTGCAGGCCGTCGGCAAAGACCTTGCAGACGTCGGCGCGGCCGTCGGCATCGGTGTCCTCGAGGATCAGCACCTTGTCATGGACCGGCGTGCCCGGGTTGTACTGCGGATAGGTCTGCATCGTGCACACCCAGAGCCGGCCGCGGGCGTCGAAGGCAAACTGCACGGGATTGCCGAGCTCGGGAAACTCCCGCTCCGACGCGAACAGGTTGGCCTCGTAGCCCTCGGCCAGCGTGAACTGGGCCAGAGACTCCTCGGGCCGGGTGAGCTTCGCCAGTTCGGGGCGGTTGGTCGGGATCTCCGGGAGCGGGCCCGTCTCCGAGTCGTCGATCCGGGCGGCCACCGGCTTTCCCCGGGCCACGTCCCAGACCCGCCGGTCGCGGAGCGCGGTCATGTTCCGCAGTTTGGCGAACTCGACGGGAAAGTTGACCGTGCCGAACGGGCTCTTGCGGCCGCCGTAGATGTAGAAGCCGTTCACCGCGCGGTGGTCGTAGAAGAACTGCAGGTTCTTCTCGTTCACCTCGGCGCGGAGCCGCTCGAGGTCGATGCGGCCGTCCGGCGCGGGCCGCGGGCCGAAGAGGGCGGCGTCGAGGGCCGCGGCGACGAGCCGGTCGCCGTGGGCGTTGAGGTGGACGCCGTTGATCGTCAGTTTCTGCCCGCCGGCCGACTCCATGAGCTGCAAAGACGGGGTGAACAGGTCCACGAAGGGCGTGCCGTGTCGGGCCGCCACCCGCCGCATGGCCTCGGTGTAGAGCCGCAGGTTCGCGTTGTTCGCCCTGCCGTCCGGGAGGTGCGGGTCGCCGAGATTCTCATGCGCGATCGGCGAGACGAGCACCACGTGACGCAGGCCCGCCAGCGGGGGAAACTCGACCACCCGGTCCTGCTCGCGATCCCACGGGCTGCGGGCCGAGGTGAATTGGTCGATCCGCTGCGGTGCGGCGAGGAACCGCTCGAGATCCTGCTCGAACCGAGGCAGACCATCCGGCCCCGCGAACGACTCGTTGAACCCGAACATGGCGATGAGCAGGTTCGGCTTGTGGTCGGCCAGCGTGTTCTGATGGTCGACGAAGTTCTTCGAACGCGGTCGCAGCGCGATCTCGTCGGCCGACCAGCCGAGGTTCCGCACCACCAGCTCGAGCTCCGGGAACCGGGAGTGAAGAAGCGTCTCCCAGTGCCCGACGTGCTGCATCCGCTCGGCCAGCGTGTTGCCGATGACGACGACGCGGTCCCCCTTCTCGAGCCGGATTCCGGCCGGCTCGGCGGCGACCGCCGCGAGCGGCAGCAGCAGGAACATTGCCGCGAGCAGAATCTGTGGCATGGGAGGCGTCACCGGGAGTTGCTGCGGAAGAGTCGCTGAGCCGCGTCCGGCGGCTTGGTTTCCGCTTTGTTTTCGCAGTCAGTCCCCGGCTTGCCGTCGTTCCCGACGCTGATGATGAACGCGGACGTTCGCTGCCGCAACCGCCGGACGAAAGCCCTTCGTTTCCAGCCAGATCATCCTACTCCCCCACCATGTTCACCGCCAGAAGTTTCCATTCCACGCCGCGTCCGCGAAGCTGCCGTCGTTGCCGCACCATGACAGCCTTGCTGTCGGCGGTGCGCGAGATGGGCGGGTGACGCCTCGTCTTTCGTTCCGGATGGGCGGTCCACCAATGCCAACCCCACCGTTTCCGAAGTTCCCGTGGCGAAAACGACGAACCCGTGTCTCCGCCTACGGACGTGACTCGGTCGGAACCGCCTGCGGCGGGGCGGCGCGCTGCAGTGCCGCATGATGTTCGGCACAGAGTCCGAGTATTTCCTCGTAGTACCAACTGTGGCCGCGGCCGGTGACCATCCGTGTGACGTCCTGAAAGCCCGCCTGCTTCGCGAGCCCAGACGCGCGTTCCCAATGCTTTTCGAAGCCATCCAGCCAGGGGTCCTTTTCGCCCTGGAACGCCCGGATCGGCAACGCCGGGTTGGCGGGCCTATGCCCCGCCGGGATCAGCCCTCTCGCCTCCTCCTTGTACATGGCGCAGACTGGAAAGGCCATGTGCAACAGATCCGAACGAAGCAGCGCCATCTGCCACGCCAGCGTGCCGCCCATGGAGAACCCGCTGAGATAGGCCTTCGAGTCGCCGGCGAACTTCTCGCCGACCTCCGCCAGGATCAACTCCAGGCCGGCCATGTCGTATGCCAGTTTTTCGCGAACGGAAGCCGCGGCGAGACGCGCGAGTTCGTCCTGAGATAGGTGCGGGTACAGGTCCGTGTCGATCTTGCTGCCGCTAGAAACGGTGGCCGGCGTTATCAAAATAAATGGTCGGTCGCCGCGAACGTCATGATATCCCTGGGCAATGATCGGAAAATTGGAACTCGACCCGGTGATCACGACAATCACCGGCCATCTCCGATCGGGTGACCAATCTTTGGGCAACGACAGCAGATATCGGATGGAGTGTCCGTCCACTGACTGCCAGATCGGTTTTGTCTGGGCGTCGTGGATGAACTGGGGATGCAGGGCGGCGCGGGTCGGTCTCACCCGGTCTTCCGCAATGGGCGGCTGACTCCAGAGACAGACCAAGACGCCGACGAGGACCGCCGCCGCCGATCCCCTCCGTGGCCGGCGACGCGAGCGTATTTCGGCCCTGTGGACGGTTCGGCCGATCGGTGACTCGCCCGCGATGAGGAAGGGGCCGGTTTTTTCCGTAGGCGCCAGGCCGAATGCCGAGAAGCCGGGCCTGACGCGTGCATCGACAGCCTGCATGCGAGTGTCTCCTGGACAGTCAGATCACAAAACACTATCGGCTCGTCCGCTCTCTTGTAGCTTGCTCCCGGCGAACCTGAAATCTCCGTGGGCAGGGGTTTGCCTCACTCCCCGGACCGCTCGCCCCAGGCTCATCGTTAGCGGCGCGGTTGATCCAGGGCATCGAGTCGGAGGCGGGCGAGAGTCGATATGAGCGGCTGCGTCGTCGGCCGCGAGGCGGCGCGGGCCAGGAGCTGCCGACCCAGGTCGCGGTTGCCGTTCTGCACGAGCCACCAGCCGAAGCCGTAGTCGAACAGGGGACGGTGGTACCGCGGCTGCGCGGCGATGATTCGCTCGATGCGGGCAGGCGGGTAGCGGTCCGGGTGCTCCATGGCCCTGTACAGATCGCCGAGCAGGGTGCTGACCGGCGACGTCGTCTGGGTGACGCGGAGGGCGATCTCCCGCGTCCGCTCCCGTTGCCGCTCGCGGTCGGCCGTCTCGCCCAGCAGCAGCGGCAGCTCGATGTGCGAAATGTTCGGCGCCTCCACGGCGCGGGCGTGGCGGTCGAGCGCTTCGAGCGCCTGCGGCTGAGTGCCATCGGCCTCGGCCAACAGGATTCCCAGCCAGGGGTGTTCCTGCGGGGCTTGCGGATCCCGGGCGGCGGCAGCGACCAGGTCGCGGGGAGTGGTGCGGTCGGCCTGCAAGCGGATCATCGCGCAGTACCAGTCGAAGCCATTTCCGCCGTACCGGTCGTGGATGACGGCGTAGATCCGGTTCGCATCCTCGGCCTCGCCGAGGCCCTCGAAGGCATATGCCAGCGACTGCAGCGATTGCTGCGAGAAACTCTCGGCCGCCGCCTGGGCATACTCCAGCGCCTCCCGGGGCCGGCCCTCGTCGACCAGGTATTGCGCGATGTCGGCCCGGGCGTGGGCCGGGCCGAGTCCCGAGTCGGGATGGCGGAGGTAGTCGTCGAGCGTCTGCCGCCAGGCCGTCATGCGGCCCTGGGAGAAGTAGAACGCGGCGAGCGCCTGGTACTGATCGGCGGCGTGATGGAGCGTGACGGCCTCTTCAAGGAACCGCACGGCGAGGGTGTTCTCGCCAATCGCCATCAGGTCCTTCGTGACCCGCATGCTCGTCTCCGGGTTGCGCACCCAGCGATGCAGCTGCTCGACATCGGGCAGGCGGCCCTCGCGATCGGGCCACATCGCCCGCATCTGGGCCGCCGCCCGGTGCGGGCTCACCCGCGCCCAACGGGCGGGCAGGTCTGCGAGGAGCACCGGCTTTCCGGGAACCTTCTGCACGCGGTGCGACTCCGCCACCCGAGTGAGCATCGCCTGGTCGGGGCCGAGGTCGTCGCCGGAGGCGATCGCATGCAGCAGCAGGTCGATGCCGAAGTCCGTCCCTCCGACGCGAGTGCCGATGAACGCCGGAACCGCGTGCGCCGCCAGCTGAGGCGTGATAAATGGCCTGGGCAGCGTCATCGGGGGCATCTTTCCTGCCCGCTTTTCGCTGGCGGACAGCATGACGAGCAACTTCATTTCGTGCGGGTCGAGCATCGGCATCCGGCGTTTCATCACGTCGGCGACGTCCACCCCGAGCATCCAGCTGCGGAACGACAACTCATCGGCGATCGAGAGCATGTTGAGCTCCGCCATCAGCCGCCCCACCGCCCGGCAGGACGGCTCGCCGGGCTCGCCCGCACCGGTTTTCATCAGCGCTGCGGGCACCGTTCCCAGCAGGTTGTCGGGATCGACCGCGGTTTTCACGCGGGCCGGCAGTTGGCCGTCGTGCTCCACGAACAGCCCCACGTCCTCTGCCAGCGCCTCCTCCGAGACGCCGTTGCCGAGATGCCCCTCGCTGATCGTGGCACCGCGGCCGGCGAGCCGCCGCGTGATCGGCGTGCAGCCACCGTGCCTTCGCTCCAGGAAGGCCGCCGCGGTCGCGGCCGACAACGCGGTCGGCCACCACTCGCCGGGCTGACTGCGAAACAGCTGCACCCCGGCGTAGTCGTCGTCGGAGCCTTCGGCCGTGATCCAATCCCGGACCTGCGGGGGATCGTAGTGCAGCCTGGCGAGCATCGCTCCCCGCCAGGCCGGCGGCCGCGTGCCCGCCTCCTTTGTGAGCTCGTCGGCGTCGGCGATCAGGGGCAGGGCCAGCCAGTCGGCTCCGATCATGTCGAGCACGTACGCCAGCCGCCACAGGCCGCGCGGTGCTTTGCGGTCGAGCGCCCAGAGCCGCTGCGCGTAGAGCAGCGCCCGGGCCTCGTAGACCACCGGCTGCTCACTCCACACCTGCTGGGCGAGCATCGCCAGGTTGGCGTAGCCCTCCGCGAGCGCCTCGAGCACGTCGGCGGACTGTCCCGGGCCGCTCCGTACCGATGCCGCGCGGATGGCGTGCAGCCGGCGGACGGCGGTCAGCTGCGCCATCGGGCTGAACCGCGTGAGCAGCTTGGCCGTGGTGGCGTCGACCTCGCCGGCACCGGCCTGCGGGGCCGACGGCAGCCGGGCGAAGCCTGACTGCTCCAGGAACTCGGGAAACAGTTCGCGGCTGAGGTGCTCGAGCTTCGCCGACAGCTCGGCGTAGTTGACGAGGCCACCGGCCTCCGCGAACGTGAACACCCGATTCAACGGCTCGAACTGCCGCGGACTCTGCCGATCCGGCCCCAGCAAGACTGCGAATCGGCCGCCGGGATCGACCATCGTGGTCACGCTCACGGCGTCGGGATCGTTTTTGGCGATGGCGTCACCGAGCAATGCATCGCGGGTGGGAAGGCCGAGTTCGTCGCGGGCCGCGATCAGCACTGCCTGCCGTGCCAACTCCGAGGCCAGGAGGCCGCAATGCGCCGGACGCCCTTCGGGCTGCTTGTCGCTCACCCGCCTCGGGAGCAGGTGCAGCCGCTTCCGCGGCAGCGGGATCGTGGCCGGCTTCGCAGCCTGCGGTTCGGTCTTCTGCGCCGCCGCATTTGGGGCCGGCGGTTTCCCGGTCGGCTCGTCGGCGACCGCGGGGCGTGACGCGACGGCGAACGGGATTGCGGTCAGAACGGCCACGACGAACATGGCCGGCACGCGGCGGCCTTGTGACATCCTCATTTGGCCACTCCCTGCTTCGCCGGGCCGGCGGCCGGCCCGGCCGCCGGCTCACCGCGAGCAGCCGCCTCCGTGTCCGCCACGACATCCCGCATCACGGCCGTGTTGGGATCGTCAGGGCCGAACTCCTGTTCGGTGACGGCGAGTCCATGCCGCACCAGTTCGACGGGCGTCCGCAGGTCGCCGCCGGCACGGTGGATATCGGCGACGAGCCGCAGCGCCGTGACCACGAGAATGCACCGGGCCGCGGTGTCGGGGGAAGTCTCGGCGGACAGCCGGCCGCGGAGCCGCGCGGCCTTGTCGGGCTGCCGCCGCCGCTCGTGCAGGTCGATCAGGAGCCGCGCGGTCTCGACCGCGTCGGCATGCGCGGCGGCCAGAAACTCGTCCTGCAGGGCGAGCGCGCGGACGAGCAGGTGCTCGGCGTCGGCATCTTTCTGCTGTGCGATGATCACACGGGCGAGTTCCACGAGGATGCCCGCCTCCAGCGACTCGTGAGGGGGCAGTCGCTCCACCTGCTCCTTGGCCCGCTCGGCCAGCCGGCGGGCCTCGTCGAGCCGGCCTGCCTCGCGGTGCACCGCCGCCATGTCGCGCAGGCTGAAGAGCGTCGGCGCGGACACCTCGCCGAGGTTGTGCTGCCAGAGTTCGAGGGCCTTGCCGAGCGCCGCGATCGCGTCATCGAAGCGGGACTGGCGGCGGAAGGCGCGGCCGATGGCGGCATGGATCTCGGCGAGGCCGACGTACCGCGGTCCCTGCCGGGCTTCGACCTGTCGGGCCAGTTCCCGGGCCCCGGCCACGGCGATGTCGCATTCGCCTTCCGTGATCAGGCTGTCGATCGCCGCCAGTTCCTGCCACCGGACCTGCGAACGCAGGGCAGATTGATCCGCGGCGGCCCACGCCGGCAGGAGCGTGGCCAGGGCGGCGGACACCACGACGAAGAGACGCATCGGTTTCCGCGGCCGGACTCCTGCGCATCCGTCGCGGCCGCAGACGCGCGGGTTGGGCTGCGGACGTGACGTTGGCGGAGAATATCCGGGGCCACGGCACGTTTGCAAGTGACGGGGCCTCGCCGGCGCGCGGACGGAGATGGGGCGGTCAACCGGGAACGCCTGCCCGTGCACCATCGTGCGTGGGCCGTCACCGACCCAGGAAGGCCTCGAGCGTGAGCGGTTTCAGACTGCGGAACCTGGCGAAATCCCGATCCTCGGTGAGCAGCGTCGTTGCCCCGTGCTCGAGGCAGACCGCGGCGATCTGGGCATCGAAGACCAGATTGCCTTGCACCTGCGACTCGTCAGCCAGGCTGCGCAACAGCCGGACGTACCCATCCCCCGGCACCAGCAGCCGGGCCGATGGACTGGCGAGCAAGGAGTCGATCGAAGCGAGCGCGTCGAGGATCGGTGTCGGCGAATCGAAGAGGCGGTCATGCGACACGACGCGGAGAAACTCCCCGACGCAAAAGACCGGCAGCGCCCAGGCTTCGTCTCCCTCCGCCAACTGCCGCACCGCACGCAGCGCCGCGGCATGCTGAGCCGACTCCTCGCGGTCGGCGTAGACGAGGATGTTGGTGTCGACGGCGATCACGACCGTCCTTCCATCCTCTCGAAAAGCCGATCACGATCCGACAGGTCGACGCCGGGGAGCGTGCGGCCGCGGTGGGTCTTCCAGCGGAGCCGATAGCGTTTGTCAGTGGACCCGCGGTCGGCCAGCGACGCGGCCAGGGCGTGCTCCACGAAAGCTGTGAGCGTGGTGCCTTTTTCCGCGGCGCGGCGGCGGGCCGCGGCGAGCAGCCGATCGTCGATGTCGAGTGTCGTTCGCATGCATCAATATGTACAGCTTATGCAGCAGTATGTCAACGTGGCCGGGGCAGGAGCTCCTCTGGATCGACGGCGGGATTCGCAGGCCGCAGGCGGAGCCGAGGCAACGCCGATGGTTTCCCGGTGCGATGGCCAGCGCACCCTGCGGTAGCAGGTCTGTTCCACGGCCTGCTACCGGCGGAGCTCGGCGCCGAGCTCGCGGGTGCAGGCGGCCACGATGGCGTCGGTCGTCCGCGTGGCTTCCTCGCCCGAAAGCGTGCCGGAGTCGCTGCGTAGCCGGAGGGCGACGAGAAAGCTTTTCTTTCCCTCCCCCAGCCGCTCGGCATCCTCCCACACCTGGACGAGCCGGCAGTCGTCGAGGAGGCGGCCTGCGGCGGCGCGGATCGTCGCCTCCACGCGGCCCCATGGCACCTGGGTGGCCACGACGAGGTTGAGGTCGCGATCGACCGCCGGAAAGTCGCTGGGACGTGCGAGCTTCACCGCGTGATCCACGGCAAACGACAGCCAGTCGAGCCGCAACTCGACGAGCACGAGCGGGCCGTCGAGTCCGTATCGTCGGAGCTGGCCCGGTGCCGCCTCGCCGACGACGCCCACGCGCCGGCTGTCCGCGCCCGGTCGCGTGAGCACGATCTCGGCCCCCCGGCCCGGTGCGAAGAGATCGAGGTCGATCGGTCGGTAGCCGACGCTGTCGGCCGCCGCCCGATTGGTGACGCCCAGCCGGGCGAGGACTGCCTCGGCCAGGCCCTTGCCCCGGGCGAAGCCGCCGCCGGCGACGCAGCCGAGCAGGAGCGGCTCCTCCGCCGGACTCGGGGCCGGTTCGGCGGCCGCCGGTCGGGCCAGGTAGCCGCGGGCGATTTCGAAGAGGTCGGCATCCGCCGTGCCCACGGCGACGTTGCCGGCCCGGGCCTCGAGCAGGCTCGGGAGGAGCGTGCGCCGCAGCCGGTCGGCGCCGCGAACGAGCGGCGGAGAGATCGTAAGCGGCTCCGCTGCGCCCCAGGGGCTGGCCGTCTCCTCGAGCGGGGCGGCCACGACGCTGCGGGTCATCGCTTCACAGAAACCGGCTGCCACCATCACTTCGCCGGCGGCCCGGATCGTCCGCTCCCGCGATGACCATTCCACCGGCCGGGCCGCGACGGCCACGTTCTCGGGCACGCGATCGTAGCCCTCGATGCGGGCAATCTCCTCGACGAGATCGATCTCGCGCCAGGCGTCGCGCCGCCAGGTGGGGGCGAGCCAGCGGTCCGGTGCCTGCGGATCGGCGACGAATCCGAGGCCGGTGAGAATCGCCCGCTGCCGCTGCGGCGGCACGTCGATGCCGAGCACCTCGGCGACGCGGGCAGGATCGAGTGGGATCAGGGCGGGCGCGCAGGCCAGCCTGCCCGCCTCCACGAACCCCGTCTCGAGGGTGCCACCGGCCAGGTCGAGGATCAACGCCGCCGCGCGGCGGCTCGCCCATTCGACCATCGCCGGATCGGGACCGCGCTCGAAGCGATAGGAGGAGCCGCTCGCGAGCACGAGTCCTCGGGCGGCCGCCCGCACCGGCAGCGGCGCGAACTGGGCCGATTCGAGGAGGATGTCGGTCGTGGCGGCGGTGATCTCCGTGTCGGCGCCCCCCATCACGCCGGCCAGCGCCACCGGCCGCTCCGCGTCGGCGATCACGCACATCCGCTCGGAGAGTTCGTAAGTCTTGTGATTGATCGCCTGGAACGGCTCGCCTGCCACGGCGCGGCGGACGACGATCCGGCCGCCGCGAATCCGCGCCAGATCGAAGGCATGCAGCGGCTGCCCCGCCTCGAGCATCACGTAGTTCGTCACGTCCACCACGTTGTTGACGCTCGCCACGCCCACCGTCCGCAGCCGATCGACGAGCCACTTCGGGCTGGGGCCGACCTTCGCCCCGCGGATCACCCGGGCGGTGTAGAAGGGGCAGATGTCCGGGGCCAGGATGTCGACGGCCACGCTCCGCGCGGCGAGCACGCCCCCCTCGAGGGGGCGGGGATCGGGCACGTGCAGCCGGGGAACTGCACGTAGTCGGCGAGCCAGTTCGTGGAGATGATCATCGCGTCAGAACTGCCTCAGGAACCGGACGTCGTTGCGATAGAAGTCGCGGATGTCGGCGACGCCGTAGCGGCGGGCGGCGATTCGCTCCACGCCGAGGCCGAAGGCGAAGCCGGAGACCTGGTCGGGGTCGTAGCCCACCGCCTCGAGCACGGCCGGATCGACCATGCCGGCACCGCCCATCTCGATCCAGCGGCCCCCCCACTCCATGTCCACCTCCACGCTCGGCTCGGTGAAGGGGAAGAACGAGGGCCGGAACCGCACATGCACGTCGCCGCCGAGGAAGCTCGAGGCGAACAGCCGCAGCACGCTCTTGAGGTGGGCCATGGTGGTGCCCGGCTCGATCAGCAGCCCCTCCACCTGATGGAACATCGGGTAATGGGTGGCGTCGGCGGTGTCGGGGCGGTAGACGCGGCCCAGGGACACGATCCGCAGTGGCGGCTCGCGGTTCTCCATGACGCGGATCTGCACGGTGCTCGTTTGCGACCGGAGCAGGAGCGGGTCGGCCTCGCGGGCGACGGCGAGGTAGAAGTTGTCGAGCGGGTCGCGGGCGGGATGCGCGGCGGGGATGGCGAGGGCCTCGAAGTTATGCCACTGGTCCTCGACCTCGGGGCCGTCCACGCTCTCGAAGCCGAGCCGGCCCATGATCTCCTGCACCCGGCGGATGGTCTGCGTGAGCGGATGGAAGTGGCCCAGCGGCACACGGTCGCCCGGCAGGGTGACGTCGATGCCCTGCGCAACGCCCCCGCTCGGTCCGCCGGCGAGCCTGCCCTGGGCGGCGGCGAGCAGCTCGGCGATCGCCGCCTTCGTGTCGTTGAAATGCTTGCCGGCGGCGGGCTTGTCGGCGACGTCGAGGCCACCGAGCAGTTTCTGAATCGCCTTCAGCCTCCCAGCCCGGGCGCCGACGAACTCGATGCGGGCAGCTTCGAGGGCCGAGGCGTCGGCAGCCGCAGAGAGGGCGGCCGATGCGGCGGATCGCAGCGATTCGAGTTCGCCGAGGAACGTGGCGAGCGGGACGGCTGTCACGGCGTCACGCGACTGCGGCCGGCTCCGGCAGGCCGAGGGCCTGGCGAACGGCGGCCACGACCGTGTCGAAGCCGGTCGGATCGACGACCGCCATCTCGGCCAGCGTGCGGCGGTCGAGCTCGCAGCCGATCTTCTCCAGGCCGGCGATGAACTGGCTGTAGCGGAGCCCGCGCTCGCGGACGGCGGCGTTGATGCGGACGATCCACAGCCGGCGGAAGTCGCGCTTCTTGCGCCGCCGGTCACGGTGGGCGTAGACACCGGCGCGGAGGAGCGATTCCTTGGCGGTCCGGAGGAGGCGGCGGCGGCCACCGACCGAGCCCTTCACTCGCTTGAAGAGCCGCTTCTTGGCGCGGAGACGGGGGACGACGCTCTTGGTACGCATGGCAGAAAACCTTCCGGATCCCGGCCGTGTCATGGGGGCTGCTCGGGGATGTATGCTCCCGGGCAACGGTGAACCCGACCACTGACAAGAAGCCCCGGGCGGAAGCCCGGGGACACCGCGTGGCGGCGGTTGCCGCGCATCCATGCCGAAGCATGCACCGATCCGCCGCCCCCAGGCCGTTGCAGGATGGCTGGTGACCGGCCAATCCCGAAGTCACCCGGTTTTTGGCCAGGGCAACGGATTTCTGGGCAGGGTCAGTAGCTGTACTTGCCGAGAGCCTCGTGGATCTTGAGGGTGTCGGCCTTGGCCAGCACGCCGGTGCCGCGCAGGTTGCGCTTCCGCTTGCTGGTGAGCCGCACCTGGAGGTGGCTCGTGCCGGCGCGGCGGTGCTTCACCTTGCCGTTGGCGGTGATCCGGAAACGCTTCTTCACGCCCTTGTGGGTCTTTTGCTTCGGCATCGGAATCTCCTTGTGTCGCGGGTTGTCGTGTTGGTGGATGCTCGGATTACTTGGGGGCCAGCGTGCAGACCAGCCTCCGCCCCATTTGCTGGGGCGGAGCCTCGACTTTGCCGACCGGATCGAGGTGCTCGAGGATGTTTTTCATCACCCGCTGCCCCTCGTCGATGTGGGCCAGTTCGCGACCGCGGAATACGACCGACACGACCACCTTGTCCTTGTGCAGCAGGAACCCCTTGGCCTGGTTCACCTTGAACTCGATGTCGTGCTCGCCGGTCTTCGGCCGGAGGCGGATCTCCTTGATCTTCGTATGGTGAACGTGGTTCTTGTGAAGTTTCTTTTTCTGCTGGTACTTGAACTTGCCGAAGTCCATGATTCGGCAGACGGGCGGCTTCTCGTTCGGCGCCACCTCGACCAGGTCGAGGCCGGCCTCCCGCGCGAGATTCAGGGCCTCCTCGGTGGGAATGATCCCGAGTTGACCGCCCTCCGCTGAGATCACGCGGATCGGCGTGATGCGGATCTGCTCGTTGATGCGATGCTGCTTATCGATGGCTCACGACTCCGGACGCGGATGGGCTCCGGCGGCCGGGAAGAACTCGCGTTTCTTCACACGTCGGGCCGGCGGCGCTCCACTTGAAAATGGCGAGCGGGCTCGGCCTGGGGCACGAAACGCTCGTCAACGGCAGTTCCAGATGATCCCAGCCGCGGGGGGCAGCGTCAAGGCGTCACCGTTTCGCGCGGGACGCGTGCCGCGCGGTCGGCGGGGGCGCCGGGGGCCGGGGCGGCCGCCGCGGGCATGGTGGCAAAGGCCAGGCCGTCGACAAACTCCCGGTCGGCGGCGGCGAACCGCTTCGCTGCCGATGCCTCGAGCATGAAGGTCGCCGCGGCGCGACGGCCGCTGGCGTCGGTCAGGACGTGGTGGATCCAGCGGAAGGGACGGTTTTCCGCGGTCCCCTCGGACACCACCCGGACGATCCGCACGCCGTCGCTGCGGGTCGCTTCCGCGGCATGTTCGAACCGGCCGAACTGGCCGGCGAGCGACCGCTCGATGTCGCGCTGCACCTCGGCGATCGTCGGGGGGGCGAGGGCGTCGCTGCGGGGCAGGGCGGTCAGCGAGCACTGGCCGACCAGCGCGCCGTG
>JAJTED010000019.1 GCA_021300535.1 Planctomycetaceae bacterium | reverse complement strand
CAGAAAGATCTCGCCAACGCCCGCCTCACGCAGCAGGGCATTGAGCCCCACGGGGATCTTCCGCTCGTTCTCGCAGAAAGCCGAGCAACTGTCTTGATACCGGCTCGTGCCCTTGCGAACGACCTCGGCGGCGGGCGAGACTCTGCGGTGCGAATGAAAACCTGCCCCGTGGGTCTCTGCGACGCCATGGTCCGGCCACAGAATCTGCTCGCCGGGGAAGTTCCGCCGGAGGCCCTCCTGCACGGCCCGATCGAACTGGTCGTTGGGCAGCATCCAGTCAAGATTCAGAGCCCTGTCGACGCGACTGCCGAAGAACTGCTCCTGGAGCCGGATTCTCTCGACATCAGCTTCGGTTCCAAACTCCTCGCGGAGCCACCCGCGGCGGGTTTCCGGTGAGCCTATGGGGCGGGAGGCAACCCTCGCCGAGGAATGGGAATGTCGGGCGGCTTTCCGCTGAACTCGCCCGTCAGGGTCGCCAAGCAGGCTGACCCTTGATCTGCACCGCCGCGGGCCCCAGGCTGGCCTCTGGCGGGCTCGGGAACACCCGAACTGCAACCCGCTTGGCACACCAGTGGCGACACCATGCCGGATCGGTGGACCCTGGCCTGGAACCACCCCCGGGCCAGACCCCTGCCCTCCGGCCGGTACTTTTTTGTGAAATCTTGTGAAATCGGTCCGGGGCGACGAAACCGAAATCCAAAACCCCTCGTTTTTCAGGGTGGCTAACGGGACTCGAACCCGCGACCCTCGGTACCACAAACCGATGCTCTAACCAACTGAGCTATAGCCACCGCGCGGCGGCGGCCCTGCGGCCGCCGCGACGACCGTAAATCATACCACGCGGCGGGCCGCCATCTACTCCGGCCGCCGGGAGTCGATCACGATCGTCACCGGGCCGTCGTTGACGAGTTTCACCCGCATGTCGGCCGCGAATACGCCGCGGGCCGGGGGCCGCCCCATCTCGGCCTCGAGCGTCGCGCAGAACCGCTCGTAGAGCGGCACGGCCTCCTCGGGCCGCGCCGCCCGCATGAAACTCGGCCGGTTGCCCTTCTGGGTGCTCGCGTGAAGCGTGAACTGGCTGATCACGAGCGTCTCACCGCCGACTTCGCGGACGTCGCGGTTCATCTTTCCCGCCTCGTCGGCGAAGATTCGCAGGGCGGCGATCTTGCGGGCCAGCCAGTCGGCGTCGGCCTCCATGTCGCCCGCCCGATCCGGCCGGACAGTTCGCCGGCGATCGTCACCTCCGCCTCGGTCGTGCGCTGCACCACGGCTCGCATGCCGGACCAGTGTAGCCGCCACGAAACCGGTCAAGCCGGTACGATCGGCGGCACGGCATCCGCCGGCGTCCTGATCGTCGCACTGACGGCGGCGCCCGCCGCCCGGATCCGCTGATGGCTCACTCGGCGCGGGCCACGACCCGGTCGCGGTCGAAGCCGGCGTCGGCGGCCCCGCCGGGCAGCTCCACCGTGACGGCGAACATCGTCGGCCCCTGCACGAACCCCCGCGGCAGGATCGGCACGACCACGTCGCCATCCGCACCGGCGACGTCGAACACGCCACCGGGAACCGGCGTGCCGCGGTCGCCGTCCACGATCCACACCTGATACTGCCTTCGGGCCGGGTCGTTGGGGGTCAGGCCGCCAATCCGCAGGAAACCGCGTTGCCGGGACGGACTCCAGACGACGTCCCCATGGGCCTGCCGCGTGCCGGAACCGGCATCGGCAGCAGCCGCACAGTCGAGGCGGACGGCGTCGGCCACGGTGGCGAGCAGTTCCGCGCGCTGCACGGCCGGAGTCGGGGCGATCTTCGCCGCCACTGCGGGCGGCTCGGCTGCGCGGGACGGCGGCGGAGCCACCGGCTCGTGACGACGTCCGATCAGCAGCAGCAGGCTCGCGGCCGTCGCCAACGCCGCCATCGCGACGGCGATCCACCGGCCGGCACGTGGACTCGCCGCCGGCGACCGAAACCGCCGCGCGTCGTCACGCAACCGCGCCCGCACCGCCGCGGGCAGCTCGGCGGCGTCGCCCGTCGCCACGGCCACCGCCGCGGCGATCCGGTCAAACGCCTCGGCATCCTCGGCCGGATGGTCGCGCAGCAGGTCCGCAAGTTCGCGTTCCGTGGCGGCGTCGAGGCCGAACGCGGCCCTGTCGGCGAGCAGTTCGCGGAGCCGCTCGGCGGCTGCCTCCAGTGCTTTGTTCAGGTCGTGCATGTCGCTTCCTTCCTTCATGAGATGGCCATGGTCGTCGCGCAATCCTCCGCGACGAGCTGCCGCAGCCGGATGAGGCCGCGCCGGGCGTGTGACTTGACGGTGCCGACAGGCAGGCCGGTACGGTCCGCGATCGCCGCCTGCGTGAGCCCTTCGCCGAGGGCGAGTTCGAGCACGCGGCGCTCCTCGGGTCGCAGGCGGTCGAGGCAGCGAAGGACGCGGGCGGCCTCGTCGGCGATCTCCAGCGGGCTGGTGGCGACGGGCGCGGGCATGGGGAAGGAAGACTCCAGGCTCGTGAACAACGGGCGGCTGGCGCGGCGGCGGTGGCGGTCGATGAGCCGCCGGCGGGCGATCATCGCCACGAACGTCGCCTCCGACGACACGGCGGGATCGTACCGGGACGCATGTCGCCACACGTCGATGAACACCTCCTGCACGCCCTCCTCGGCGTCTTCGCGGCTCGGCGACATCTTCAAGGCCAACGACCAGACCATGCCACCGAACTCCGCGATGCACGCCTCCATGGCCTCACTCCGACCGGCGGCCACGTCGGCAAGGATCCCGGTGCGGGGCATGATGCGGCTCGTGCGGTCGCGGGGGGCGAGAGTGTACGAGTCCGAGCATATCCCGTCCGGCAGCCGGACAAATCCAGGCCACATCCATGGTTTCGCACGCCGGCAGGCCGCGGATGCACCGGGGAAACGGCCCGAAACGGGGGGCGGCGGCCGGCAACTGCCATTTCATCGCCTCTGAAAAGACGCTCCAATCCCGCCATGCCCCCGACCGTCACCACCGCGCCGGTTTCCGGTCATCGCGGCTGCGTGGCCGACGTGGCGATCGTCGCCCGCGATATTCCGCTCTTTCCCGTAGACCGCGTGCTCCGACTCGGCCCCGTAGCCGAGGCCCGCGCCGCCGCGGCCACGCGGATCGGGTGGGCGGCGGTGTTTCTCAAGGCGTATGGGCTCGTGGCCCGCGAGCTGCCGGTGCTCCGCACGTGGTTCGTCCGCGGCCTCCGGCCCCGGCTGGCGACATCGAGCGAGAGCGTGGCGACCCTGGCCGTGAACCGCACCGACGGCGCAGACGAGCGGCTGTGCTTCGCCCGCCTGCCACGGCCCGAGGCGCTGCCACTCGCCGAGATCCAGGCCTTCGTCCAGGCCTGCACGACACGGCCGATCGAGGAGATGTTCAAGCGGCAGCTGGAACTGGAGATGATGCCCGGGCCCGTGCGCCGCACGATCCTCCGCTGGAACGCCAACTCGACCTCCCCCAAGCGGCCGTCGCGAATCGGTACGTTCAGCCTCTCCACGCTCGCCGGGCAGCAGGCCTTCAACCGCTTTCATCCCACGCTCTGCACCACGAGCATCGCCTACGGTCCGCTGGAGCCGGACGGCCGCTGCCTCGTCACGCTCATCGCCGACCACCGCGTGCTCGACGGTGCGGCGGCGGCGCGGGCGCTGGAGCGACTGGAGGCGGTGCTCACGGCCGCCGTCGCCGGAGAGCTCACGACGGCTCGGGCCCGCCCTGGCGACCCTCGTGAAGCCGCCGCCTGATCTCGGCGAGCCGCTCGCCCAGATCCCGCTCCAGGCCCCGGTCGGTCGGCTCGTAGTACCGCTTCTCCACGCCCAGGTAGTCCTGGGCCGCGATCCCGTCGGGAGCGTCGTGGGAATATTCGTAGCCCTGCCCGTGGCCGAGCCGCTTGGCCCCCGCGTAGTGCCTGTCCTGGAGGTGCCGCGGCACCGGGATCACCGCCTGCTCACGGACGTCCCGCCGGGCGGCTGCGATGGCGGTCGTGCAGGCGTTGCTTTTGGGGGCCAACGCCAGGTACGTCACCGCCTGCGCGAGCGTGAGCTGGCACTCCGGCAGGCCGACGAACTCCGTGGCCTGCATCGCCGCCACCGCGATCAACAGGGCCCGCGGGTCGGTGTTGCCGACGTCCTCGCTGGCGAGGATCACGAGCCGCCGGGCCAAAAACCGCACGTCCTCGCCCCCCTCCAGCATCCGGGCCAGCCAATACAGCCCCGCATCGGCATCGCTGCCCCGGATGCTCTTGATCAGGGCGCTGGCGCAGTCGTAGTGCGTGTCCCCGGCGTCGTACCGCAGCGCCTTGCGCTGCACGCTTTCGCGGGCCAGGTCGAGCGTGAACACGAGCGGCCGGTCGGCCGTGGAGAGCACGCCCACCTCGAGCGCTCCGAGCGCCCGCCGCGCGTCGCCGTCGGAGGTCGCGACGAGAAAGTCGCGGGCCTCGGGCAGGAGCATGACCTGCTCGCCGCCGAGGCCGTGCTCCCGGTCGGCGACCGCCCGGTCGAGGAGCGTGGCGATGTCGGCGGCGGACAGGCTCTCGAGTTCGAAGATCCGGCTCCGGCTGACGAGCGCCGAGGTCAGGGCGAAGAACGGGTTCTGCGTGGTCGCGCCGATGAGCGCGATGACGCCGTTCTCCACGTCGGGCAGGAGCACGTCCTGCTGCGCCTTGTTGAAGCGGTGAATCTCGTCGATGAACAGGCAGGTCCGCTGGCCGTCGTCCTCGAGCCGGCGGCGGGCGGCATCGAGCACGTCGCGGACGTCCTTCACGCCCGCAGCCGTGGCCGAAAGCTCCACGAACCGGCGCCGTGTCTCGTGGGCGATGATCTCGGCGAGCGTCGTCTTACCGACGCCCGGCGGCCCATAGAGGATCACCGACCCGAGCCGGTCGGCCTCGATCAGCCGCCGCAGGAGTTTGCCCGGGCCGATGACCTTTTCCTGGCCCACGTATGCGGCCAGCCGCCGCGGCCGCATCCGCGCGGCGAGCGGCGCCGCCACCACCGGGCCGCGCTCGGCGCGGACCGCCCGCGTCAACCGACCCACACGAACTCCACCGCCGCGTCGATCTCCGGATGCAGGCTCCCATGCACGGGGCAGGCATGGGCGGCGTTCTCGAGCGCCGTCCGCTGGGGATGGTCGGCCGGCAGCGGCACCGTGATCCGCGTGCGGAGCGAGGCGATCCGGCGGGGCGGCTGCTTCGTCATTTCCTTCACCGTCTCGGCCTTCATGCCCGTGAGGTCGATGCCGTGCCGCTCCGCGACGATGCCCATCACCGTCATCATGCAGGCACCCAGGGCCGTGGCCACGAGGTCGGTAGGCGAAAAACTCTCCCCCTTGCCGTGGTTGTCCACGGGGGCGTCGGTGACGAGCGTGGTGCCGGAGGGGCCGTGGAGGGCGCGGCAGCGGAGGCCGCCTTCATAGGTGCTGGCGAGACTGACCATGAAACGAATTCTCCCGTCGTGAGACCTGGTGATGCCTATAACTGTGGAGATTAAGGTACCCAATTTCGGCGGCCGACACCCGTTCCTGTTCTGCCCATGGGATTTCGCTCGCTTCAGGCATGTGTCGATGCGCTCGTCGCCGAGCGGCGGGCCGTCGTCGTCGAGCATCCGGTCGACCCGCACCTGGAGATCGCCGAAATCCAGCGGCGGCTGTTCCGGGCGGGGGGCCCGGCAGTGCTCTTCACGCGGCCGCGGGGCACCCACTTTCCGGTGCTCGTCAACCTCTACGGCACGAAGGTGCGGATCGAGCGGATCTTCGCCGACACGCTCGACCGCGTGCGACGGCTGGTCGAGCTGAAGATCGATCCCACGGTCGCGTTGCGGAATCCCCTCCGCTACTGGCGTTCCCCGCTCGACGGTCTGACCACGCTGCCCAAGCGGGTGCGGACGGGCGCGGTGCTCGCGGGCAACATCCCGCTTTCACGGCTGCCACATGTCACCGGATGGCCGGGCGACGGCGGCCCGTTCGTCACGCTGCCCTGCGTCTACACCGAAGACCCCGACCATCCGGGCACGCGGCGGTCGAACCTCGGCATGTACCGGGTGCAACTCGCCGGCAACGACTACGCGGCCGACCGTGAGGTGGGCCTCCACTACCAGCTGCACCGCGGCATCGGCCTGCATCACGCCGCGGCGCTGCGCCGGGGCGAGCCCCTGAAAGTGAACGTGTTCGTGGGCGGCTCGCCGGCCCTGGCCGTCTCGGCGGTGATGCCGCTGCCCGAGGGCCTCTCCGAACTGACGTTCGCCGGCGCGCTCGCCGGCCACCGGATCCCGATGATCGCCCGCCGCGACCGCCCCGCGATCTACGCCGACGCCGACTTCGTCATCGAAGGCACGGTCATGCCCGGCGAGACCAAGCCCGAAGGTCCGTTCGGCGACCACCTCGGCTACTACGCCCGCCGCCACGAGTTTCCGCTCATGCGGGTGGATCACGTCTGGCACCGGGCAGGGGCGATCTGGCCGGTGACCGTCGTCGGCCGGCCGCCCCAGGAAGACACCCTCTTCGGCTGGCTCGTCCACGAGCTCACCGGCCCCGTGATCCCCACCGTGCTGCCGGGCGTGTCGAGCGTCCATGCGGTCGACGCCTCGGGCGTCCATCCCCTGCTCCTCGCCGTGGGCAGCGAGCGGTACATGCCCTGGAAGTCGTCGGGCCGCCCCGCCGAGCTGCTCACGCAGGCCGCCGCGATCCTCGGCCAGGGGCAGCTCTCGCTCGCCAAGTACCTGTTCATCGTCAACGGCGGCGACGCCCCCGGCCTCGACGCCCACGACATCCGCCCGTTCCTGGAATGGCTCCTCGCCCGGGCCGACTGGCGGCGCGACTGCCACTTCCATACCGAGACCACGATCGACACGCTCGACTACTCGGGCTCCGGCTTCAACGCCGGCTCGAAGCTCGTGGTCGCCGCCCGCGGCCCTGCGATCCGCGCCCTCCCGACATCCCTGCCGGCCGACGTGACGCTGCCCCCCGGGTTCACGGATGCCCGCGTCTGCCTGCCGGGCGTCGTGGCCGTGGCCGGCCCGCGGATCGAGCCACGGCCCTCGCTCGCCGCGGAGAGCGACGCGGCGATCTGGGCGCAGGCCGCCGCCGCGCCCTGGGCGGCCGACATGGAGCGATTCTGCGCGGCCATCGGTCCCGATCATCCGCTGCGGGCGTTTCCGCTGGTCGTGGTCGTGGACGACGCCGCCTTCACTGCTGCGAGCCTGGAGAACTTCCTCTGGGTCACGTTCACGCGGTCGAACCCGGCCGCCGACGTGCATGGCGTCGAGTCCTTCACGCACCACAAGCACTGGGGCTGCCGCGGGCCGCTGGTCATCGACTCCCGCCTCAAGCCGCACCACGCGCCCCCCTGCGAGGAGGATCCATCCGTGTCCGCCCGCGTGGATGAACTGTGCCGCCGCGGCGGCCCGCTGGCCGGCCTGGGGCTGTGACGGGTAGGGTCCGCGGCATGGCCGACGCACCGCCCCCGAACCGCCGCCCCCGCTGGTACCAGGACCTTCGCTGGATCCTGGCCGGGCTCGTGCTCGTCGTTGTGGCGACACCACTCTACGGGCTCTTCGGGCCCGACACGCCGATCGTCGTGTCGCCCGCAACGACCTTGATCACGGAACCGCTGGCGGCCGACGGCCTGCCCGACTACGCGGCCCACGTGCTGGCCCGCGCCGGCCGCGGTACGCCCCCGGACGACAACGCCGCCGTGCCGCTCCTCATGGCCCTCTGGCCGCTGGAACTCGACGACGCCGATCTGCCGGCGGTCTGCCAGGAACTTGGAATCGACGTGCCGTCTCCGCCGCCGGAAGCGTTTCAGGCCGATGCCCTCAGCAGAGATACCGGGATCAGGGCGGCCATCGAAGGCATCCTGGCCGACCGCGTTCCCGCAGAGGCGACATCCATCACGCCCTTCGACGTGATCGACGCCGCCCGCAACCACCCCTGGCGGGCCGCCGACCTGCCGGCACTCGACGCCTGGCTCGCGGCGCACGCTGGTCGGCTCGACCTGCTGCGCGAGGCATCTCGGCGACCGCGACTCTATCTTCCCAACCCGACGTTGCTCCGCGGCAACCGCGACTCCGTCCTGTCCTCCGGTCTGCATCTGGGCCGACCGCTGCGGCAGGCCGTAACCGTCCTCCAACTGCGGGCGATGGGGCACCTGGGCCACGGCCGGCCGGCCGTGGCGTGGCGCGATATCCTGGCCATGCACCGTCTCGCCCGGCTGGCCGCGGCGGCGGACGGCGGCTCGGTCCTGGGCCGGCTGATTACGGTGGTCTGTTCGGGGGCCGCCTGCGCGGCGACGCTGCAACTGCTCGACGCGCCGGGGCTGCCGGCCGAAGTCGCGGCGACGATCAGCCAAGACCTGGAGGCCCTGCCGCCGTTCCCGCCCCATGCGCAGATGATCGCGCTGGATCGGCTCGGTTCCGCCGCCTTTGTCATCCATGCATGCACCGCGCCGCGGGGCAAGCGGCGGGAGCACTTCGAGCATGTGGTCGAAGTGATGGATGACGTCTTTGCCGCCACCAGCCTCGACGGCAACGTGATCCTCGAGGACGTCAACGCCGCGTACGCCGCCCTGGAGCAGGCCCTGCGCGTGCCCGCCTGGCAGGACCGTGAGCGAGAACTCGTTCGGCTGGATGCCGGATGGCAGGCTGCCGTTTCCGGCCTGGGCCCGGCCGCGAAACTCGCCGACACCTGCCGGTTGCTGCTCAACCGCGGCGTCCGTAGTGGGCGGATCGCACGTCGTCTGAATGCGGTGCTGTGTCCCGTGATGGCGTCAGCCGATGCCACCGTCACTCGCTGCGAGGCCTTTTTCGAACTCACCCGCGTGGCGGCGGCCCTGGCGGCTTGCCGCGCTGCCGGCGGCGCAGCGACCACGTATCCCGAACGGCTCGACGATCTCGTGCCCCGGTATCTGGACCGACTGCCGACCGATCCGTTCTGCGGCGGGCCGTTCGTCTACGAGCGCCGCGGCGCCGGATACCTGCTCTCCAGCATCGGCCCGAACGGCCGTGACGACGGCGGCACGGACTATTCCACGCCGATCGTCGCCGGCGAGTGGATGGAAAAGTCGCCGCACCTCGGCGACGCGAAGACGACCGACGTCGTCGTCCGCCTGCCGCTGCCCGGCAGCCCGATCCTCGAACGGCTTCGCGCCCGGCCCTGAATGAACCTCCACCCCCGCAGCCGGTGCTCCACCAAAGTCAGATGCGCTCTAGAGCGGTTCTGGCCTACGTGTAGCGTTGCTCGGACACATCGGGATAGGTAGGCGAGGGGGGCGGCGAACGCTCGACGAGCGTGTGGCCGTCGCGGCCACAGCGAGGAGACTTTTGCCGCCCCCGCAGCCGGTGCTCCACCAAAGTCAGATGCGCTCTAGCCGGACAGCTCGTCCGGTTCAGCGAGAATCTCGGCGAACAAGGTCTTCAGGCCCAGAAGGCCCGCGAGGCGATCGAGTTCGGGACGTTCCGCCGCCGGCATGAGCCGCACGATCTGCCGCAGGTCACGGCGGCTCTTGTGGCTTCCCTTCGCCGCCCACGCCAGTTTCGACGCCGCGGCGTCGGGTCTCGACACCACCGGGAGCGACAGGCCCTCGAAGACCTCGAGCCGGATCGAGCGGTCCAATTCACCGGGAATCATTTCCCGCGGGTAGACGTCGATCTTCAACGCCTCCGCCAGGTCGAAGAGCTGAAACATCGACCGGTCAGCGACGGCCCTGCGCACGGCGTCGGTATCGAGTAGGAAGCCGGCCTGCGTGGCGGCGGCCAGGAAGGCATCGAGGCAGCGGGCCAGCGCCGGGTTGTCGACCACGAGATCGATATCCTGCGTCATCCGCGGCTCGCCGTAGGCCACGCTCGTGATGCCGCCGGTGAGATGAAACCGCACGGCGTGACGGGTCAGGACGGCGAGCAACCGCGACAGCGTGTCACGAAAGATCTCAGCCGGATACATGATCGAGCATCCGCTGGATCAGACGCCGCGACGCAGCATCGGCGCCGTACAGCCGCATCGCCGTCTCCCACTTCAACTGCTCCACCGACAGGCCGCCCTGACGGGCGCGGATCTCGCGGCGAATCAGGTCGCGAGCCCAGAGGAACATCGCGGCGGCCCGGGCGACTCGGACGTGCGCGGGGAGCGCATCCTGGGCGGCACGGAACCGGGCCTCGACACTCGGGTCTGCCATGTCCATACCGGCATCGTACCGTGCCGTGGACACAGCCCGCCACGGAGGGGTCAGGCCGAGATGCTGGCGATGCGGATCTTCGTGGCCAGCGAGCGGTGGCCCGTGCGGCGGCGGTAGTTCTTCCGCCGCTTGAACTTCTGCACGTAGATCTTCTCCCCCTGCACGAGCCCCAGCACCTCGGCCTTCACTTTGGCGCCCTTGACCTTCGGCTTGCCGAGGGTGAGCCGGCCGGCCTGACTCACGGCCAGCACGTCGTCGAACACGACCTCGCTGCCCGCCGGCACCGGCGTGCCGTCGTCCTGGTGGCGGAAGTCGATCTCCAACTCCTGCCCCTCGCGGACCATGTACTGCCGGCCGCCGTCGACGACGATGGCGTATGCGTGGCCAGCGCCCTGCATCGAGGCGGAGGAGGAGGCGGTGGTGTCAGGTGCGGCCTTGGCCATGGCTGGAATCCGGTCGGGACAGGGGGAACGGGGATGAAAAACCGAGTCCCAGAGGATAACGACGCTCCCCTGCCCGGTCGAGAGGGCAGAAAATCCTACGGAAAGCGGATCGAACGGCCGTTGGAATCCCAGGCCTCGATGACCAGGTGCTCCGGCGACACGCCGTCCTTGCCGTCGACGTGCAGCTGGATGTGGGTCTCGTCCTCGAACTGGGTGATCTCCCGCCGCTTGCGGTTGTTGATCCAGGTCGCCACCTCGTCGTGCACCGTGACGTTGAGCCGGGCCACGTCGTCGCGGGTGGCGGAGAGCTGGAGCGTGCGCATCACCTCGATCGCCATGCTCTCGGCCGTCTTCACCGTGCCGGTGCCGCTGCAGGTGGGGCAGTCGCGGAAGATGCTCTTCCGGAGCGACGGCCGGATCCGCTGCCGCGTCATCTCCACCAGGCCGAAGGGGCTGGTCCGCAGGATCTTCGTCCGTGCCCGGTCCCGCTTCATGGCGTCGTGCAGCGCCTTCTCCACGCCGCGGCGATACTTCTCCTTCCGCATGTCGATGAAGTCGTTGACGATCACGCCGCCGAGGTCGCGGAGCCGCAGCTGCCGCGCGATCTCCTTGGCCGCGATGAGGTTCATCTGATAGGCGTTCTCCTCGGCGCTCTTCTCGGTGCGGAACGAGCCGGAGTTGACGTCGATCGCCACCAGGGCCTCGGTCTGGTCGATGACGATCGACCCGCCCCCCTTGAGCGGCACCTTCCGCTGATACATCTTTCCGATCTCTTCCTCCAGGCCGTAGCGGTGGAAGAGCGGCTCCTTGCCCTCATAGAGCTGCAGCCGGGGCGCGTACTTCGGCATCACGAGCTCGAGAAACTCCTTGGCCCGCTCATAGGCGGCCGGGTCGTCGATCAGGATCCGCCCCACGTCTTCCGTGAACATGTCACGGATCGTGCGGATGATCATGTCGCTCTCCTGGTAGATGTCGATCGGCGCGGAATACTTCCGCATCCGCCGCACGATGCTCTTCCAGAGATTGAGCAGGTAGGCCATGTCGCGGGCCATCTCCGACTTCGTCCGCTCGGTGCCCGCGGTGCGGACCACGAAGCCCACGCCCTTGGGAGGCTGCAGGTCGAGCATGATGTCGCGGAGCACGCGCCGGTCGCGCTCGTCGTCGATCTTCTTGGAGATGCCCACGCGGCCCAGCGGGGGCATGAGCACGAGATACCGGCCGGGAATCGATATGTAGGTGGAGAGCGTCGGCCCCTTGGTGCCAAAGCCCTCCTTGATGACCTGCACGAGCACCTCGTCGCCGCGGCGGAGGATGTCCTGGATCGGCGGCTTGACCCGGGGGCGATCACCGATCCGCGGCTTGCGGCGGGTGGCCGTGCGGGCCGCGTCGGCCTCGGCCGGCTCACCGCCGCGGGACGGCGGCTCGATGTCGAAGGCCTTGTCGGGGTCGAGCCCGCCCTGGCGGTAGTACTGCGGCTCCACGTCGCTGATGTGCAGAAACCCGTTGCGGCCGACGCCGAAGTCGACGAACGCCGCCTGGATCGAGGGCTCGATGTTGACGATCCGCCCCTTGTAGATGTTGCCCACGAGGTTGTCCTGGCTGGTCCGCTCGACGTACAGCTCCTCCAGCAGCCCGTCCTCCATGATCGCGATCCGGCACTCCTCCGGCTGCGACACATTGATCAGCATTTCCTGTTTCATCCGTATCGTCCCTTTCCTGGTTGTCGGCCGCCCTAGGCGACCGTCTGGGCGAGCAGGCGACGCATCTGGTCGCGCAGGTAGGCCTTCACCTCCCGCGCCCCGTCCATCGCCAGCGCCTTCTCGGCGATCACGCGGCAGTCGGCGACCGAAACGCTTCGGCACACCTGCTTCACCTCCGGGATGGCGCTGGCCGGCACGCTGAGCTGCCGGAGCCCCAAGCCCAGAAGCAGCTGCGTGAACATCACGCTGCCGCTCATCTGACCGCACACATTGGCCGGCACGCCGGCCTCCCGCGCCACGTCCAGCGAGCGGCTGAGCAGCCGCAGGACCGCCGGATCGCAGGCGTTGTACAGTTCCGCAACCTCCTTGTTGCCCCGATCGACCGCCAGGGTGTACTGGATCAGGTCGTTGGTGCCGATGGAGACGAAGTCGACCTCCTTGATGAAGACGTCGAGCATCATCACGGCGGCGGGCGTCTCCACCATCATCCCCACCGGCATCTTCGGATTGAACGCGATGCCGTGCTCGGCGAGATCCTCCATCACGTCGGCGAGCACCATCCGCGCCTGCCGCAGCTCCACGATCGTAGAGACGAGCGGAAACATCACCCGCACGTCACCCAGCGCGCTGGCCCGGAGGATGGCCCGGAGCTGGGTGCGAAAGATCGGCAGCTGCCGCAGCGAGAGGCGGATGCTCCGCAGGCCGAGGCAGGGATTTCGCTCCTCCTCGGGCCGCGTCTCGGTGAGCATCTTGTCGGCGCCGAGGTCGAGCGTGCGGATCACCACCGGCCGGCCGGCCATCGCCTCGACCACCGCGCGGTAGGCCGCGAAGTGGTCCTCCTCGGTCGGCTCCCGCTTGCTCGTGAGATAGAGAAACTCCGTGCGGTACAGGCCGATGCCGTCGCAGCCCCGGGCGAGGCAGTGCTCGGCCTCGTCCGGAAACTCGATGTTGCCGGTGATCTGCACGCGGACGCCGTCGGTCGTCTCCGCGGGCAGGTCGCGGAGCGCGCCGAGCCGGGCAGCGACGCTCTTGGCGGCCTCGAGCTCCTGCCGATAGCGGGCGATCGTCTCCTCGTCGGGCTGGAGGATCACCACCCCCTGATTGCCGTCGAGAATCACCGGCTCCCCGCCGGACACGTCGGCCAGGAACGGCCCGATGCCGACCACGGCCGGAATCTCCAGCCCCTCGGCCACGATCGCCGTATGGCTGCCGGGGCCGCCGAGCTCGGTGGCGAAGCCCTTCACCAGCCGGCGGTCGAGGTTGGCCGTCTCGCTCGGGGTGAGGTTGTGGGCTAGCACCACCACCGGCTGCGAGATCGAGGCCAGCGTTTCCCGCCGCTGGCCGAGGAGCGCCCGCAGCAGGCTCTTCTCCACGTCGTAGATGTCGTGGGCCCGCTGGGCGATGTGGTTGTCGAGGTTTTGGAAGGCCTTGGCGTAGCGGCGGAGCGTGCGGCTCACGGCGTATTCAGGCCACCAGTTGCGGTCGCGGACGGCGCTGGTCAGCTCCTGCTGCAGACGCTCGTCGTGGAGCATCGCCAGATGGGCCTCGAAGATGGCCGCATACTGGTCGCCGAGCTCGGAGCGGATCGCGTCGCGGTTCCGCTCGATCTCACGCGTCGCCTCGGCGACGGCGGCGGCAAGCCGGGCCAGCTCCGTGTCGACGGCGCTCCGCTCCACGAACCGCCGCGGGATGCGGAACCCCTCGGCGTCGAGCACGAGAGCCTCGCCGATCGTGACGCCGGGCGAGACGGCGATTCCCTGAAGTTTCAGCATGGCGGGCGCCTCGCGTCCGCTGGCTGCGATGGCCGACCGGGAGATCGCGACGGCACGCTGCCGTGGCCGGAAGACCGGTGCGGCAGCAGGCATGCGATGCGGATCCCGGGGCCCGCGCCAGGCGGCGGGGAGCGGCTCCTCGTGTTGTGTCGTCGTTCATGCGACCGCCGCGACCGGGGGCCGTGGCCGGCCCCTGCCCGATCACCGCCGGTCAGGATTCCTGATCGTTTTGTTCGTTAAACCTGCGCTCGAAGAGACTGCCGATGGCCTCGAGCGCCTGCCGCGCGTCGGGCCCCGTCGCCTCCACCACCAGCCGCGTGCCCGCCTCGGCGGCGAGCGTGAGCACCTCGAGGATGCTCTTGCCGTCCGCTCGCTGGGCGTCGGCCACCAGCTCGATTCGTGACTGCCACTTCCGCGCCTCGCGGGCGAGCATGTCGGCCGGCCGGGCGTGCAAACCCTGGCTGTTGGCCACCACCACCTCCCGCGACAGCGTCTCCTGGCTCACGGCTTCCCGACTCATCGCTTCCTCACGAGGCCACACCGTGACTGTCGGCCTCTTCCAGCAGGGCCTGGATCTCGACCGGCCCCTTGGCCGCCTTGAGCAGCTTGCAGAACCCGTCGTCGCGCAACTGCCGCGAGATGTTCTCCAATGCCCGCAGGTGGTCGCCGGGACGATCTGGCGGAGACACCAGCAGGAAGAACAGATGCACGGGCTCGCCGTCGAGGCTCTCGAACTCGATCCCCGCCGGACTCACCGCCACCGTGCCCACCAGCCGGCTGACGCTCGGATGCTTCGTGTGGGGCACCGCCACGCCCCGACCGATCCCGGTGCTGCCCAGATCCTCGCGCTTCATGATCGCCTTGACGATGCTCTCCAGATCGCCGGCTGCGATCCGCCCCGCATCGACGAGAGCCTGCGCCATCTCGCGGATCACCTCTTCCTTGGAGGAGGCCGTGACCCGCGAGCGGATCGCGTCGGTGGCCACAAAATCGGAGAACTTCATGCTGCGTGCCGTTCCGCGGAGGTGCGTGTCGTTGATGGGTCAGGAGTGGCGTTGCGACTGCACGTGCTTGTGGTCGCGAACCTTTTCCTTGTGCTTGCGAAGCTGCTGCTCCATCTTCTGCACCGCGCCGTCCACGCTCCGCCACAACTGGGCGGCGTGCTCGTGGCTGACCAGATCGTGAAAGTGCTCCGCCTTGGCGACGATCTCCACCGCCGGCAGGGAGCTGTTGTGCAGATCGACGGTCACCTCCAGGGCGGTGAGGCGGTCGAAATACCGCTTCAGCCGCGACACTTTGGAGGCGATCTTCGATTGCGAGGCGGGGCTCAAGCTGCCGTGACGGGCCGAAACGTTGATCTGCACGCTGAAAAAACCCCTCGATGCTGGGCAGTGGTGGGCTGCAGGTTGCGAAGCATGACGATGGACCCCCGACCCGCGGGCCGGGACCGACAGGGGCCCGGACCGGCGGCCCGTGCACCTGACCGGGCAGCATATCACCAGCCCGCAGGCAGCCACAAACGCGGGGCGTATTCACCGCGTCCGAGCGCGGAATTGCGGCATCATGGTGCCGCCCCGCCCGCCGCGCGGCGGATGCGTCCGTCGGCAAGCTGCTTCCGCCACCAGGCGACGCTCTCTCGGCGCAGGTCCTGCGAACGATCCGGCCGATACCGCGCCCGGTCGGCCTCCGCGGGCTGGACGACCTCCAGCAGACCCCGGATCGCGAACCGGCGCACCACGAGCTCCGGCGCGTCGAGGGCGGCGACGAGCTGCGCGGCGCCACTGGCCTCGAGCGTGGCGTCGTCGAAGCCGCGGGCGATCGCGAACAATTCCGCCCCCTTGCCCGCCGGTCCGCGCGTCTCGAAGGCCTGCCCGAGCCGGGCCGCGGCATTGGCCCCGCGGGCCAGGGCCAGCGGCACGGTCATGTCCACCAGCCGGCTCCACTGCCGGTCTTCCAACTTGCGGGCCACCGACTCGGCCGAGAGCAGGGCCACGAACTCGTCGTAGTCGCCGAGCAACGCCAGCGTGGCGACGGCCGCGACGCGGTTCTCCGCCCGCCGGTCGTCGGCCAGTTCCCGCAGCCCCTTCTCGATCGGATCGGAAGTGGCCTTGCCAGCGAGTGCCTCGGCGGCCGCCTGCTCCAGCCGGTCTGGACGGGCTGTGCCCGCAAGCCAGTCGGGCAGTTCGCGCCGCGCCTGCACGGCGACGCCGCCGGGATCGAGGCTGTCCCATGCCAACCGGCTGCCTTTCTCCAGCACGCCCTGCGCCGCCGTGCCCTGCAGCGGCTGCACGGCCGCCGTGCCGTCGGTCTGCGACTGCCGCCACGCGATGCCCGAATTGGTCGTCGCGACCACGGCCCTCACCCGGGCCGACGTCGTCGCCGGGTCGGCGCCCGGGGTCTGTTCGAGCGTCACTTCGATGCCCAGCGGCGCCCGCAAGCCGTCGGTCACCACGCCCACGAGGCCGCCGGCCGTGATGCCCAGCCGCGGCTCGGCCGCGCTCGACCGCACGATGGCCCGACCGAAGACCACTTCCAGCCGTGGCGTGCCATCGGCGTCGTGCGTGAGCGTGGCCCGCGTGTTGGGCTCGAGGCGGATCGTGACGCCGCCCACGCTCACCTCGGGCCGGCAGAACGGCGGCGCGATCAGATCCTCCCGCGGTGCCAACGGGCGATTCTGCGGCACCGCCACCCATCCGGAGTGGCCATGCACCGCCGGATCCGCCGCGGCTTTGTGGAGCAGCAGCCCGGCGCCGCTCACGAATCCGGCGTCATCGTCGGCCGGTGCGTCGGCCGGTGCGTCGGCCGGTGCGTCGGCCGCGGGCGGCAGGCCGACGGCGGGCGGCGGCACGCGCGCGGCAGGCTCGCCTGATGGCGCCGGTGCGACGATCGCCAGCGCATCCCCCTGCGGCACCCGCGGCGGCTCGGCCGCGGGCGGAGCAGGCACGGCGGGTGGCGGCGGAACCGTGGCGGCCGCTGGGGCGGCGGCCGTTCCTGCCAGCGGAGGCGCCGGCTCGGATGGAAGCACCTTGGCCGGCTCGGCCGCGGCGGGGGAGGGTAGCGCGGCAGCCACGGGCGGTGCAGCCGCCTCGTCTTCCGCAGATGGCGCCGCGGGGGCAGCGGCAGGCTCCGCTCTCGGCTGCGGCACCGCATCTCGCGGCTCGGCCGCGACGACCGCCGGCGGCGGAGCGGGCCGGGCGGCGACCTTGCGGCCCCGATCACGCCCCAGCGACCAGACGAGAAATCCTCCCAGCCCCACCAAGAGCAGCAGGGCGACCGCAGCCGAGAGCCAGGCCGCCACGGGCGCCCGCTGCCGCGGACCGTTCGCCGGACGCGGCTGCGTGACGGGCAGACTTCCCAGCACCGTATCACACAGCTCGCCGTCACCGCCGGCCACGAGCGTCGCCCGCAGATTGCGGGCCAGGGAGACGGCGGCCTCGTGCTCCGGATCACCGTGGTGAGTTTGCATGTGTCGGCGGATCGCCTCCAGCAGCCGGCGGCGGCTGGCAGGATCGAGCGGGCCGGCCGCCTCCGGATCATGGGCGATCTCGGCGAGGATGCCGTGGCAGGCCGCCACTTCCGCCAGGTGCATGTCCGACTCGATGCAGATCCGCTCGAAGGTCTCCAGCCGATCCGCCGGCAGCGTGTTATCGAGATACTCGGCGACAGAGTTGGCATCGTCGGCGATCCCGCGGGCATCGGGCCGCGGTGCGGCCAGCACGGGCCGCTCCACGACGTCGCGGATCCGGGCGATCAGCTGCGGGGCGATCGGGCTGACCGCGACCTTCTCCCCGAGCGCCTGCTGTTCGGCCGGCGGCAGGACGGTGTCGAGCCAGGCCAGGAGGGTGCGAAGTGTCAGACGCATCGTCGGGCTCCGGAAGAATGTGCGGCGGGCGGCGACGCCCTCCGGAAGAAACAGTGGCGCCCGCGGCCGGTTTTCGTGCGGGCTCGGAAAAAATCCCGGACATTTGACGCGTGTCCGCCTGGGACATCTCGCCTCTCCCTCGGGGAGAGGCCGGCCGCAGGCCGGGTGAGGGTGCTGACGACGCTGCGCGGATCCCGGCACCCTCACCCCGGCCCTCTCCCACAGGGAGAGGGTGGGAATGAATGGGGCTCCACATCATGCTCGGGTGGCATGTTTTCGCATGCTGCGACCCATTTGGGCCCGGCGGCCGTAGATAACGAGCAGTGTTGTCGGGACACCAGAGTGGATTGGGCGGCGGCGGCAGGCGGGCTAGACTTTTCCGGTTCGCCTTCCGTCCCGAGCGGCTCCGCGTCTCCCCCCGGCAGCCGCCGAGGAGTTGCACAGTCATGACTGCCGAGACCGCCTTTCCCCGGGTGCGTCGCCAGATGATCCTTCGCCACGCCGCCGGCTACGTGGAACTGGGTGAACTGCTCGTGGACGGCGAGGGTCTGGTGCCCCCGTCCGCCCGTCGCCTGCTGCTCCGGGCCCTCGACACCCTCGCCGAACTCCCCGCCGAGGCCCGCAGCCATCCCGACGCCAGCCTGCTGGAAGGCGAGGCCCTCCGCGCCCTGGGAGAGTGGGACCGCGCGGTCACCCCGCTCACCCGGGCCGCGGAGGCGGCGACCGGCCGGCTCGAGGCCTGGCTCGGTCTGGGATGGTGCTTGAAACGGCTGGGCCGGCTGGACGAGGCGATCCGCGCGCTGGAACGCGGCCGGGATGCGTCGCCAAAGCAGGCGATCGTGCTGTACAACCTCGCCTGCTACCACTCGCTGGCGGGCGACGTGCCGGCCGCGATCGAGAACCTCACCCAGGCCATCGCGCTCGACGACCGCTACCGCGACCTGACCGGGACCGAACGTGACTTCGACCCGATCCGCACCGACCCCCGGTTCCAGGCCGCGACCCACGTGACCGTCTGACGACGCGCTCCGCCGCCCATCGGCTCCGCCGGACATCACCCGCATGACCAGTCCGGCGCTCCAGGAAGTGATCGCCCTGCTGGCGGCGCCCGCGGCCGGCAATCCAGCGCAGTATCTGTTCGAGCGGGCGATCGTGGAGGCCGGACTCGACTGGCGGTTTCTCACGTTCGAGGTGCCGCCGGAGCGGCTCGCCGAGGCGCTGGCCGGGATCGCCGCGCTCGGCCTTCGCGGCGGCCTGCTCGGCGGCCTGCTGCCGGCGGCCGCGCTGCCGCTGGTATCCACGACAAGCCCCGCCGCGACGTTCTCCGGCGCCGTCAATCTCGTGACCCGCGACGAAGCCGGCGGGATGGCCGGCCACATGACCGAGGGCCGCGGCATCATCGAGGCGCTCCGCGGCCACATCGAGCCCGCGGGCAGTCGGGCCGTCGTGCTCGGCGCCGGCCCGGTCGGCCGGGCGGCGGCGCTCGAACTGGCGCTGGCGGGCGCGGCGCACCTCGCCATCGGCGATCCCGATCCCGCCCGGGCCGACGCCCTCGTGGAGTCGCTCACGGGCCTGGCCACCGCAACCGCCGCGCGAATCGAGTGGACCGCCGCGCCGGAACTGCCCGCCGAGACCGCGATCGTCGTCCACGCGCTCGACCCCGCGGCAGGCTCCGTGCGGTGCGGCGGCCTGCGGGCCGATCTCGTGCTCGTGGAGAGCGGCCTGGCCACGCGGCCGACCGCGCTGGCCGCACAGGCCGCCGCGGCCGGCGCCTGCGTCGTCGACGGCATCGAGGTGCACGCCACCCGCACGGCGATCGACTTTCACGCCCTCACCGGCCTCGAGGCCGACACCGACATGCTCCGGGAAGCGCTCGACGAGTTTCTTTCGGCGTGACGCCGGCGCACGAAGCCACGGATCACCAGGCGCCGTCGTCTTTGGGAATCTCGCCGTCCGCCCGATGCCCGAGTTGCCGGAGGAGGTCGGGGTCGATGTCGGGGGTGAACTGTCGCACGCCACCGTCCGCCATGGCCGAGACGCAGATGCCACTCATGTGAAAGCGAGCAGGAGCGTGCGGGAACTGCCGTCCTCGATGTCCTTGAACCGCACGGCGCTGTTCAGAAACAGCATGCCGTGGTTGTCGGCCGCGATCGGCGCTTCGACGTCGTGATGGCTCCCCGCGTAATGTGACACGGCCACCCGGCGCGGCTGCGGAATCTCGCGCGGCAGATCGTCCAGCGAATCGTCCGGGGCCGGTTCCGCCACGCGCGGCACTCGCCACTGCTCGACGCTCATGGCGCTCGACGACGGGCAGGTGAGCGTGGGAATCACGGTCGCCACCACCGGGGCGTTGCCGGCGGCGTAGGCCCCGTCGGCTTCCTTGAAATGCCTCGCCAGGGCCTGCTCCTCGAGGTAGGGCAGGATGCGGACGATCCAGCTCACGTGCCGCCCCTCGGGCAGGCTCTTGATCGGGCCGGCCGCGTCGGTGACGCCCGCCGGAAACGCCTCGCGATGAAACTCGTAGTTGTGCAGCGCGAGGCCGAGCTGGAGCACGTTGTTGGAGCAGGCCGCCCTGCGGGCGGCCTCGCGGGCGGCCGTCACGGCCGGCAGGAGCAGGCCGATGAGCGTGGCCATGATCGCGACCACGATCAAGAGTTCGACGAGCGTGAACGCCGCAGCCCCGGCGGCGCGAGAGGGGGCACGGACCGCCGGCGGGCGGCCAGTCGAGATGAGGCGGGTCATGGGCTGGTCTCCAGGGAAGTGGACGAACGGGAACGAATCAGCACGTCGCGGGTGCGGCGGACGGACGCCGGGCCATCTGGGGGCGCGGCGGCGATGATCCGCACCCGCCAGGCGTCGGTGCCATCCGCATCGACGGTGACGACGACCTGCGCCGCATGCGTGCCGGCGACGTCGGCGGCGGCCAGGTCGATCGTCTCGGCGGCGGGCAGGCCGGCCGCGAGCCGCGACCGCACGCGGGACTCGGCGGCGTCGAGGATCGCCTCCACCTGCCGCACGGCATGCTCAGCTCGGAGAGTCCTGCGGCCGATGATCGTCCCGCGAACCATCGCCATGGCGATCAGTCCCACGACCGCGAGCGTGGCGAGCGTGATGAACATCACCGACCCGCGCCGGGCCGGCGGCGCAGCGGCGTGACCCAGCGAGTGGCTCATGGCTGGTCCTCCCCGAGTCGGGCCCCGGCACCGAGCGCTGCCACCACCTCGATGTCGATGGGCGGCCCCTCCCCGGGCTCGCCGCCTCCCGTGCCGACGAGCGACACGACGCCGTCGCCACGGACCGACTCGAACCGCACCGCCGCCGGAAATGAAAACGCCTCGCGGGCGATGCGATTCGCGGGGATCGCCTGCTCGCGGACGAGGCCGCCGCGGACGGCGCGGTACACGATCGCGGCCTCCCCGGCGGGCTGCACCCGGAGCACGACATCCGCGGGCAGGCCGTCGGCCGTGCAGGCCACGGTGCGGGCCGCGCGGATGTCGGCACGAACCTGTCGCGCGAGCACCAGCGCCGTGCGTTCCCCCTGCAGCGCCCCGCGCGACGCCGCTTCGAGCCGCAGCGCGCGGTGCAGGAGCCCTCCCGCCACGCCCACGACCATGGTCGAGGCGGTGATCGTCAGCAGCACCTCGACGAGGGTCATGCCGCGACGGTGCAGCGGATGATGGAACCGTTTCATGGCGTCCCTTCCGGCGGAGCCGGCAGCCAGACCGCCAGCGACAGCGGATGCTCGCGGCGGCCGGTCGCGTGCCAGGCGAGATTGAGCACCACGCGGTCACCGAGCGGCGACGGGCCCCGTGTGGCCGTCAGCTCGGCACCGGGCAGCCGCCGGGCGGCGACCGCCGAGGGGGCGAGCGTCGCGAGGGCCGCGGCGCGGCGGTCGACGGGCAGCGCGACGAGCCACGCGGCCTGATTGGCGAGCTCCTCGATCGCGACCCGCTCCTGCCGCGAATCGGCGAGCAGCCGACCGTGGCGAACGAAGACCGGCATCGTCGACGCCATGACCACGGCGAGCAGTGCCAGGGCCGCCAACGTCTCCACGGTCGAGAGTCCGGGACGAAATGCCGCCGCAGCGCGGCTTGTGCGCGGCATGCCCCCGTGCTCGGGCGACTCCCGCCACGTGCTCGGTCAACTCGATGAGCGGCATGAAGAAGGCGATCGCCGTCCAGAACACGAACCCACCGGCCAGGGCGAGCATGCCCAACGAGATCACCCGCTGCCAGACGGTCGCCCGCCGGCGCAGGGCAGCGCGCCGGCGGGCGGCGATCCGCGCGAGCGTGGCAGCCGCGGCGGCCGGCGCGGCGGCGAGCTCCCGGCCCTCCGCGGCGGTGAGCAGGCCGGCCGTCGCATCCTGCTCGGGCAGACGTGTTCCACAGTCTGCGAGGCGGACGGCCAGCCGGCCGTCGGTCTGGCAGGCGGCGAGCGTGGCAGCCGCGGCATGGATTGGCTGGCCGGCGGCGACCGCGACCGCCAGCGTGTCGAGCGCGGCGGCGATCCGCCGGCCACGCGTGAACGGCTGGGCGAAGGCCTGCCGCACGGCCGGGGAGAAGCGGAGCACGAGTCCCATCACGGTCAGCGGCACGACGAGCCACCTGCAGGCCGCCAGCCACGCACACGCTTCCAGCCAAGCCGCGGTCGAACTCGGCAATTCGACACCGAAATCGTCCCAGATCTTTTTGGTCTGCGGCGCGATCCTGGTCGCCAGGAACAGCGTGACCAGCACCGCGAGGATGCTCCACCCCACGGCCCAGCGCACGAGGCCACGAACTCGCAGCCGGGCCTCGGCCTCGGCGCCTGCTTCAGCGGCGAGCGTGGCCCGCACGGTGGGCACGACCAGCCCGGTCATCCCGCCAAACCGCACCGCCACGGCATGCTCGTCGCGCATCAGCCCGGGCACGCAATCGGGAACGGCTGCGAGCGGACCGCCGGCCTGGAGGTGACGCGCGGCCTGCGTGAGCCGCCTGCCCTGCCGGCCGCGACTATCCCGCGCCCAGGCCTCGAGCAGCGGCGCGGGGGCCACTTCCAACGCATGGCAGGCCGCCAGGAGCGTGGCCACCTGGGCCGACTCGGCGTGGCTCGCCCAGCGGCCGGGGAGGCTTCTCCAGATGGCGCGGGGCGTGGGCAGGCGAAACAACGAACGACCCCTTCAGCTGAATTGCCGAATCAAATTGATCAGCGGCAGGAGAATCCCGATCAGGTACAGCCCCACGGTGAGCAGGACGACGCCAAAGGCGAGCGTGCTCCATAGCGAACCGGCCGCGAACGACGTGCCGGCGACCCGCAGCGCGTGGCACTCGGCGACGGCGTCGAGCAGTCCGCCCGCCACGGCGGGTTCATGGGCGAGCGCTGCGACGGCGGCATGCGACAGCGGCCGGCGCGGCCGGGCCGGGCTCACCGGTGGCACGCCCACGGCCCAGGCGGCGAGTTCGACCGCCTCGTCCTGCGGCACACCACTCTCCACGAGCCGAGCGAGATGCCGCGTATAGGCCGCCGCCACGGCCGGCCCGCGCCGTATCCACCAGCACGTCAGGCCCCAGCCGGCAATCACCAAGCCGACGCCGAGCAGGAGCGGCTTCCAGATGCCGCGTATGAAGGCCGCGGTGCCGAGCATCCGTTGCGTGAGCGGCGGCAGTTCCATGTTTAATTCGGTGAACACCTCCTCGAGCAGCGGCGTGAACCCGAACGCCAAGGCCCCGAGCAGACCGAAGGCAAGCGCCACGAGCGTCAGCGGCACGACGAGCGGCAGCCAGCCGCGCGGCGTCGCGACCGGCGGTCCTGCGGCGGCCGCGACGATCCGGCCGAGGAGCCGCGGATCGCCGGCGGGCGTGGAAAAGAGCGGCATCCAGCAGGCCGGATCGGCGGCGGCGGCGGTCGCGCCGGCGGCCACGTCGCCGCGGGCCAGGGCGTCGGCGATCGCCACCCATGGCCGGCGCTCGCGCGGCGCAAGCTCGGCGGCGATGGCGCGGATCGCGGGCACGATGCCGCCGTGGCGGGCGACCGCCGCGGAGACATGCCGGTGGAGGAGCGCGTCGGGCATCATCGCGCCGCGCTCCCGGAGGCGTTCGGCGGCCGCGTGGCGATCGCGTGCATGAAGTCCGCGAGCGGCCCGAACATCGCGATGCCGTAGAGCAGCACGACGAACCCGGCGGTGACGATGCCGCAGGCCGGCAGCAGCCATTGGCGGCGCTGGCGCCGGCGGTCGTCGAGCAGCCAATAAAAATCGGCGGTCGCCCGCAGTGCCTCGGCCCGTTCGCGCGGATCCGGGAGCGACGCGGCAACCGCGGCCAGCGGTGGAGCCGCCGAGCCGTGCCCGTGGTGGCGTGGCGCATGGGAGCCACACACCGCGCGGACGATCCGCTCTTCGTCGGCCGCGGACAGGCCCGCCGCGGCTGCCGCGGCCCGCACCTCGCAGGCCAGCGCCTCGTGCCGCCCCGACTGCCGTGGCCGCGTACGGCGGCTCAACCACCACGCGGCGGCCGCGGCCATCAGGGCCGCGCCACCACTGGCCGCCGGCCAGCCGACCGACCGCAGCATCCGACCGTTGCCGCGATCAGCGGCCACCGCCCCCATGGGCGACACGATCGCGCCTTCTTGCGGGAAGCCGGAGGTGCCGAGCCACCACATGCCGAGGCCGGCGAGCAGGCAGACGAACGCGGGATACGCGACCGCGGCCCGGGTCTGCCAGCGATCCTGACAATCGGCTGCGGCGACCCGCGCGACGGCGACGGCACAGTCGATGCGCGAGGTTGTATCCATGTGACCCGTGGCATCCGCGAGGCGGTTCGCGACGGGCCCGACACCCGTCGCTCACAGTGCAGGAGGGAGCCCGAGGCAACGCTGTTCGGGATCGATCCGCAATGGATCCCTGCACGGCCTACAGGCATAACGCATGCACGGCCCGACTCACAATCAGAAACATCCCGGACGCGGTTTCGACGCGACTCCGCCCGACACGCACCAGGGGACTCACGTGCCGTCGTGCCGCAGGGATGGCGGGGTGGTTTTCATGCCCGGTGTCCCCGGGTTTCCACCCGGGGCTTCTTGGAACGAGCGACGCACCCACAAAAAGCCCCCGGCGGAAGCCGGGGGACTCCGGGCTGCATGCCGTCCCGCATGCCATGCGATACGGGTTTGAACCGCGGTATCATCTGCCGTCGTGCCGCAGGGATGGCGGGGTGGTTTTCATGCCCGGTGTCCCCGGGTTTCCACCCGAGGCTTCTTGGGTACATCCGCGAGCGGCCGGGGGCTCACGGTCAGCCGCCCGCATATTCCTTCAAAAATCCCTTGAATTGCACGAGGTGCTCTTCCTCGTCGGCGAGGAGGCGGATGCACAGGTCCTGCGTCACGTAGTCCTCTCCCTCGACCGCCTTGATGATCTTCTTGTATTGGGCGCAGGCGGCCTCCTCGGCGGCGATCACGCTCTTGATCACGCCCACCACGTCGGTGGTGACGCTCACGGGCTGGATCTGCTTGCCGAGCATCGCGCCGATCGACTTCGAGCCGGGGATGTGGCCACCGAGTTGCTTGATGCGATTCGCGAGTTGCTGGGCGTGGGCGATCTCGCCGGGCACGTCGGCGCCGAGCGACTTCTTGATCTCCTCGGCCCGCACGCCGTCGAGATTGACGCTGTTGGCGAGGTAGTTGAGCACAGTCTCGAGCTCCATGCCGTAGCTCTCGAGGAGAAGGTCGATCGTCTGCTGGGTGGTGACGGCCATGGCGGTCATTGCTCCTGGGGGACTGAAGAAGGCGAACCGGAAATGCGTTCGAGCTTGGCGGCCAGCGCCGTGGCAGCAGTGCGCACGTCGGGCACTGGATCCTTGCGCAGGGCCGCGACCCGCTTGGCCACGGCTGCGGGCGGCGGCGACCGCGTGGCGTCCACGAGCAGGCCCACGGCCTTCAGGCCGTTGAGGACGACGAGCGCCCGCTTGTACCGCTCCGACTGCTTCGCATCGTCACCGGGGGCCGCCTCGATATCGGGCAGGGCGAGCATCTCGCCGAGCGTGTCCCAGGCGGCCGGATCGTGCTGCCGTGCCAGGCCCACGGCGGCGTTGAACCGCACGTTGTCGGCGGCATCACCGAGCAGCGCCCGCAGCCGGCCCGTCGCGCCGGAGCCGCCGACCACGCCCAGCGCGTAGGCGGCCCGCGACCGCACGGCCGCGTCGTCGCTGCCCGCGGCGGACAGCAGCACGGCCGTCACGGCCGCCGGGTCGGTGAAGGATCGGCCGGCCGTGGCGAGGTTGTCGGCCAGCACGGCCAGCGCCTCGACGGCGGCCTGGGCCGTGTCGGGGTCGGACGCGTCGGCTGCCCGGGCCACGAGCGGCGCCGCCGCTTCGGGCACGGCGAACTCACCGAGGGCGCGGCACAGATAGCCGCACAGCGTCTTCGACTGTTCGCCGGCGTGCCCCGCCGCCCGTGGGCGGCCGGAGGCCACCTCGTCGGCGAGGATGCTGCCGAGCTCCTGGGCCAGCCCGACGTCGCCCTTGAGCGCCTGGCCACCGGGCCCGCGGAGGTCGTTGGCGAAGTTCAGGGCCGCCTGCCAGCGGCCCTCGTTGTTGCGCCGCAGCGTTTTGACGTAGCCCTGCGGGTCGTTGCCCAGCTGCGCGAGCCAATGGAATGCCAGCCAAACACAGACGATGATGGCGACGATGATCGCCGGCACCAGAAACAACTGCACCAGGAAGGCAGCGCTGGGCGGCTCCACCGGCGGCAGTGAATCGTCCGGCGTGAACGGGCGGCGCGGCGTATCGGCCATGGACGGGCGGTATCCTGAGATGCGGCGTCACGCCCCGGATGCAATCGGTCCCTGGCGTGCTCAAAGTCTAGGAAGCCAACCCCGTGCGTCAACGAAGCCCGGCCGCCGATCCTGTGCCGCATGATTCCGTCGCCGCCGCGGCCCCGCCGGCCACCTGGCTGGAGGCGGAGCCGGGTGGTATCGCCGAGCAGCTCGCCCTCGACGAGGCGCTGCTGGAGGAGGCCCACGAGGGCGTGCGCACGGCAACGGTCGTGCGGACATGGATGGCCGCCGAGCATGCCGTCGTGCTCGGCTCTTCGAGCCGCGCCGCGGACGAGCTCGATCTCGACGCCTGCGCGGCCCACGGCGTGCGCGTGCTCCGCCGGCCCAGCGGCGGGCTGTCGGTCGTGCTCGGGCCGGGCTGCCTGATGTGGTCGGTCGTCACGCACCACCCCGCCGGACCACCGCCGATCGACGCCCTGCACGCGGCGATGCTCGCCCCGCTCGCCGCCGCCCTGCGGGCCGCGGGCCGCGACGTGGTCCGCCGCGGATCCAGCGACCTGGCGATCGGACACGGGGCGGGTGGCCTGAAGATCTCGGGGAACGCCCTGCGGGTGCGGCGGCACGGCGTGCTCTACCACGGCACGCTCCTCGACGCCTTCGACCTCGGCCTCATCGGCCGCGTGCTGCGGCATCCGCCCCGCGAGCCCGATTACCGCGCCGGCCGTCCGCACGGCGCGTTCGTCACCAACCTCGGCCTGGGAGCCGCACGCCTCACGGCCGCCGTGCGCGCAGCCTTCAACGCAGAGCGGGCCGCAACCGATTGGCCTCGCGACCGCGTGACGCGGCTCGTCCGCGACCGCTACACCGACGCGAGCTGGACACACCGCCTGCCGTGATCGCAAAGCGGCACGCGGCCTGGTGACCCGAAACCGAGCCGGCAAACTGGGCAGAGCCGCCGGGTCGTGCGGGATGGGCAGGGCGGCAATGCATTGGTGATCACCCGCGCTCGCAAGAGCCGATGTCCATTTGTGGTGGCGGGCCAGAATCCGGCCCGGGAAGGCAAAAGCCCCGGCAAAACCAGCCTTTCGCCGCCGGCTGCTCCCGAGTAAGGTCCTCGGCCCGATCGACAGGAAGTCGCTCGACAGACCGCAACAGGAGGTTGCCCCTCATGCGCTTGCACATGAACGCCGCGGACGTGCGTGGCCTCGTCTCCCGCCATTTCCTGCACCTCGGTGCCGACGCCGACGACGTGGCCGACGTCCAGGAAAACATCCGCATCGACCGCGGCCGGTGCGTGGCCCGCTGCTATCGCGTGGCCGAGATGTTCGCGATGTGGCTGATCGACGTGGGCGTGCTGCAGTTCTACGACGCCGAGGGCGAGATGCTGCACACCGTGAACCTGTTCACGGAGCTGCAGCCGCAGCGGGCCGCGGCCTGATCGGCGCGGCGCTCGGGATGATGATGGTGGGTCCGGGGGAAAGGTCTGCGCCTGGGGAGGTGCGGACCGCAAGTGGGGATATCCATGTTCATGCCGAGTAACGCGGCGTCGGCGCCCGAACTGTCGATCGTCGTGCCGGCGCCGGCCGACGTCGCGGCCCTCGAGGATTCGCTCGTCAGCGTCCTGGAGAATCGGCCGCCCGACGCCGAGGTCGTGGTGGCGCTGGGCTGCGACTACGCCGATCCGTGGGGCATCCGCGAAGAGGTGCGGTTCGTGCAGGCGCCGCATGGCTCGAGCCTGACGGCGTGCACCAACCTCGGGATCGCGGCCGCCACCGGCCGGGTCGTGCATGTGCTCGCGGCCGGCTGGCGGGCAACTCCCGGCTGGACGGACAGGCCGCTGGCCCACTTTGCCCGCGGCGGCGTGGCCGCGGTCGTGCCGCTGGTCGTTGCCGACGACGACCGCATCGTCGCGGCGGGCATCCGCACCACACGCGGCGGCAGGCGGCTGGCGATCGCCCCCTCGTCCCGCACCGTGGCGAACGTCGCTGCCGCGCGACTGCCGCGTCCTGCGGCGCCGGTGCTCGAAGCCGGCTTCTGGTCCGCCAGCCTGCTCGCGGCCACGGCCGGGTTTTCCACGGCGTGCGGCGACTGGCTCGCCGACGCCGACATGGCGGCCGTGCTTGCGTGTTGCGGCGGCGACGTGGTGCTGGAGCCCGATTCGCGGGTCATCGGCGGACCGATGCGGTCGCAGCCCGGTGCCTTCACGGCCGGCCTCCAGGCGGAGCAGCTCTTCTGGCGGGCGTTGACCGCGGGAACAATGTTGCCGGGGCTGGTGGCCCACGGCTTCGAAACCCTGCGGCACGCTGCAGCATCGGCCCCCTTCGGCACGGTGCCGATGCTCGTGGGGCGGCTCGTCGGCCTGCTGCAGTTCGGGGCCCACGCCGCTCGGTCTCGGCAGCTCGCAGCGATCCGACAAGCAGTCGACGGCTCGGCCGACGCCCGCACGCTGCGGATTGACGAGGCCCACGAGCGGCTGGCCCGTCCGCACCGGCAGGCTCCGCCCGCCCCGCTCAAGCGGTCCGCCTGACGTGCCGTGGGGAGAAACCAGCGGCGTGCCCGGCCGGAAGGCTGCGGTTTTCCGCGGTCAGCGGAGGCCGCACCTCGCGGTGGCAGAACTTCATTGCAAAGTCTGGTAGACTTCCGCTCGTCCGTGATTCGCTCCCGTAGCTCAATTGGATAGAGCGTCAGCCTCCGGAGCTGAAGGTTACAGGTTCGATCCCTGTCGGGAGTACTTGCGTTTCAGCCGGAAAAGCCCTTGTTTTTAGGGCCGATCGCGTCGTCTGGTGGTCGTCGTCAATTCTGTCGCAACCGTCAGAAACCGACCGTTTCCGACCCCTTCCGGCAGAATTGGGTGCAACATTGGGTGCAACATTTTTCGCGCCCGTGGTGCCAGTCGCCCGGGCCTCCGCCGGGGCCGGGCCGGCCGTCGGGAGAGCCGGCAGGGCGTCCAGCGCTCCAGCCACGTCGAGGAGCCGCGGGTCGGTGTAGGCCTGCATGGTCAACGTGATCGACGAGTGCCGCAGGGCCGCTTGTGCCGTCCGGGGGGCCACGCCGGCGGCGACCAGGTGCGACGCGAAGGTGTGGCGTAGGGCATGGACGTCTACGGTGCGGCCCCGGTCATCCCGCTTGGGGATGCCGGCCGCGACCAGGTCACGATCGAGGATCTTGACCATGGCCACGGGCACGTTGAACAGCGGCATGGACGTCGGCGGTGCCGTGGTGCCTGCGATCCCGACTCGTCGCCCGCAGGCCGCCGCGGTGCGATCCTCGATCCAGGCCCGCAACTCCGCGGCCACGTCGGCCCGCAGCGGCAGCGTCGCCCGCTGGCCGTTCTTCGCGTCGGCCCCCGGCAGCACGATCACCGGTGGGTCGTTGTCGAGGAGCACGTCGGCCACGGTCAGCGCGGCCAGTTCGCCGCGCCGCAGTCCGGTCGTCACGAGCACGGCGTAGACCAGTGCCCGCTCACGGCCCGCAGCGTCGAGCCGCGCGGCGACATCGGGCCGCACGCGGTCCCGGCCCGCGGCGGCGGCGGCCTCGATCGTGTCGATCGTGAGGGGAGCACGCTTCCACGTCGCCCGTGAGGCCCGGGGGCGGCCTGCATCGACCACACGGATCGTCGGCCTGCCAAACTCCGCCACGGGCCGCAGGCGTGCCACCGTGAGCAGCCGCCGCAACTCGTCGGTGGTCAGTGCCCGCCGCTGGCGGCGGACGTCATCCGCTTCATCGAGTTTCCGCAGTCGGCCGAATGGGTTGGCGACGAGCCGGCCGGCGACGACGAGCCAGTTCCCCCACGCGCACAGTGCCGCGAGCTTCGCGTTCACAGTCCGCGGAGCCGGGGGCTCCGGCCCGTCGAGCAGCCGCGTGGCCCACCGCTCGACGGCGCCGCGATCCAGGTCGCGGAGCCGATGCCATCCGCAGGCCTCAACGACGAGGTACAGGGCGTGCCGCACACCAGCGACGTGCCGCGGGGCGACGGTGCGGTGAGCCCCCTTGCCACGGCTCCCCGCGAGCGCCTCGACGTAGGCCTCGACGTGGTCGAGGATCGGGGCGTCGGCATGATCCCCGACGTTTGCCTCCGCCGCCGTCACGATCCCGCTGCGGACCTTCTCCGCGCGCCGCTCCAGGTCGGCCAGCACGGCGCGGGCCGCGGTTCGGTCCCGGCATCCAGTCGATACTCGCCGCTTCCGGCCGTCGGCGTCGAGGTACTGCGCCCAGTAGGTGCGGCACCGCTCGACGATCCCGGCCCGCTTGGCCTTTGGCCCAGTCGCACGAGCTTCGTGGGTGTTCCCGTCGGCATCGGTCCAGACTGCGAACGGCCGCCGGATCCGCTTGCCCTTCTCGATCACGGTGCGGGTGACGATCCTCGCCCCGTCTGGCATCGGCCTGGTGACGTAGGGCCGCAAGACGATCCCCATGGTGGTGTTCTCCCTTTTGGTCTGCCCGCAGCCTACATCGGCTCGTTGGGCGGTTCGGCATCTATCTCGTGCCCTTCCGGCCACGGCGGCCGGGAACGGGCCTCTAGGATTCGATCTGCGGGCCGATCAGCCTGCTGGCCGGCCTTGGATACCCTCCGTTTTTCAGGCCGTGGCGGCCTGCGGTGCGAGCGTCACAGGAACTTGGCCAGCGCATCTTCCTCCTCGTCATTCGCGTCGAATGCCGGAAGCCTCGCGGCGGCCCCCGGCGTCAGGCCGAAGTCTCGGGCGATCGAGAGCCAGTCCGTCTCGGCATTCCGCAGGAGCCGGGCGACCGGGTTGGCCGTGGTGCCGTCCTTCGTCTGGACCGTGAAGCCTTGCTGCGCGAGCAGCGACCGCAGTTCCACCCGCGTGGCATGGAGCCGGGCCAGCGTGGCGAATGCGTCCGCCCGATCAGGCGTCAGCCGCCCGTCGTCGATCAGGATCGGCGCCAGCCGCCGCCAGAATGCCGCCGCTTCGGGGATCTTCCCAATGTCGGCCGGCATCCGCGGAGAGCCGGCGGCCCCGCGCGTCGAAGTCCGCGAGGGGCTGTCGCCATGCCATCGGCGGCGGGCTGAATGCGATCCTGCGAGCGGTCCTTTGTTGGCCATGCTGTCACCTCACTTTCGGGAAAACGGGGTCTACGATCTGTCGCTCGCCTGGTGGTAGCGTGGGGTCCTCCGGGGAGATAGCCATTTCCCTGGAAAGGTACCCTGGGGTCGATCTCACGCCGGGGTCACCGTCTGGCCCTCGCGGCTCCGCTCCGCCGGCCCTTCCCGGCCTGCGGCCGTGCCGGTGGCGTAGCGGCCTGCATTTGATCTGCGAGTACCACGAGGTCGGCGGAGCAGCTATCCAACTCCGCCGCCTGCGCCACGAGCTTGGCCGTGGCGGCCTTGCAGACCATGGGATCGGCGGCCGTGGCCCCTGCCAGAATGCCGTCGAGGTCGTCCAGTGCCTCGCGGATGCAACCGGCGACCATGCCGAGGTCGTCTGCCAAGGCTGCGAGCCACTTGTCTGTCGTCTTTCGCACGATCTTCGTGGTGTTCATACCGTCGATCTCCTGGGGGTTGTCATCCGTCATCGTCGGCACCGTGGCGACACTGCCACGGCCACCTGCTACTGCTCGGGTCATCCTGTCGGGGGCGGCGGGAGCCAAAAGGCGACCGCCGGCCCTTCTGTTCCTTTGTAGAACCGCCGTCACCCGTGTCGGGTTGTAGGCCGTACCTTTGTCGGGTTGTGAATCGTTCAAGGCGTCACCGCTGTCGGGTTGTGAACCGGCCGCTCTTGGCGCGGTTCGCGGGGGGAACGGCGCGGCCGATGCGTGGCCGCTTCCTGCCATCGCGTTCCTCGTGCATGGCCTTCAGGTCGTCCAGGCGTCGGCCTGGGTCTGGGTCGATGAAATACCGGCTCGCCCCGCCCTGCCGCGTGCCGCGCCGCAGCCTCGTGATCAGGCCGGCGACCATCAGCCACTTCAGGCCACGCTCCACCGTCCGGTTGTCGCACCCCAGCCGCGCCGATATGTCTGGCACCCTCAATTCAGCCTCGTTGGTGATGGCGTCCGCGAACCGAAAGACGACGTGCCAGGCCTCACGGGCATGGGCAGGAACGTACCGGCCGACTGAATCGGTGAAGGCGTTGAACGTCTTGAACCGACGGTTCGCCTTGTCCCGTGCATCGCCGCCCTTGCCGGCCGATCGGGGCGGGGCGGCCGTGGCGGCGGCCGGGGGCGGAGACTGCTGCTCCTGTGCAGGCCGATCGGCCAGCCGAGCACGAGCACGAGCACCTAGGTCCGGTGTCATTGCACGGCCTCCGGCGGCGTCCAGGTGTCGAGGGTGACGATGCCCAGCGCCCCCGGCGGCACCGTCGGGAAGTAGGTGATCTCCTGCCCGTCGTCGGCGTAGGTCTGGGCGGCACCGTCGAACCGCAGGCGAAGATCTCGCGGCTCGCCGTTCCGCGCCTTGGCACACCGCCACGTCACGTTCACGGTCCCGTCAGGCCCGACGACGGGCCGGCCGTCGGCTGTCTCCTCCCGCTCGCCGGAGTAGACCAACTCGGCTGCGAAACCGATCTCCGCGGTGCCACGGCCCAGTTGCCCGGCGTGAGCCGCTGCTGCTGTCGCCTTGGCCAGCGACGAGACGACGACGATGGCGGCCTCCCGACGGATCGCCATGTCGCGGATCTGGCCGACGGTGCGATCGAGGTCGGCGGTGCGGTCCCGGCCACCGTCGGGAACGGCGACGAGTTGCAGGTAGTCCACAACGACGAGCCGCGCGCCCGTCTCAACCACGGCGGCGTCGATCGCGGCGACGGTGATCGGCGGTTCCACGAACGCCAACCGGTCCCCGATCGCCTCCGCCACGCGACGGCCAGCCGCACGAGCACGGGGGGTGCCCTTGCCGGCCTCCGTCATCGTGATCGGATCGCAGCCCTCGACCAGCCCGGAGCCCACGGTCACGAGCCGCCGGCCGATCCCGGCGAGCGTCATCTCGCCGGCCGCCCAGACAACTCGCAGGTCGGCATCCGCGAGCATGGCCCCCACGGCCCACTGGAGAGCCAGAGCAGACTTGCCCACTCCCGGCGGTGCGACCAGGGCCGTGAGCCCGCCTGCGGGCAGACCGCCGTCGGTGGCCCGATCCAGCCATGCGAATCCGGTCGGCACGACGGGCGTCGTCTCGTTCTTCGCCCAGCGGTCGAGGGCGTCCATTGCCGTCTGGAGCTTCCTGGGCGTCGATCCCGCCTCCAGGCGAGCCCGGGCCGCCACGGCGTCGCTCCATCGGTCGGCATCGCCGGGGGCGGCGGCAGCAGCAGCCAGGGCATCCGCGAGAGCAACCTCGTGGTGCCGGGCCACGATCCTGCCTGCGGCACGACGGGCCACGTCTGCGGACCGGCGGCCGGTCGCCACCTTGTCGCCCATGGCCTCGACAAGCGCGGCCCGAATCTCCCCGACCGGATCATCCACCTGCGATTCGTTCCACACGTCCACGCGGGTGGGTGTCTGGCCGCTGGCCACGGCCTCGCGGATCACGTTGACGATGATTCCCGCCGGCGTGGTGAGCCGGGGCAGGTTGGCGACGATGCCCGGCACGGCCTGTTCGTCACGATCGAGCAGGTCGAGCAGCGCGGCCGCGAGCGCGGCCTCGTCGAATCCGAGGTCGTCCATGTTCGTGGCGGTCATCGTGAGCGCCTCCGCCTGGACGTCGCCGCGGCGTGGTCGGCCCAGCGCCACGAGAGCCGCCGCACGAACCGCACGAGGACGGCAGCACGTCGGCCCAGCCCGGCGGCGACGTAGTGGCAGTGAGCCACCGCGAGAGCTTCAGCGACTCCGGCGATCATCTCCGGGTCGGTGACGGCTTGTGCCGCCCGCCTCCGGCCAACCAGGAGCGACAAGTCTGCGGCCGCGATGATTTCGGCGCGGTTCATCGGCCGCCTCCGGCCGGCCTGCGGCAGACGGGAGCACCGCGCTCGATCCAGTCGAGAATCACCCTACGGCGCCAGCGCCGCAGCCGGCCGATCTTCAGGCCCGCGGGCATCCGGCCTGCCTCCGCGAGCCGCTCGACGTGTCGCACGCTCACGGTGAGCATGGCGGCCACTGCCCTACTGTCGAGCAGTTCAGGCTCGTCGCGCGGTGGCGTCGGCGTGTATGCTGTCTGGTGCATGCGGATTCTTTTCCTGTGGTGGGAATGGCGTCTGCTGCTGCGATCTCGCGAAGGGCCGGCGGAGAGTGCGCTCCGCCGGCCCGACTCGTTTCAGGCCCGCCGATCGGCGCCGCTATTCGCGGCCGTCTGGGCCAGTGCTTCGGAAAACTCCAGGAAGCCATCCGGCGAAGTGCCCGGGAAGATCTCCTCCAGCACCTTGTGACAGCCGCCCTTGTGGGCGAACATCGCCCGCCTTCCAGGCCCAGCCACCACTACCGCCAACCGAGCGTTCCTGATGCGCTTTTCGCAGGAGTCACAAAACACGGCGACCGCTCGCCCGCGCGAAGTGTTGAGCACCTTGATCATTTCGCAGCCCTCCCGCCGGCGGCCGGCCGTGGGGATGCGACGTTCGTGATCCAGGCCTCGACAACCTGCCGTGGCCATCTGGCACACTTCCGGTTCAACCGGACGGGCTGCGGGAAGCGGCCGTTGGCCGCGAGCCTGCGGACGACGAGCGGCGTGGTGTCGAGGATCTGGGCCACGGCAGCGGCGGACAACATCTGCGGCTCGTGGCGTTCCGCAGCGTTCAAGGTCTGGGGCATGGCGTTCTCTCCGAGGGGTGAAGTCATCACGACCGGAACCTATGGGGAGGCCACCGACTTGACATATAGGCCACCTTTGGATTCCATCGCGAACGCCACGCTACGAAGGCCCCACCGATTTGCCCTATAGGCCGTCGGTCAAAAATCTTTGGCGGCGGTTCGTGCTCGATCTCGCCGGCCGTGGCGGCCTGCGGCAGCAGGTCGATCACGAGCACCGTGGTGAGCACCGTGGTGGCCGTGCGGGCGCCCCCGACGGCGGCGTGATCTCGACCACGAGGTCGTCTGCGAGACGGCCGCGGCCGGGAAGGTGGCGGCCGTGCCGCCGGCGGCGACCAGGCCCGCAGGCCGTCGGCGGTCAGGCTGTGGCGTCGTTCGGCGTGGCGTCGTTCGCCGTGGCGACGTCGGTGCCTGCGGCGAGCCGCTCGACGAGGGCCACGCGCTCGTCGTCCGTCAGCCCGGGCATGGCGGCGACCAGGGCCACGGCGCGGGCGAGCACGTCGAGCCGATTCGCGGATCGGGTGCAACGTGGGGTGCAACACTCCGCGGCCGGTGTCGTTTCACCCCTTGTTTTCCCGGGCGAAGTCACACCCTGCCCGCAGCCTCCGGAGCTGAAGGTTACAGGTTCGATCCCTGTCGGGAGTATTTGGGCGAAATTGGGGACGGGAGCGGATTTCCAATAGCACCACGTGCTGCGCCGCTTTCAGTTTCTTGAAATCCCCTCCCGTCCCCGATTTTACTCGCGGCGCTTGCGACGCCGCTCCTCGCGGCGACGGGCCTTCTGGGCCTCCATCCGCTCGATGGCCGCGCGGGCCACGCGGCCCTGGGCCTCCCGCAGTTCGGCCTCGCTCGCCACGCCCATCTGCAGCAGCAGCGTGAGCCAGCCCGCCTCGTAGCCGTGCAGCCGGTTGTGATGCGGATCTTTCATCGCTGCCTCCTCGGTGTCGGGTCTCCGGGACCGTCTGCGGAAAGTGTCGCGTCGGCCGCGGACAACCATGGTCCGCGGGTTCGCAGGCCCGCGAAAAACGGCACTTGACCGCCGTATGATTGCCCTGGTCATCCAGTGTCCGCGGCCGGCTGAAGGTGCAGCCATGATCCCGCATGACATCCATTACCAGCAGACGACCGGGGGCGATCCTTCCGCCCGCAGTTGGCGGAAGTGGTCTCCGGGGCTCGACAACGACCACCTCACGCTCCGTGCGGTGCTCGCCACGCTGCCAGCCGCGCCGCCGCAGGCCATCCCCTGGATCGTGCGGCTCTTCGAAAACCCGCAGGGCTGGCTGCGGCTCCACGGCGCCGTCGATCTCGCCAGCCACGACATGATCCACGTGCTCCTCGGCCGCGGCCTGCTCGGCCAGGACGAGGCGTTCGTGATCGGCTTCACCATGGGCAGCACGAAGGCCGTCTCGCCCGTGGAGCGCTGGTTCTTCAAGACCGTCGTGGCCCACGTCTACCCGGAGCCCTACCGCATTCCCTGGCGCGTCCTCGCGGCCTACGACCTCGGGCTGGAGGCGGGACGGACGATGGGCACGCGCGACATCCACCGCGCCGTGGGCCCCGCCCTGCTCGACCAGCCGCTCGGCGTGGTGCGGCGGGCACTCGGCATCGACACACGGCGGCTGCGGGAGTTCTACGCCCGCGAGCGGGCCGCCCTGCCCGACACGCCCGCGAGCCTGCGGCTCCCCGTCACGCCGCCCCCCGACGGCCGCCGTTCCCGGGCGGCCTGATCACGCCGCGGCGTCGCCCGCCCCCTATCGCGTTTCCGTTGACTCGCACGAGTCGCGAACACGCCGATGGTTTTCCGCGGGAGTGGGAGGCATTCCACGGCGAACCCAGGTGAGCGGATCAGGCCCGACAGTCCCGCCGATTTTTCCGTGAAGTACCCGGGGAAACCGCCGCCAAACCGGCGCTGCGGCCGCCCGGCCGATTGCTCATACTCCCCCGCGCCCGGCCGGGCGCAGCCCGACGGATTCGATTGTGATCCGCGGCACCGTCTATGGATTGTGAGGATGTCTTCGCTGTCACGATACCGCCGCTGGCTCGGTCACCGGACACCGCCGGCTCTTCCGTCCGGGTTTGTCCCGATGGGGACGTTCGTCGATCGCGACGTCTTCATTGCGGGCTATCCGAAGTCCGGCAACACGTGGCTGCAGCTCATGATGGCGTCGCTCTTATATGGGCTCGACCCGAGAAACGCGCCCGACACGCTGGTTCAGGAATTGGTGCCGGACGTGCATTACAAGAATTGCTTCAAGCGATTTCTGCAGGCCATGTGCTTCAAGACCCACTCCCTGCCACAGCCGGAATATCGACGCGTCATTCGTCTGGTGCGAGACGGCCGTGACGTCATCTGCTCGTACCATCACTTCAACGAATCAAGCCAGGCAGGCGGTCCCCTCGACAGCCTCGTTGACGGTGCCACGCCACTCCCGTTCGGCGAGTGGCAAGACCATGTGCTCGCCTGGGAACGAAACCCATTTCGTGCCGACACGATCCTCGTTCGCTACGAGGACCTGCTCGACGACTGCGTCGGTGAATTGGGCCGTATCAGCGACTTTCTCGGAGTTCACCGCAGTCCGGCAGAACTAGCCGCCATCGCGAAGGGATCGCGGTTCGACTGCATGAAAACCCGCGAGGCCGCCCAAGGGTGGGACAACAAGGCCTGGCCCAAGGACAAGCCGTTTGTTCGCCAGGGCCGCAGCGGGGCGTACACGGCCGAGCTCAGCCCCGCACAGATAGCCCGCTTCACCTGCCGGTCAGCTGCGGCGTTGCGGTTGCTCGGCTACGAACTCTGCGCCGGCGCCGCTTGAGCTTTTTCTTGGGACAGAGGCCGCGCACATGCTTTCAGTCCGACTGGGAGGCCTTTGGCGGCAGCCGACGGAGCGATCCTCGTATCCGGCAGACTTTGCTCCGGAGGTGACGGCGCTGTGCGATGTCGTGCAGCCGTACACGATGACGGGTCCCGAACGAATCTTTGCGCTTCGGCAGGCAGTGCTCCATGTCTGCCGCAACAGAATTCCCGGGGCAATCGTCGAGTGCGGCGTCTGGAAGGGAGGCAGCATGATGGCAGCCGCCAAAACATTGATGGAGTGCGGCGAACGGCGTCCGCTCTACCTGTGCGACACCTTCGACGGGATGCCGCCGCCGGCCGACGGGGATCGCGACATGGCTGGAGTGCCCGCCGCCGCGGCCATGGCGCGTGAAGACAAGGCGACGAGTCCCATCTGGGCGTACGGCCCGCTCGGCGAGGTGCAGTCGAACATGCGGTCCACAGGCTATCCGCCCGAACTGGTTCACTTCGTGATCGGTCGTGTCGAGGAGACCCTGCCCCAGGCCGCCCCCGACGAGATCGCGATCCTCCGCCTCGACACGGATTGGTACGAGTCCACGCGACACGAACTCGAGCACCTCTATCCGCGGCTCAGCGTCGGCGGCATTCTGATCATCGACGACTACGGCCACTGGCAGGGAGCCCGAAAGGCAGTCGATGAATACTTCGCCGGCCGGAGCCCCGCCGTCTTCCTCAACCGCGTGGATTACACCTGTCGCCTTGTCGTGAAGCCTGCCTCCTGAACGCAGGCCCCAGCCGCCAATGCTCACTTTTGCGTTCCCGGGCCGGCGAAGGATCCAGGCGACGAAGCCGAACGCCGCCGGCCTGAAACTCCTGAATCTCGGCTGCGGAGCCCGCCGGCACCCCGCCTGGACGAACGCCGATCTGGCGCCTGCGGGGGACGACGTGTTGCACGTCGATCTCCGCAAGCCGCTCCCGTTTCCGGACCGGGAGTTCGACGCGGTCTACGCTTCGCATGTGCTGGAGCACCTCACCCCCCGGGAGGCGACACACCTGCTGGGCGAGGTGCGGCGCGTGCTGCGGCCGGGCGGAATCGCACGCGTGGTCGTGCCGGATCTGGAAGGCATCGTGCGCGAGTACCTCGCTGCCGTGGATGCCCTGGACGGCGGCGACGACGAGGCCTGCTGGCGGCATCGCTGGATGACCATCGAACTCCTCGACCAGCTCGTGCGGACCAGGCCCGGCGGGGCCATGGCACGGTGGTGGTCCTGCAACCCCGTGCCCGCCGACGCCTTCATTCGCACACGTCTCGGCGTGCAGGCTACGGCGGCGATCGAGGCCATCCGTTCACAGCAGGCAGCGTCCGGAAAACCGCCGCTGCGACCGACGGAGATTCTCCATGCCCCTCCCACGAGTGACCGGAAGGCGGTTCGTTTTTCCAAGAGCGGTGAACGACACAAGTGGATGTATGACCGCATTTCGCTCGGTGAACTCCTGGCGGCCAGCGGCTTTTGCGAGCCTCGTCGCGTGACGGCCGTCGAGTCCCGCATCGCCGATTTTCCAGCCTATGAGCTGGACGCCGATGTCGAGGGGGCCGTCCACAAACCTGACTCCCTCTTCATGGAAGCGGTGGCGCCCACGGCAGCGCTATGAACATCCTCTGCATTGCCACGAGCGAAACCGGCGGCGCAGGGGTGGCCATGCGTCGCCTGGCCGATGGCCTCCGATCCGCCGGCGCGACGGCGGACATCCTCTCGCTCCAGCGGGCCGACGCCCGAAACACCGATTTCGGTGAACCGCCGCCAACTGACCAGGCGGGGAAGCGGCTCCACCGGCGGATACACCGCAGCCTGCGCAAGTCGCGCACGTCGCTGACCAACACGATCTTCACGTTCGACTGGCCGGCGTGGGACGTGGCGTCTCATCCGGCTGTGGTCGCTGCCGACGTCATCAACCTTCATTGGGTCACGGGGTTCCTCAACCCGGCCATGATCCGGCGGCTCGTCGACACGGGAAAACCCGTCGTGTGGACACTCCACGACCAGAGGGCTTTTACCGGCGGCTGCCACTACACCGCCGGCTGCGAGGCGTTTGCCGCCGACTGCGCAGGCTGTCCCCAACTCACGAAGCCGGTTCGCCACATTGCCGCACAGCTCTTGCAGGAAGCCCGCGCGCAACTCCACGAGGCGCGACTGACGTTCGTGACGCCCAGTCGCTGGCTGGGCGAGGAACTCCGTCGCAGCAGTTTGTTTCATGCATCGTCCCATCAGCACCATGTGATTCCGTACGGCATCGATGTCGTTCACTTCGCTCCCCGGCACCACAAGGCGGAGCTTCGGGCTCGGTTCTCGCTCCCGGCTGATGGCCTCGGCATCGCGTTTGGCAGCGTCTCGCTCGATGAGAGCCGCAAGGGCTTCGCCCCCGCGCGAGGAGCCCTGGAATCGCTCGCGGCGCGGCTGCGAAACGCCGGACACCCCGGGCCGCAGCCCTTCGTCGTCACATTCGGACAGGGGGCACCGCCCGTCGCAGGAATCCCCTGCCACCATCTGGGCCCGCAGAATGAAGCAGGCGTGATCTCGATCCTGAATGCCGCGGACGTTTTCCTGACGATGACCCGCGAGGACAACCTGCCCCTGACGGTCATGGAGGCGATCGCGTGCGGGGTGCCCGTGCTTGCCACGCGTGTCGGGGGCGTGCCGGAAATGATCGATCACGGCCACGAGGGATGGCTCGTGGATCGCGATGACTCGAATGCGGCAGCCGACATCCTCGTCGATCTCGTCAACAAGCCCGGGCAACTGCAACCGTATGCTCTGGCGGCCCGGCGGCGGGCACAAGACCGCTTCGCCGAAACGTTCCAGGCGCAGCGCTATCTGGCTCTCTTCGAGGACCTGCTCTCGGGAAGCTCCGCAACCGCCGCACGCGGCACCGCGAGCGTCACTCCCCTGCCGATGGCTGGCCTCACTCCAGCCATGCTGGAACTCGCCACCGCGCGGACATGGTTTGCCGGCGCCCGCCGATTCCTGCTCGGGTTGCTGGGACGGCTCTGATCGCCCGTGCCTCTCTGGGCATCCTGCCCGGATTCAACGGTCGTGGCATGCAAGACCGCCGGATCGGGGAACGCTGCGGCTCATACGGGTCGCGCGGTCAGCGGAGGCACCCTCGCGGCCGGTTCCGGCACCTCTGCCTCTGGCAATGCCCGCGCGGCGCGCGTGCCCCGGAGGCTGCGCAGGATTCGTTCCTTGAAGCTGCCCCCACGCGGGCGCAGCGCGTCCACAAACCGCTGCGCGTAAGGATTGAAAGGGTCGAGTGCCAGGGCTTTCAGTGCCGCCCATCGTGCGTAGTCATCGTCTGGTTCCGGACGTGATTCCCACGGAGCGCACACCCGAAGCGCGCGGTGCGCCAGCCCCATCCACGCCGCCGCGCAGCTCCTGTGATCGGCTTCATCGACGTCGAAAATCGCCGAGATTTCCAGCGTCTGGCGGAGCGCGTTCCGGATTTCATGAAACTCCTGAATCGAGCGATTCGACGACAGCGAAAGCCCCGCCGGATTTTGGTAAAAGGCCGACACCTCCAGAGGGACATACACTGCCGCCCATCTCCGGCGCACGAGTGCTGCGAGGGCCTCGTAATCTCCGGCCGCCCACCGTCCGGCATTGAAGCCCCCGATTTCACGGAGCTTCGCCGTTCGCCAGAACTGCGTGCAGCCGGTGTAGCAGTACATGAGTGCCAGGGACGGATGATAGGGGGTGTGCTTGATGCGGCGGGAGGACGCGTGCCACGGAAAGGGTGCGTTGGCCACGTCTGACCAGACCCAATCCCCGTAGGCGATCGCCGCTTCAGCGTGCTCGTCGAGACCGCGACTCAAGACCGCCAGCGCGTTCGGATGGAGCGCGTCGTCCGTGTTCGCGTTGACGAAATACTCGCCCTGGGCAAGGGCGAGGGCACGATTCCATGCCTTGTAGATCGTCTCTCGCGGCGTGCGCTCGTACACCAGCCGGGGAAACGCCGGTCGCATCGCGGCGCACACGGCAGCCTCGTCCTGCTGCGAGCCGCTGTCGATGACGATGATCTCACATTCCGCAATCGCTGTCTGCCGCAGCATCTGCTGCAGACACGCATGCAGAAGCGCGGCCGAATTGTACGTGGAAACGACCACCGAGATCCGCGGGCGGCACGGCACTTCTGGCATGGCGGCTTGAACTCGCTCAGCACTTTCTCGTGGAACAGGACGCCCGACTCACGCCGCGCCGTCGTCCGAGCCGGACCACCACGGTAGCCCGGCCAACGCACCGCAGATCGTGATCACGATTGCCAGCATCGACCATTCGTTGATCGTCACGGTGCTGATCGCCGCCAGACCGTCTTCCCTTCCTTGATCGTCTCCATCACGGCGATGTCCTTGATCGTGGTCGGCTCGACCGTGAGCGGGTTCTTCTCGAGGATCACCAGGTCGGCGAGCTTGCCGGCCTCGAGCGTGCCCTTCGTCTTCTCCTCCTTGAGCTGGTAGGCGGCCGTGGCGGTCACGGCCCGCAGCGCCTGGTAGGGTGTGATCCGCTCGTCCGGACCGATCACCTGCCCGCTGCCCGACATCCGGTTCACGCCGGCGTCGACGAGCGCGAGAATCGACGGCACCGGCGACACCGGGGCGTCGTGGGAGAAGGTGAAGGGCAGCCCAGCCCGCAGGAAACTCCGCGCAGCCATCGCGCCGGCCGACCGCACCGGTCCCCAGAGCCGCACCACCGCGTCGCCTCCGGGCACGATGCCCGAGGGCAGGAAGCTCGGGATCGCGCCGCAGGCCTTGATCTTCTCGACCTGGTCGGGCCGCACCCACGAGGCGTGGACGAACACCGGCCGGTGGTCGTGCATGCCGTGCTTCTTTACCGCCTTGGCGATCGCGGCCAACGCCTGGTCGGCCGCGGCATCGCCGTTCATGTGCATGTGGATCTGCAGCCCGGTGGCCCAGAAGCGGTCGAAGGCGGCGTCGAGCACCGCGTCGGGAATCTGGCGGTAGCCGGCGAAGGCCCCCGTCTTGCCCGGCGGGTTGACGGTGTAGGGCTCGGTGAACCAGGCGGTGTCGAGGCTGCCGTCGAGCCAGAACTTGATGCCGCCGAGGCGGACGCGGTTCACGTACCGGGAGTCGAGATCGGGCCGCGCGGCCCGCAGTTTGGCCAGGGTGCCCGCCGCCTGCGGATTGTAGGCCGAGGCCACCCCGTAGGCGGCCGCGAGCGTCTCGTCCATGGCCGAGTCCTTCGCGGCCACGTAGAGGTCGATGGGGAGGAGCCGCTTGTCGATGGCGTTGAGCACCACCGCCACGTCGTCGTTGCCGAGACCGAGGCCGGCCTCCATGGCGGTCGTCTGCCCGTGGCTGGCCCAGACCTCGGCGGCGCCGGTGATCACGCGGTCGGCGAGTTCGCCCGAGAACGGCGGCCGCTTGGCCCGCACGGCATTGAGGGCGGTCTCCTCCATCGGCCCGGCGAGCGACTTCCCGTCGTCGCCACGGGCGAACTTCCCGCCGGTGGGATCGGGCGTGGCGGCGGAGATCCCCGCGGCGCGGAAGGCGGCGGCGTTAGCCGACCCGAGGTGGCCGGACGAATCGACGATCAGCACCGGCCGATCGGCCGACACGCGGTCGAGCTCCTCGGCCGTGGGCGGGCGGCCCTCCGCCAGCTGCCGCGCCTGGTAGCCAAACCCGACGATCCAGCCGTCGGCCGGCGTGCGTTCCACCTGCTTCCGCATCCGCTCGAGCACCTCGGCGACGGTCGCGGAGCCGAAGAGATTGGCGTCGACGAGATTCTTGCCGAAATAGACGAAGTGGCCGTGGGTGTCGATGAAGCCGGGCAGCAGGGTCTTGCCGGCGAGGTCGATGCGGCGCGTGTTCGGCCCGGCGAACGTCGCCGCCTCGGCCGCCGGCCCCACGAACACGATCCGGCCGTCCTTCACGGCGAGGCTTTCCACCTGCGCGGGTTCGGGCCCCGCCATCGTGAGGATCGTGCCGCCGCCATAGATCGCATCGGCCGGCTCGACCGCCGCCGACACACCGATACCCGCCATCAGCATGGCGAGCCACGTCACGCACTCAGCCGCATACCGCACGCCACGACTCCCGGAGGAAAAACCGAGTGGATCCGACGCCGCTGACACGATACCCAACCGCTTCACGATCAGGGAGACGTCGCGGATGAGCTCGGCGTCGAGCCGGCCGGGGTGGCGGACCTGGACAGTCCGCCGGTTTCACGCGCGCGACACGCCCGGCCGGGGTGGCGACGGTCGCCGGGCCGGGGTAATCTTCTTATAGCATTCTCGAGGGCGTCCGCCGCCCTTTCCCCAAGAAGGAGTTCGCCATGCGTGGTGTTCCCGTCCGTCTGTTGGCCCTCGTGGCGGTGTGCGGCGTCTGCTGTGGACCGCGGCCGGCTCGGGCCGAAACACCCTCCGCACCGGCGGCACCCCCGAAGAAGATCGGCCGCTACATTCCCGCGCACGAGCAGATCGGGCACTTCGCCGTGCCCGAAGGGTTCACGATCGAACTCGTCGTCAGCGAGCCCACGATCATCAATCCGGTGTGCATCGCCCTCGACGAGCAGGGCCGGCTCTACGTCTCCGAAAGCCACACCTATCGCTACGGCGACAAGGGCACGCCCCTGGCGGGGTCGGCAGCGAACCCGATCGTGCGGCTGGATCCGCTGCCGGACGGCAAGGGCTTCCGCCGCGTCCTCGTGGCCGACGGCTTCGACGACCCGGTGATGGGCATGGCGATCCGCGGCAATCAGCTGTGGGCCACGGCGAACAATTTTCTCTATCGGTTCGACATCGACGATTCCGGATTGGCGGCCGCGGCGGCGGCGGCCGCTCCACCGGCGGCCGCCGCGGACGAGGCCGCCGCGAAGGACGTGGCCGCGTTCCTTCGCGCACCCGCCAATCAGCCGATCGGCGTCAACCGGCAGACCATCGCCGTCGACAAGAACAAGGCCTGGAACCCGTTCGGCATGTTCGTGCTGGAATGGGGCCCGGAGGGCGACCTGTACATGAGCGTGGGCGATCACGCGATCGACATCCGGCGGACGGCCGACGACGCCGAGCGGATCTCCGGGCTCGGCAGGGACGGCATCGTGATGCGGATGAGGCCGGACGGTTCGAGGATGGAGCGGCTCGTCAGCGGGCTGCGGGTGCCCTACGGGTTCGAGTACGACCCGTTCGGCCAGCACTGGCAGTTGTCCAACGGCGAGGGCAACCCGAACCGGTTCATCCGCGTCATCGAGGGCGTCGACTACGGTTTCCAGACCCGCAGCGTCGGCAACGACTGGCTCGCCGGCCGGCACCCGCTCGCCGCACCGTGCACCGAACTTCCCCGCGGGGCCTGCACCCAGCTGATGCGGTACTACGGGGCCAACTTCCCCGCGGCGTATCAGGGCAGCCTGCTGGTGGACAACTGGGGCGGCCACGGGTTCAACGGCGTCAATCGGACGATCTTTCGCTTCGTGCCCGATGCCCGCAACGACATCGCTGCTCAGGAGGAGTTCATCGTCTGCCGCGACCCGCACTTCCGCTGTAGCCACGTGCTCTGCGACCGCGATGGCAGCCTGCTGGTGGCCGACTGGTACGGCCGAGACGACGAAAGCGACCTCACCGGTCGGGTCTGGCGGGTGCGGTATACGGGCGGCGACAAGCCGGTCGTGCAGCATCGGCTCGATGCCCCGGAATGGAAGGATGCCGTGAAGGGCCGGGCCTATGCCGTGTCGGCTCTCGGCTCGCCCGATCATCTGGTCCGGCAGCAGGCGACGCGGACGCTCGTGGCGCAGGCGAACGACGCCATTCCCGCCTTGGCGGCCCATGCGGCCGGCACGGCGGACTCACTCGGAGCGGCGAACGCCCTGTGGGCGCTCGTCCAGATCGCCACGCCCGAGTCTTTGGCCGCCATCGAGAGCGGAGTCAAGCACGGCGATTGGCGGGTGCGGCGGCTGGCGATCAACCTCCTCCGACGGTATGGCGTCGAGAAGGCCGATGCGGTGGCCGCGCAGCTCGCCGGTGACTCCGATCCGGCCGTGCGGGTCGCCGCGGCCCGGGCCCGCGTGCGGCCGGAGGAACGGTGCGCTGCCGCCCTCGCGGCCCTCAAGGCCGGCGCGGCGGCTGACGTTCACCTGCGATACGAGGCGGCGTCGATCCTGGCGCCGGTGATCGACGAAGCCACGCTGACGAGCCTCGTTCGCGACAGCGATCCGAACCTGCGGCTGTCGGGGCTGGTCGCGATCGATCGGGGGTCACCGGCCGCACGAGCCGTGCTGGGAAGGTCGATCGCGGATCCGGGCCCCACCGAGACGGACCTGCTGCTGGATTTGGCACAGCTGCACGGATCGCCCGAGGTACTGGAAGGCCTGCGCGGCATGGTGCGGCGGAACGATCTCCCCGTCGGGGTCACCGGCCGGGCGCTGCTCGTGCTTCGTGCCATGACGGACAAGAAGGGCGAGGCGGTTGATGGCGAGGCGGTGCGGCGGTTTCTCAAAGCCGTCGAGGCTGGTGAGATTGTCATCAATGTCATCAAGTCGCCGCGGGACGCGATAACCCTGCTCGAACTGCTCGAGACCGCCGGGCCCTCGCCGTTCGCCTTGCAGACGATCGGACGGATGCTCGGCGAGAGAGACGGCGGCGTCCGCGAGGCGGCGCACCGCCTCGCCAGACTGCACGGCACGAAGGCCGCGTCCCTGGCCGATGGGCTCTGGAAGCGGATCGCTGATCCGCAGGACAAACGTCACCCATCCGTTCGGCTCATGGACCTGACCACGCTCATGGCGGTCGAGGCGGAGCCAAAGTCTGACAACTGGGCGCGGCTGCTGGCCGAGGGAGATCCGCTGCTCGTGGCCGATGCCGTGCGATCATGGCGGCAGTTCGCCGGCAACGCCACGATGACCAAAGCCCTCCAGGATTCGGCGGCCGCGCTGGTCAAGCGGCTGCCGGAGCTGCAGGCCGACCTGGCGGCGGTGGCCGCGGCCTTGAAGATCGACAAGCCGCTCGCGCCGCAGGTCGATCCGGCGGCCGTCACGGCACACGACGCGGCCTTCGCCGCGGCCGCGGTGGCCGCCACCCGGACTCCGGCGGGCGACGCCCTCGGCCGCCGGGTCTTCGAGCGGACCGGCTGCGTGAAGTGCCATGCCGCCGGCTCGCAGGGCACCGAGCGGGCGCCGCCGCTGGCCGGAATCGGCAAGACCCAAAAGATCGACTACCTGATCGAGGCGGTGCTGGAGCCCTCGAAGATCATCAAGACCGGTTTCGAGATCGAGACGATCACGATGCAGGACGGCAGGGTCTTCAGCGGCCTGGTGAAGGACGAGAAGGACACGCTCCGCATCGTCATGCCCGACGCCGAGACGCGGGTCAAGAAGGCGGATGTGGACGAGCGGGTCGTGCAGAAGAAATCGCTCATGCCCGAGGGGCAGCATCGCCAGTTGAGCCCGCGGGAGTTCGCGGATCTCGTCGGCTACCTGCAGTCGCTGTAGAGGCTCGGCGACAAGGCGGCCCGCGGGTGTCAGGGCTGGTCGAGGAACCGGATCGCGATGTCCTTGAACTGCAGGGTCATCGTGTACCCGCCGTGCATTTGCAGGCCAATGACGCCGTCCTTGCAGGCCTTCGGGCTGTCGTCGATCATCTCCGTCGTGACCTGGCCGTTGATGCTGTAGGTGATCCGCCTGCCGTCGGCCACCACCACTGCCTCGTTCCATTCGCCCACCGGGCGAATCGCGGCCCTGATCTCGGCGTCCTTCTTGGCGAGCGGTTCCTCGCTCCGTTGTTTATCGGCGTTCCAGGTGGTCCGAAAGCCCACCTTGCTCATGATCCCCCGCCCGCCGGCCACGCCGCCCTCGTCGTAGATGATGCCCGTGTGCTTGTTGCCGGCGTCGTTGTCGGTAGCGGATTTCGAAGTTGGCGAACTTCTCCGGGTTGTCTTTGGAGCAGAGGAGGATGAGGTTCGTCTGCTTGGAGTTTTCCTTGGTCTCCGCGCACTGGATGGCCCCGTCGGTCACGGTCCAGTAGCCGGGCAGCCCCTCCCAGCCGGTCAGATCCTTGCCGTTGAACAGGCTGATCCAGCCATCGGCCCCGGGGGCGGGAATCTCCGCCTTGGGCGTGGTCTCGGCCGCACGGGCGGTCGTCAGTGCGAGCAGCAGACAGCAGAACCGGGCATATCGACGAAGCGATCGCGGCATGGGAATGATCTCCGAAAGGGTGCCGGAGTCTACCATGTGGCGGTTCGGCCGGTATCCGCGGAACGACCACTCGTCGCGTCCGGCTCGACTCCTGCGGCGACTCGACGGAACGGCTCGCGGAGATCTGACCGCCGCGCGGCCGCATACCATCGGGCTGATTCCCACGCAGGGGATCGACCACCGCGGCCGCCGCGGCGGGCTCACGTCCCAACGGCAGCGGGATAACCGCGACGCGTTGGCAACGCCGAACGACGAACTGGGACGCCGGCGGCTCAGCTGCTCCCTCGACGTCGATGTCAGCCCAGTGCGCCCGCCGCCAGGAGCATCGTCGTGGCGTGGATGTCCACGATCGCTTCGAGGTCCCGAGCCGGTCGCCGACGTAGGGATCGGCGCCGGCGATGTAGAGCACGAGGTCCGCCCGGGCCCGGGCGAATGACTCCGCGACCGCGGGAGCGAGCGCCCGCAGATACTCCTCGTCGCCGGTGCCGTCGACGAGCGGCACGTCGAGGCTGCCGGGATGTTTCCGCAGGGGAAAGTTCCGCTCCCCGTGGATCGACATCGTGAACACGCTCTCGTCGGCGGCGAAGATCTCCGCCGTGCCGTTGCCCTGGTGCACGTCGCAGTCGAGGATCAGCACCCGCCGCACCGCGCCGCGGGCCTGCATCTCCCGGGCGGCCACGGCCGTGTCGTTGAACACGCAGTAGCCCTCGCCGAAGGCGATGCCGGCGTGATGCGTGCCGCCGGCGAGGCTGGCGGCGACGCCGTCCTCGAGCGCCGCCGCGGCCGCATCGACCGCCGCCCCCGTGCTGCGCAGCGACCGCTCCACGAGCTGCCGGCTCCAGGGAAAGCCGATGCGGCGGACTTCCGCGGCCGCGAGGGTTCCGGAGAGCACGCGGCCCACGTATGCCCGGTCGTGCACGCGGAGCAGCTCGTCGTCGGTGGCCGCGTGCGGCTCCACGAACTCGAACGCCGCCCCGGCGGCCGCGTGGGCCTCGAGCCGCTTGCGCAGAAGGCGATACTTCGCCGCCGGGAAGCGGTGCCCCTCCGGCAGCGGCAGCGGATAGCGGTCGGAAGGGAAGAGACGCATCGGGGCCCAGCGGCGTTTGTGGCCGTCACGGTTGGTCGGCCGACCCAGCCGCGCGACGCCGGCGCAGCGATCGCGCCACGAGCAGCCCGCCCGCCGCGGTCACGACGAGTACGATCGCCGCCGGCTCCGGCACGATCGCCATGATCTGCGGCCGGTAGAAGGAAAGATCGGCGGCATACGTCACGTTGCCGAACACGGCGTGGGTCGCCGGATCCGGCTGTCCGGAATAGCCGCCCACCGCGAGCATCAATCCCGAGAGTTCCCAGGTCGAACCGTTCTTGTGGAAAACCGCGCCACCGGAATCGCCAGACGCCGCCTGGGCTTCGGTGGAGGACGGAAAAAAGTCGTCGAAGTCGGTAATCATTGTCCTGGCATCCCCAAAGCCAGCGTTGATCCAGATCCCGGTGCCGCTCACGCTGTTCGTGCCCCAGCGCATGGTGCGGCTTTCGAGGGTCTTGTACCCGGCAAAATTGCCACCGCTGGACACCTCGGTCCAGACCCAAGGGTTCGTGCCGGTGCTTGTGTTGACGCTCCATTGCGTAAACTCCCCGCGGTCCCGGCCAGCGCCGATCATCGTCACCGCCGCGGCCGATCCGGTCGCCGCAACGGCAATCGGAACGCCGGCGAGCCCGGCGGGCGTCGTGGCCAGCCGAAACAGATAGAGGTCCGTCGACGTGCTTTTCCCCGACGCGCCACCGTTGGTCAGCCGGGTGCCGGAGCCGGCCAGCATGGCGTACGTGCCACCATTGAGCACGATGCTTCCGCCGCCGACGTGCGCGGCCGTCAGCACCCAGCCGTTGCCGAGATAGACGCCTGTACCGATGCCGAGCGCGCCGACATTCGCCCATCCTGGATCGTCAGTGGGAGCGGTCGTGTTGCCGGTGCCGGTGACCGTCTCGATGATCACCGCCGGTGCGATCCCGGGCGTCGCGAGGCACACGGCCAGGCCGACGCACCCGCAGGCCGCGATCGTGACAACCCGGAACGGACGACACGCTCGCGTCCGATGCGTGCACGGCATAAGAGAACCTCTTCTTGAACGTTCTGCCGCTTGCCCCGGCGAAAAGTTTACCCGGCCGGAAAACGGGCCTTCAACGATCCGGCAGCCGCACCGCCCGCTCACGCCGTCCGCCGAATCGTCGCGAACCACGCCCGGGCGCCGCTGGGGCTGAACTCGGCTCCCGGGATCCCCGGCACCACCTCGAACACGGCCGGCGCGATCGACTCCACCGTCCAGCCCTCGCGAAACGCCGCATGGATCTCCGCGGACGAGACCCGCCGCGGCCCCTGCGTGCCCGGCTCGCTGTCGGACATGCAGAGGATGAAGAGCCGGGCGCCCGGCTCCAGCAGCTGCGCCAGAGCCGCCACGTAGGCCGACCGCCCCGGGTCGTCGAAGGTGTGGAAGAGTCCGCAGTCGGTGGCGGCGTCGAACCGCTCCGGAATCGCTCCCACCGCCAGGGCGTTCATCTCCAGGAAGTTCACCGCCACGCCCCGCGCGGCGGCTTTGGCCCGCGCCTGCTCCAGCGGTGCGGCGAGAAAGTCGACGCCGGTCACGATCCGCCCCTGCTCGGCCAGCCAGATCGCCAAGTCACCGGTCCCGCAGCCGAGGTCGAGCACGCGGCCGCGGATCGCGGCGGCGGCCGCCACGAAGGCCGACTGCGGCCGGCCGATGTCCCACGGCGGCCGATCGGCGTAATAGGCCGAGAATCGCTGCTTGGCCGGCACGGGTGGGGGATCGTTCGCAGGCATGCTCTTGTTATACGCAGCCGCGTCGCGGTCTTCGCCGCCGCGTCACGCGGCGGCGGTTTTGCCCTTGCGGCCCCGCCGTCGGGCTGTGAAATTCCCGGTTTTCCCGACCATGGCCGCCGCCCTGGCCGCGCCTCCCGAGCCGCGCATGGATCTTGCTTCGCTCATCGACGCCCTTCGCGGCAACTGGCCGGCGGCCTTCACCGGGCTCGTCGTGCTCGTGACGCTCGGCCTGCTGTTGTTCGTGCAACGGGCCCCCGACATGGTGATGATCGGCGGCGTCGTGCTCCTGCTGGCCGCCGGCGTGATCGCCCCCGACGAGGCCCTCAAGGGGATGAGCAACGAGGGCATGATCACCGTCGCCGCGCTGTTCGTGGTGGCGGCGGCCGTGGAGCGGACCGGCGCCCTGGCGGTGCTGGTGGACCGGGCTCTGGGACGGCCCCAGTCGCTGGCCGCCGCCCAGGTGCGGACGATGGTCGGCCCGAGCCTGCTGTCGGCCTTCATGAACAACACGCCCGTCGTGGCCCTGATGGTGCCCGCCATCCGTGACTGGGCGAAGAAGCACCGGCTCTCGGTCTCGAAACTGCTCATGCCGATGAACGCCGCGGTCGTGCTCGGCGGCCTGTGCACGCTCATCGGCACCAGCACCAACGTCGTGGTCAGCGGCCTCGTCGAGGACAAGCGCGGCGTGCCGCTGGGGATGTTCGACATCACGCCGCTGGGCCTGGCCCTGCTCGGAGCCGGGTTGGCCTACCTGCTCGTGGCCAGCCGCTGGCTGCTCAAGGACCGCCGGCCGCCGATGAGTCCGAGCGACGACCCGCGGCAGTACTCCCTGGAGATGCTCGTCGAGCCCGGCAGCCCGCTGGTAGGCCGGTCCATCGAGGAGGCCGGCCTGCGGCATCTCGACAACCTGTTCCTGATGGAGATCGACCGCGGCGGCCACGTGATGGCGGCCGTCGCGCCGACGGAGCGGCTCGAGGCCGGCGACCGGCTCGTGTTCGTGGGCGTGATCGACTCGGTCGTCGAGCTGCAAAAGATCCGCGGCCTGCGGCCCGCCACCGACCAGGTCTTCAAGCTCGACGATCCCCGCAGCGAGCGGCGGCTGGTGGAGGCGGTCGTGTCGAACACCTGCCCGCTGGTGGGCCGCACGATCCGCGAGGGCCGGTTCCGCTCGACCTATGGCGCCGTCGTCATCGCCGTGGCCCGCAACGGCGAGCGGCTGCAGATGAAGATCGGCGACATCGCCCTCGAGCCGGGCGACACGCTCCTGCTGGAGGCCGGGCCGGCCTTCCTCGATCGGCAGCGGTCGAGCCGCCACTTCTACCTCGTCAGCGAGATCAGCGATGCCGTCGCCCCGCGGCACGACCGGGCCTGGATCGCCTGCACGATCCTGGCCGCCATGGTACTGGCCGCGGCGCTCGATCTCGTGCCGATGGTGGCCGCCGCCCTGGTGGCCGCCTGCGGCGTGGTCGCCACGGGCTGCATCTCGTCCACGGAGGCCCGGCGAAGCATCGAGTGGGAGTCGCTGCTGCTGATCGCCGCCAGCTTCGGGCTCGCCCGGGCGATGGAGAAGACGGGCCTCGCCGCCGCCGTCGCCGAGTCGACGATCGCCGCCGCCGGCGACCACCCGCACCTCGTCCTGGCGGCGCTGTACCTGGTCGCGATGCTGTTCACGGAACTGATGAGCAACAACGCCGCGGCGGTGCTCACCTTCCCCATCGCCTGGCAGACGGCGGCCGATCTCGACGTCAACCCGCTGCCGTTCGTGATGGCCATCACCGTGGCCGCCAGCTGCGGCTTCGCCACGCCGATGGGCTACCAGACGAACCTCATGATCTACGGCCCGGGCGGCTACAAGTTCAGCGACTACGTGCGGTTCGGCGGACCGCTCAACCTGCTCGTCATGGCCCTCACCGTCGCCCTGGCACCGCTTCTCTGGCCCTTTCGGTGAGCGAGTTTGCAACGCCACGGCCAGGGCGTACCCTGTGTGAACGGGTGTTCGCCACCGTCCCCATGCCTGCCCGCCCATGAGCGACATCCTCTTCCATTACTACGGCGTGAATCCCACGTCGTGGTTCTATCTGGCGTCGCTGCTGTCGCTCGCGCTGTTCTTCAAGTTCAACCGCGTGTTGAGCGTGCGGAATCTCGACCTCGTGGCCCTCATCCTCCTGGCACCCGGCCTGCTGGCCGTGGAACACGGCCTGCGGCGTGGCAACGCCGACTCCCAGGAGATCGGCTTCATCTGGCTGTTCGCCGTGACCGGGCTGTTCCTGGCGCGGATGCTCTGCGACTCGATGATGGTCCGCCGGCCGCTCCTGGAGCCGAACCTCACGACCGGCGGGCTGGTGTTCCTCGGCGTCGCGCTGTTGGTGTTCCTGCTGGCCAACGTGATCACGAAGCGGCCGCAGGCCGACGACGTGGCCGTCGCGGCCGCCGCGGAGAAGCTCCAGGCGCGGGAGGGGGGCGTCGACGCCGACCAGCTCGCCCGCCAGGGCCCCGGCTACCCGCTCCTCTTCCTCTTGCCGCAGATCTCCACCCAGCGGCTGTTCACGCCCGATCCGACCGGCGGCGACGAATCGGGCGGCACGGGCCGTCGCCAGGTGCACGAGACGACCGCCCGCGTGATGGCGATCGTCTCGCAGCTGGCGATCGTCGCGGGCATGGTGCTGATCGGCTGGCGGCACTTCGAGAGCGTGCGGATGGGCATCGCGGCCGCGGTGCTGTACCTGCTCCTTCCTTACACCGCCACGATGACCGGCCGCGTCGATCACGCGTTGCCCGGCGCGCTGCTCGTGTGGGCCGTCGCGGCCTATCGGCGTCCATTCATGGCGGGAGCCCTGATCGGTTTGGCGATCGGGGCGATCTATTATCCCGTCTTCCTGCTGCCGCTGTGGTGCAGCTTCTACTGGGAACGCGGCGTGCGCCGCTTCGCGTTGGGCGTCGCGGCGGCGTTGGCCGCGCTGGTGGTCGGCCTGTGGTTCACCTCACCCGACGCGGCCGTGTTCGTGGGGCAGTTGCGGCAGATGTTCGGCTGGATTCTGCCCAACAAGGTTTCGCTGGAGGGCTTCTGGGCCCTGCCCGGTTATGACGCCGTCTTCCGGCTCCCGGTGCTGGCGGCCTTCGTCGCCCTGATCGCCACCCTGGCGATCTGGCCGGCCCCGAAGAACCTCGGCACGTTGATGAGCTGCTCGGCCGCCGTCCTGCTCGGCAGCCAGTTCTGGAAGGCCCACAACGGCGGCCTGTACATGGCCTGGTACCTGCCCGTGCTGCTGCTCGTGGTGTTCCGCCCCAACCTCGAGAACCGGGTGGCGATGCTCGTGCTCGACGCCCACTGGTTCCCGCAGCGCCGCCGCCCCGCTGCCGGCGCCGCCGCCGCTCGAGGCGGGTGATCCATTCCCTGCGGGCGAGGTTCGCCCGGTGGCCGGGCGATGCGTTGCGGAAGTGTCCTTGGCGGGGCTATGTTCCTGCGGATTGCAGCCGCGGAGAAACGATGATCCATCGCTCCTTTTTCCTTGCCACCGCTGTCTTCGCCCTCGGGGCGGGCGTTGCGGCCCGATCCCAGGAAATCGCCGTGCCTGCCGTCCCTGCCGTGCAGACCTTCGGAAAGCTCCCCGACGGCCGCGCGGCCCGGCTCTACACGCTCGCAGCGCCGGGCGGATGGCAGGCCACGCTGACCGACTACGGAGCGATCCTCACGACCTTTCTCGTGCCGCCGAAGCCGGGAACGCCGGGCAAGCCGACCGATGTCGTCCTCGGCTTCGACTCGCTCGCCGGCTACCTGAAGAACTCCCCGTATTTCGGAGCCATCTGCGGCCGGTGCGCCAACCGCATCGCCGGCGGCCGCTTCGAGCTCGACGGCAAGGCCTACACGCTCGCCACCAACAGCGGCCCCAACCACCTCCACGGCGGCGTTGCCGGCTTCGACCAGAAACTCTGGAAGGCCACGCCACGGGCGACCGACAAGGGTCCGGCCGTGGAGTTCGAGCTCGTCTCGCCCGCCGGCGAGGAGGGCTATCCAGGCCAACTCGTGGCCCGGGTCGTCTACACGCTCACGCCGGCGGGCGAACTGCACGTGGAGATGACGGCCACGACCGACGCCCCGACGATCGTCAACCTCGCCCACCATTCCTATTGGAACCTGGCCGGCCATGCGTCGGGCTCGATCGCCGATCACGAACTGGCGGTCTCCGCCGACCGCTACCTGGCGGTCGATGCGACGGGCACGCCCACGGGGACGATCGCTTCCGTGGCGGGCACGCCCTTCGACTTCCGCCCCGAGCGGCAGCCCCTGGGCCGCTGCGGACCGGCCCACGCTCGTCGGGAAAGGGGGGACGGCCTACAAGGCCAACGCCGCACTCTGCCTGGAAACGCAGAAATACCCCGACTCCATCCACCACGCCGACTGGCCGAGCGTGCGGCTCGATCCGGGCCAAACCTACCGGCACACAATGGTGCACCGGTTCAGCCCGTGAGCCGCTCCCTCGACCGTGGCCAGACCGGGCAACGCCGCCCGCTCGGTCACCAGCTCGTCGACGATCACGACCTGGTGCATTGAGTTCCTCGCGGCGTTGCGAATGCGACGAACGGACGAATCGTGGTATCGTGTCCGTGTCGGCCCGCATCAAGCGTCGCAGCGCTCCGGCGGATGGCGTTCGCACACGGGTGAAGGGAGTTCACCATGACCGCTGCACCGCTGCTCGCCAGTCGCGTCGTCATCATCACCGGAGCCGCGCGGGGTCTGGGCAGGGCGATCGCGCTGGGATGCGCCGCCAGCGGCGCGAAGGTGGTGCTCGCCGACCGCGACGCGGCGGAGGTGGAGGCGGCGGCGGCTGCGATCGCGGGTGCCGGCGGCGAGGCGGTGAGCGTGCCGACCGACGTCTCCCGCCTCGAGGATCTCGAGCGGCTGTGCACGGCCACGGTTTCCAGGTTTGGCCGCATCGACGGTCTCGTCAACAACGCGGGCGTCAATTTCGTGAAGCCGGTGCTGGAAGTGACCGAGGAGGAATGGGACCGCGTCATCGACGTCGACCTCAAGGCCGCCTTCTTCCTCACCCAGTTCGTGGCCCGGCGGATGGTGGCCCAGCGACCTGCCGGTGGCGCGATCGTGCAGATCGCGAGCGTGCACACCATCGCCGCGGTGGCCGGGGCCGCGCCCTACGATGCGGCGAAGCACGGCATGGTCGGCTTCACGAAGGCCGCTGCCGTGGAGCTCGCCCCGCACGGCGTGCGGATCAACCTGCTGTCGCCGGGACTGTGCCGGACGGCGATCTGGCAGCATGTCGTCGCGGCCGCGCCGAGCGAGCAGGCCTGCCTCGACTATTGGTGGTCGCAGATTCCCGGCCGCCGACTGATCGAGCCGGAAGAGATCGCCGACGCGGCGGTGTTTCTCCTCTCCGACGCCGCCCGGGCCTTCACCGGCGCGAACCTCCTCGCCGACCTGGGCATGACGAGCCTGCTCGTGGGCCGCGAGCCCTACGCGTCGCGGCCGATCACCGGGGCGTGAACGCATTCGCTCCTCGATGGCGCCCCTCACCCGCGGATCCGCCCGACCCGGTTGGCTGTCCGCCGTCAGCGGTCGGCAGGCTCTCGTGCATACCCCGCCGCGGCCAGCTGGCGGCCGATCTCCCGCCCGGCGGCCTCCAGCTGCTCCCGCTGCTCGGGCATGAGCGGCTGGCGTCCCTGGCCGAAGTCGAAACCGCGCAGTCCGGCCGCGAGCCGGAAGCCCTCGGGAAAGTCGCCGGCCGCGAAGATCGGGTCGAAGAGGTCGAGGAGACGGTACTGAAGCCGGAAGGCCTCGGCGACGTCGCCGGCCACGGTCAGGTCATAGATCTGCTTCGTCAATTCCGGCACGACTCCGCTGGAGGCATGGGTGCCGCCGTCGCAGCCCGCCAGGAGCATGGGCACGAGCACCAGCTCCCAGCCGGTGAGGAATGCGAAGTCGGGCCGGAGGGGACGGATCGCCTGGATCATCCGCATCATCTGCGGTAGGTCGCCGGAGGAGTCCTTGATGCCCACGATCCGCTCCAGCTCCGCCAGCCGGCGAATCGTGGGGAGGTCGATCGGGCTGGCGAACATCGGAATGTTGTAGAGCGTGACGTCGATCGGGCTGTGGAGTGCGATCTCGCGAAAGTAGGCGTAGACGCTCGCCGGAGACAGCCGGTAGTAGAACGGCGACACGATGGCGACGGCCCGGGCGCCGTAGTCGTGGTAGGCCTCGCAGGCCGCGATCGTCGCGCGGACGTCGGCCTCGGCGGCGCCGGCGAGGACGGGGACGCGGCCGGCGGCCTGTTCGCAGACGATCTTGATGATCCGCCGCCGCTCCTCGACGGAAAACCGGGTGAACTCGCCGGTCGAGCCGTTCGGATAGAGTCCGTGGACACCCTTGGCAATCAGCCACTCGACGTACCGCCGCAGCTCGGCCTCGTTGATCCTGCCGTGGCCATCGAGCGGCACCATGTGAGGCGTGAGGATGCCGCGGATCGGCGCGGGGCGTCTGGCGGCGGTGGGGGCGGCCATGGGTGACGGTGATCCTCGGAGCCAGGAGGGATTTGCTGGCGGGCAACATAGCCTCGGCCCGTGTGGCCAACAAGCCGTGTGGTTCATCGACTCGCCCACTCGACGGTGCTGGGCCATTGCCAGACGCAGCTGCACCTGTACCGGCTCGACCCCAACCCCAGACTCCTGACCGCCACGCGGCGGACGATGGATTTCCTCCTGGCCAAGGACGGCATGGCCATCACCGGCGGCGATGGGATCGCCTACGATCAAGCGGACTGGGCCGAGCCGCGAGTGTCCATGGCCGACGGCAGTGAGCCGTGGCTGGCCGACATGCCGGTCCGCGATTCGCGTTCCGGATCCACCTCGGCGCTGAACGACCTGAAGAGGCTGGTTCTGTTGCCGGCCACCGCCGCACTCGTGCCGGACGACACGAGTGTCCGCCCCGACGGCACCGCCTGCCGAATCCAGGCCGACCTCGACAAGGCGGATAGCTCGACAACGCGGACAGAGGGAGCCTTCACGCTGACGCTCACCGAGTTCCCCGACCCCGAAGGGCGGTGGACGTACTTCCAACTTGCCGATCCGCAGGTGGCGGTCGATGACGCGTTGCTGACGCCGGCCTCATGATCGCCATGCGTTGATGCCCGCCCGGACGACGGCCCCGCGCAGGCGGCCGCATCCCGCCCAGGCCCACGTCCCGCCCAGGCTGTCACGGGCCGCCGCGGCGCGGGTCGTAGCCAGGCGGGGGCGACTGCGTGGAAGCGAGCCACGTCCGCCAGGCCGCGGCGTCCCATTCGAAGTTCTTGCCCGTCAGCGCGATCAGCGCCTCGAGCACGCGGGCGTTGTTGGCGACCACGGTTCCCTTCTTCGGGCCGCCTCCCATGGAGAGCCCGCCGCCGTCCGGCGTGAAGCCGGCGGTCATCGCGCCCTCGCCGCTGCCGCCCCCCTGCACGACCACATGCTTCGTCTGCAGTGCATCGATGAGCGGCGCCGCCACCGTGGGCACGCCGAGCCGACCGAGCGCCGCGGCGGCCCGGTTGACGCGGGCGTTGTCGGGTCCATGCAGCGCCGCCACCAGCGGCGGCACCGCGGCGTGCGGCCCGATCAACACGAGCCGGTCGGTCGCCAGAATCCGCGTGTCATCATCCGGATGATCGACCGCGGCCGAAATGAGGGCCGCCACGGCGTCGGGCGAGCGGATCCGCGCCAGCGCCTCCACGTACCAGCCACGGACCCGCGGCACCGGCTCCTTGCCCAGCGCCGCCACGACCGCCGGCACCGCCGCCGCATCGGCGATGCCCCGGATCTCCTCCGCGGCGCGGTCGGCCGCCGCCGGCTGGTCGAGCTGACGCCGCAGCCGCTCGAGGCGGGTGACCCATTCCTTGCGGCCGAGGTTCGCCCGCTCGGCCCGCTCGATGAGCTCGATCTCCTGCACCGTCCGCCACGCGCCGCGGTGCCGGACGAATCCGCGCTCGCCCATCACCTCCTGCGGACTCCGCGGCCCGGCGGCCGGCTCGGCCGCCACCGCGGCCAGCGCCAGGCTGGCGATCACGCAACTCGCAACGACATGCCGCACGGCGGTTCCTTTCGGAGACGTGACGTCCACAGTCATGATCGTTCGTGACGAGCAGTTCGGAGGTGCAAAGATCCGGGAGGGGGCGTCCCTGCCATGGCACCGGGCTCTGGAAGCAAGCGGAGGCATGGATGCGGGCCGAAACCATTATCGTCCCCGCACGCCATGTCGTCTTGAGCCCGCGGCCGGGGATTCACAAAGTCCGCGCCTGGTTGAGGATGCCCGCGTAAAAGGAGCCGAACCGGAAGACGACCAGGGCGACGAGGCCCGCCACCGCCGCCCAGGCGATAAACCCGACCGCCCCCACGGCGGCGGTGAACCCCGCTCGCGCCTCCTCGTCGAGCCGGCCGGCGAGGCGGTCGAGCGACTCCGCCGTCGTGCCCGTCATCTCCCCGACCGCCACGGCCTCCAGCACCGTTCGCGGCAGCCGCCCCTCGGCGGCGAGCGCCTCGTCGAGCGTCGCACCGCCGCGGAGCCGCTCCTCGACCCGGCCGGCGGCGATCCGCAGGCCCGGTGCCGCGGACGACGCCAGGCCGACCAGCCGACCGGCATCGAGACCGGCATGGCTCGCCAGCCCAGCAGCCTTGCACCATGCCGCCGCCTCGGCGCTGCGCACCGCGGGTCCGAGGATGGGAATCCGCGCGGCGATCGTGCGCGCCAGCCCGTGGTCGGCCCAGCTCCGGGCCAGGAGCGGCCAGGCCAGCACGGCGAGCACCACGACCCCGGCGACGGCGGTCAGGAAGCGGATCGCCCCCGCCCGTCCGGTGAGGCCGAGCCCGAGGATGTCCACGGCCTTGCCGTCGAGATCGGTGATCGCGCCATTGACCAGGATCAGCACGCTGATCGCGGCGAGGGCCATCACCAGCCGCAGCGCGGGCCCGGCCAGCGCGGCCCGCAGTTCGCGCCGCCCGCGGATGCCCCTTTCGAGCGCCGCGGCCACGTCGCGGAGCGCCTCGGCGTCACGGCCGCCCGCGTCGCCGACCGCGACGAGCCCGCGGACCAGCGGCGGAAACGCGCCGCCCGCCCGCTGCATGGCCAGCGCCAGGCCGTCACCGGCGGCGATCCCACTGGCGACGGCCTCCATCGCCGGCCGCCAGCGGTGCGGCACTCGGGATGTCTCCGCAGCCCACGCCCGCCGCATGTCGATGCCCGCCGCCAAGGCAGTCGCGAGCCGGCCGAGGACGTCGGCTAGTTGTCGATCGGACATCCGCCCCGTGGCACCCATCTCCCGCTCTCTTCGGTGTCGCGTCGCTCCGCATCCGCGGGCCGGTCCGGTTTCCCCGCGGCTGGCCTCTCGACACTAACACACCCCTGCACCATCTGGTAAAAATCTCGGCTCCCGTCCGCCGCGTCATTGCTCGCCGCCCATGAAAGTCCACTGGCAGTCCGTCGCGATCGTGGGCGTGGGACTCATCGGCGGCTCGATCGGCAAGGCCCTCCAGGCACGACGGCTGGCGGAGCGCATCATCGGCGTCGGCCGGTCGGCCGCCTCGCTCGCCGAGGCCCGCCGGCACGGCGCCGTCACGGAGACCACGCGCGACCTGGCCGCGGGGGTCGCCGCGGCCGAACTCGTCGTCGTCACCGCCGGCGTGGCGGCCATCCCGGGCCTCCTCGAAGCGATCGACGCCGCGGTCGCGCCCGGCACGCTGATCACCGACGCCGGCAGCACGAAGGCCAGCATTGTGTCGGCATGGGAGCGCACGCGGCGCACCCGCCGCGGCCGGTTCGTGGGCGGGCACCCGCTCGCCGGCAGCCACCGCCGCGGCCCCGCCGCCGCCGACGCCGGGCTGTTCGCGGGCCGCGTCGCCATCGTCACGCCGGCGCCGCGCACCCCGGCGGCCGACGTCGAGGATGCGGGTGGCTTCTGGGCGGTTCACGGCCGGCGGCTGGCGCGACACCACGCGGATCGCGGCCGGTGACCCCGAGCTCTGGGCCGACATCATCCTCGACAACGCCGGCCCCGTGGCCGACGCCCTGCGGCGGGTCGCCGGCGCCGCCGAGAAGATGCTCGCGGCCATCGAAGCCGGCGACCGCCGCCGGCTCGCCACGCTCCTCAACCGTGCCAAGGAAGTTCGCGATGCTGTGGGAAGTTGACGTCCATCCGCGGGACAAAGACGGCGACCATGCCGCCCGCGCCGTCGTGGCGGGAGCGGCCGAGCTCGGGATCGCCGGGTGCACGCAGGCGCGGACGGCGGCGGGCTGGCTCATCGAGGGCGACCTGTCGCGGGCCGACGTGGAAAAGCTCGCGGCGCAGGTGCTCGTCGATCCGGTGGTGGAGTCGTTTACCGCCGCGGAGGCGGGTGCCGCCGCGCTCATCGCCGGACCGGACGACCTGCCAACCGTCGTGCACGTCCTCCCCCGGCCCGGCGTCACCGATCCCAGCGCCCAGACCGCCCGCGAGGCCTTCGCGGTCTTGGGCCTGCGGCCCGCCGCGGTTCGCAGCGTGCGGAAGTATTGGCTGCCGCGACTGCCCGCCGCCGACGCCGAGCGGCTGGCCTGGAAGCTCCTGGCCAGCGAGGCGATCCACGACGTCGTCATCGGCCCGCTGCCGCTGCGGACGCTCGCCGGCGGCCGCCCCTGGACCTTCCAGCAGACGACGATCGACCTCGAGGGCCTCGACGACGCGGCCCTCGCGACCTTGAGCCGCGAGAAGTGCCTGGCGCTCACCGTGCGGGAGTTGCACGCGGTCCGCGATCACTTCCGCACGCTCGGTCGTCCGCCCCGCGAGATCGAGCTGGAGACGATCGCCCAAACCTGGAGCGAGCACTGCTGCCACAAGACGCTCGGCAGCGCGGTCGACCACGTCGGCCCGGCGGGCCCCGCGTCGTATGACAATCTGCTGAAGGAGACGGTGTTCGCGGCCACCCGCTCGATCCGCGCGGCGCTCGGCGCGGGCGACTGGTGCGTGAGCGTGTTCAAGGACAACTCGGGCGTGGTGCGGTTCGACGGCGATCACGACGTGTGCGTGAAAGTCGAGACCCACAACCATCCCTCCGCCATCGAGCCCTACGGCGGCGCCGCCACGGGGCTCGGCGGCGTGATCCGCGACGTGCTCGGCACGGGCCTCGGTGCCAAGCCGATCGCGAACCTCGACGTGTTCTGCGTGGCGCCCACCGACACTCCCGCCGCCGACCTGCCGCCGGGTGTGATCCATCCGCGGCGGCTCCTGGCGGGCGTGGTGGCCGGCGTCCGCGACTACGGCAACCGCATGGGCATCCCCACGATCGCCGGCGCCGTGGCCTACGATCCCGGCTACCTCGGCAACCCGCTGGTGTTCTGCGGCACCGTCGGCATCATGCCCCGCGGCCACGCCGAGGCGGCCGTGCAGCCCGGCGACCTGGTGGTGGTGGCCGGCGGCCGCACCGGCCGCGACGGCATCCACGGCGCCACCTTCTCCAGCATCGAACTGTCGAGCACCAGCGAGAGCCAGTCGGGAGGCGCGGTGCAGATCGGCCACGCGATCAACGAGAAGATGCTCACCGACTTCGTCCTCGAAGCGGCGCAGCGGCAGCTGTTTCACGCCATCACCGACTGCGGCGCCGGCGGCCTGTCGAGCGCCGTCGGCGAGATGGCCGCGGTGCTCGGTGCCGACGTCCGGCTCGACACGGTGCCGCTCAAGTACGACGGCCTGTCGGCGACGGAGGTGTGGATCTCGGAGGCGCAGGAGCGGATGGTGCTCGCGGTCGCGGCTGACGCCTGGCCGGAGCTCGCGGCCGTCGCCGCCGCCGAGGGCGTGGAGGTGACGGCGATCGGCACGTTCACCGGCACGGGCCGCCTCGTCCTCCGCTGGCACGAGCACCTGGCCGGCGAACTCGACTGCCACTTTCTGCACGAAGGCCGGCCGAAGCAACGGCTCACGTCGTCGTTCGCGCGGGCAGCCGACCCACCCGTCGCCTGGCGGACGACCGGCGGCGTCGCCGACTGCCTGCTCGACGTGCTGGCCCTCCCCGACGTGGCCAGCAAGGAATGGATCATCCGCCAGTACGACCACGAGGTGCAGGGCTGCTCGGTGGTCAAACCGTTGCTCGGTCCCGGCGCCGGCCCCGCCGATGGCACGGTGGTCCGCGGCGTGCTGGGCGACACGCGGCGTGAGGAGTCGCTCGGCACGCTCGTCGAGGCCTGCCGCGGCTGCCACGACACGGCCGTCGCCTTCGCAGCCCCCTTCGTGAGCGGCAAGGACAGCCTCAATAACGTCTTCGCCTGGACCGACGCCGCCGGCGTCGCCCGCGAGATCTCGATCCCGCCGACGCTCCTCGCCACGGCCCTGGGACAGCTGGATGACGTCCGCCGGGCGGTGACGCCCGACCTCAAGGCCGCCGGCAACCGGCTGGCGATCGTCGGCCTCACGGCCGCCGACATGCAGGGCAGCCAGCTGGAGTTGGCCGGTCATGTCAGCGGCGGCCGCCTGCCCACCGTCGATGTCGAGGCCTGTCGGTCCGCCTGCCGCGCCGTGGCCGCCGCCGGCCGCGCGGGGCTCCTGCAATCCTGCCACGACTGCTCCGATGGCGGTCTGGCCGTGGCCGTGGCCGAGATGGCGATCGCCGGTCAGGCGGGCGCCCGGCTCGAACTCGCGGCGGTGCCATGCGTTACCGACACGGCCGGCCACGACCATGCCGTCGCCTTTGCCGAGACGCCGGGCCGCTTCATCTGCGAGGTGCGGCCCGAGCATGCCGAGGCGTTCGCGCGGACGCTCGGCGCGGTGCCCTGGGCCTGGATCGGCTCAGTCGTGGAGACGCCCGAACTGGAGATCGCCGGCGGCGGCGGCGGCGTGGAGCGGATCGCGATCGACCGCCTCGCCCGCGCCTGGCGGAGAGAGGAGACCTGACATGCTCGCGCCCCGCGCCCTCGTCCTCCGTGCCCCCGGCACCAACTGCGACCACGAGACGGCCTTCGCCTTCGAGCGGGCCGGCGGCCTGGCCCGTCGGATGCACGTCCGGGCGCTCGCCGAGAAACCGGCGGCGGCCGACGACTTCCAGATCCTCTGCATCCCCGGCGGCTTCTCCTACGGAGACGACATCGCCAGCGGCCGGATCTTCGCCCTCGAGATTCGCACCCGGCTGGCCGACGCGCTCGTGCGGTTCCGCGATCGCGGCGGCCTCGTGCTCGGCATCTGCAACGGCTTCCAGGTGCTCCTCCAGACCGGCCTGCTGCTCGCCGACGCCGCGACCGGTGCCCCGCTGGCATCGCTGGCGCATAACCGCTCGGGCCGATTTGTTGATCGCTGGGTGAGCCTGCGGGCGATTCCCGGCAACTGCGTCTTCCTCCAGGGCCTCGGCCGGTTCGAACTGCCCATCGCTCATGGGGAGGGCCGGTTCGTAGCCCGCTCGCCGGCCGACTTCACGGCCCTCGACGCGGCCGGCCAGCTCGTCCTCCGCTACGCGGTCGGCGCGGATGGCACTCCATCCAATCCCAACGGCGCCGAGGGCGACGTGGCCGGGGCCTGCGACTCGAGCGGCCGCGTGCTCGGGCTCATGCCGCACCCCGAGCGGTTCGTGGACGCGACGCAGCACCCCGCCTGGGCGGGCCGGCTCGATCCAGCGGCCGCCGGCGCGGGGCTGGCCATGTTCGTCAATGCCGTGAAAGCCGTGTCATAACCTCTGTTGACGCGCCGGCCTCGGGCCCCTTGAATCTCCGCCCCCTCCCGGCCCCGGCGGTTCGTCCCATGCGCGGCGCGGTCCATCCAAGACTTATCTGGGGGCGAGTATCTCCGCCCCACGGACGAACCGGACGGCCCGGTTCGATCCGCTCGCTGGCACCGTGGGCCTGCCTCTGCCTGCTGGCCTGCACGCCAGGCTGCCTGTCGCTGACCGCGCCGCGTGATGCCGGCCCGGCGCCGGTCGGCACCGACACCGCGGCGGCCAAGCCGGCGCCGCGGACGATCCCGGTCGAACTCATCTTCGCCCGGTTCGAGGAGCACGATGCCGCCTGCCGCGAGGAACTGTGGCAGGAGGTCGACGAGCAGGCCATCGACGACGCCCTGCGCCGGCGGCTGGCTGCCAACGGGCTCCGTGTCGGCATCGTGACCGGTGATCTTCCGCCGCACCTCGCGGAGCGGATCCTGCCCGGCCGAGCCGCACCGGCGACCACGTCCGACGTGGCGGCGGCCGAGTCGCCGCTCACCCACCGACTGCTGCGGCTCCTGCCCGGCCGCCGCAGCGAGATCCTCGCGGCCACCGGCATCGCGGACCTGGTCCTCCTGGAGACGGGAGACGGGCAGGTGCGTGGCGGCACGTTCCGCGATGCCACCGGCCTGTTCGAGTTGAAGGTGCGGCCTGCGGCGGACGGCCGCGTGCGGATCGAACTCGTGCCGGAGATCAAGCACGGCCCCCTGGAACGGTCGTGGGTCGGGGAGGACGGGATGTTCCGCATGGAGGCCGGTCAGCGCCGGCATCGCCGGGACGACTTGGCGCTGGGCGTCGAGCTGCGGGCGGGCGGGCTGCTCGTCGTGGGCTGCGCCGATGAGAAGGGAGCGACGCTCGGCGACGCGTTGCTCCGCGACCAGGGCGGCAACCGCTCGACGCTCCGCCTGCTGGCGATCCGGCCCCTCGGGCCGGCCGTCGATCCGATGTTCGACGCCACCACATCGACGGCCACCGGCGATGAGGCTGACGTGCTCGAGATTCGCTGATCCGGCACCGGGCGTCCGGGCAAACTGGTGAAAACCTGCCGGCCGGCGGATCGATGCGCCTGCGGCAATCTGCGGGGGCGCGGCAAGCGGTTCCCGGCGCCGCGACCGCGGCGGACATGGTCGGCCGGATGTGCCGATTCCTCTTCGTGGTGCCGTCGCTTCCGGGCGGACCACAAGCCGGCCAGGGATCGACCCATGCACCAAGCGTCCACCGCAGCACCGCAGTCCAAGCGGCACCGCCCCAAGGGTCTCACCGTGTTCCTGGCGGCGTTCGTCGCGGGTGCAGCGGCGGCCGTGGGCATCAACCAGGCGCTCGACGTCCATCTCGCGCAAAAGAAACCCCAGGTCGAGAGCGAGCCGATCTTCGTGGCGCTGCGATCGCTGCCGCAAGGATCGCCGATCACGATTTGGGACGTGGCCCTGCGCGACTGGCCGAAGGCGATGCTGCCGCTGACGGCGTTGCGGGCCGAGGATTCTTTCGAGGGCTGTGTGCTGCGGCATCCGCTCCGCGAAGGCCAGCCGCTGCTCACCGTGCAACTGATGCGGGCCGGCCAGATGGCCCACACCGACGCCCCGCTGACGGACACGACATTCACGCTTCCGACGCCAGCGGCGCCGGTCGCCAGGCCGGTGGAGGCGGACCTCTGGACACCTGCACCCGCGGCCATGCCAGGCTCGACTCCGCCCGCTGCGCCGGCCCCGGTCGCCATGGACCATCCGGCCATCGTCGCCCCGCCGCAGGCCACCTCGCCCGACGTGGCCCCGCCGCCGTCCCCTCCGGCCGACGTCGTCACGACACCGGCGACCGGCACGCCGGTCGACTCGACCGCGGCACGGGTGGCCGTCTCGGCCACGGCGGTGGACGCGGAGTCGGTGCCGGTCTCCGTGGAGCCGATCGCCGTGCCGGTTGAATCGCCCCCCGTTGCTGATGACCCGCCGTCGCTGCCCGTCGCCGCGAGCGGCGAGCCCACGGTCGCTGAGCCGCTGCCGGGCGAGCCGACGCCCGCCGACACGCCGCCGCCGGCAGACGCGGGCATCGAGTCGGTGGTGGCAGCCCAGTCCGTCACGACGCCGGCCAATGGCACGGCCGCGCCCGCCGTCGAACCCATGGCGGCCACTCCTGTCGCCGACGCGCCGGCCCGCAAGCCCCGCGACGGCATCACCCGCTACCTCGTCGTTCCCGAGCGGATCGCGTTGCAGGCCGATGCCGGCTTCGCCGAGCCGCCGGCCGCGCAGCCGCCGACCGCTCCCCAGCAGCCCGACGTGGCCAACCTGCCGCCCGTCCGCCAGAGTGCCACGGCCCAGTCCAAGCCGAAGCCGACGGCCCAGCAGCGCTCGGCCCAGCAGGCCCGCCCCACAACGCGACCGCAGCCGGCGCCGCAGAGTCGCCAGCAGCAGCCCGTCCAGCCGCGGCGGCAGCCCACACCGCCCAGCACCCGCCAGGCGACGACCACCGGCCCGCGCGGCCTCGGAGCGATGTTCCCGAAACTCGCGGCCGGCATCGACGCCATGACCGGCGGCGGTCGGCAGCCGCGCGACACCGCAGACCGCTTCGACGAGGCGGTCGCGACCGACGACCCTAGCTACCAGCCGTGACCGGCACGCCGGCGGTTCACGGCGCCGCAACCGCCTTGTAGGTTCCGCCGGTCGCCGCAGCGAGGCGGGCCAAGCGTGGTGAGCGGCGATCGTCGCCGCCAAACTGCACGACCATGATCCGCGTCGCCCCCGCGGCCCGCGTCAGCCATTCGAGCTCGTCCTCGGCCAGATCGTCTGCGGCCGTGGCGTCGGTGAGCACGAAGATCGTGTCCGGCGCGAGCCTGATCGCCGCGGCGAGGGCCTCGTAGTGTCGCGTGCCGCCGGCGGCGGCAATTCCCGCGACGAACCGCCGCGCCGCCTGTCGGTTCTCGTCGCTGGCGAAGATCGGTCGCCCCCGGCCCGCGGCCGGTGCGAACACCACGGGCCGCTCGTTGTAGAAGATGACATGAAACTGCTGGTTCTCCCCGAGGGCATCGAGGCTCGCCAGCAGTTCCTGCTTGGCGACCGCCAGGGGCCTGCCGTCCGGCTCGCCCATGCTGGCCGAACGGTCGAAGACGTAGACGAACCGATTGCCCTGCGCTTCGAGGCCGAAGATTCCCGTCCGCACGCCCGGCGACCGCGGAGCCGCCGCCCAGACCGCCGACCACGCGGCCAGCGTCAGCGTCGCGGCCATGAGGATGCAGGCCGTGGGCCGACTTGCAATCATGGCTCGACCACGATCTTGCCCGCCAACACCCCCGTGCGGGAAATGGTGTTGGCCTCCTGGAGAGCATGCCCCTCCGCCGTCGCGGCCAGCGGCAGCACGCGGTCGATCGGCACCCGCAATTTTCCGGCGGCCAGCCAGCGGTTGATGTCGGCGGCGGCCGCCGCCTGCTCGTGGCAGTCGGCCTTGAACATCGCGAAGCCGTGCAGGCTGCAGCCCTTCACGTAGAACGGCCCCACCGGAAACGGCGGGCGGGCGTCACGACCGGCCATGACCACCATCCGCCCGCGATCGCCGAGCATGGCCACCGCCTGGTCGAAGGCGGGCTCCCGCTGCGTCTCCCAGTAGACGTTCACGCCCTCCGGCGCCGCCGCCCGCACGGCTGCCACGAGATCGTCACGGCGGTAGTCGAAGACGGCCGCGGCACCGAGTCGCAGCAGCGCCGCCCGCTTCGCCTCGGTGCCCGCCGTCGCCAGCACGCGAGCGCCGAGGGCGCGGGCGATCTGCACGACGGCGGTGCCCACGCCCCCCGACCCGCCGTTGACGAACAGCGTCTCACCGGCACCGAGGGCCGCATGGCTCACCAGCCCCAGGTGGGCCGTGATCGAGACGAGCGCGGCCGCGGCCGCGTCGCGATCGGCAACGCCGTCGGGCGTGGGATAGAGCCACCGCTCATCGACGGCGGCCAGTTCGGCGAACGTGCCCTGGCGGCCGAGCAGGCCCTGATTGGAGCCCCAGACTCGCATGCCGGGCCGCAGCGCAGCGACGTCGGCCCCGACGGCCACGACGTCTCCGGCGAGGTCGCAGCCGACGATGAAGGGCGCCGGCAGCGACATGGCGACCACCCCCGAGCGAATGTAGGTGTCGATGGGGTTGATCGCGCAGGCCCGCACCCGCACGAGCACCTCCCGCGGTCCGGGCACCGGATCGGGCAGGTCGCCGTGGCGGATGACGCCGGGCGGACCGGTCTCGGTGATGAAGGCCGCCTTCATGACGCCGGCTTCCTCTCTCCGGCCATGGCGATCCCGCCGCCGATCGCCACGGCCGCACCGACCGCCGCCACCGTCCAGAGGACCGTGGCCACCGCCCGCGCGGAACGGGCCACCTGCTGAATCCGCTCCTCATCCGCCATGATCGGCCGCGACACTCCCGATCGGGCCAACGCCTGCCACGCCTTGTAGATGTCGCTTGTCGAGGCCGCGGCGACTCCGGCACGGATCATGGCATCGTCGACGACCGGCCGCGGAGCCATGCTGAGATAGGCAGCCGCACACACGGCCAGCAAGGCCACCAGGATTCCACCCAGGACGCAGCCGTGCGCCGCCGTCCAAGAAGCGGCGGGCACTCCCGCCGCGGGCGCCGCGGCCGGCAGACGAGCCAGTTCGCCGAGCCGCGGCACCGGCAGCGACGCGCCGCACCGCGGGCAGGTGACGACTCCACCGGCCTGCCCCGGGCCCACCGTCAGCGCCGCGGAGCACCCGCAGGTGAGCAGGTAACTCTTTGTTCCCCGCTTATCGTCGTGGTTTTTCATGACAATCGTGATCCGGGTCCGACACCACCGCCCCGGCACTCCGAGCTTCGGGTGCCGGACTGTGGCCGGCGGGGCCGCAGACATTCTCCGGCCGGATTCTTTTACCATTCGGGCGCCGACAACCGGTCAAAAACTGGTTTTCACCCAAAAAAAAGCTGGCCTCCCGCAGGGCACAGCGACATAATCTTGAGCCCTCCGGAACCACTCGCAATGCCGGCAACAAACCGCTATCCTTTGCCCGGTTTGCCCAGCCCCCCGCAGGCCTCGTCGCGCGACCGCCGGCTCGGTCTTGACAATCGTCGGCCGCAGCCCCGCGAGCCCCGACAAAAAACTGCCTCGAGCTGGGCGGCGCAGGCCGGAACTGCAGGCTGGACTTGCCCGCCCCTTGAATCACACTGTCGGCACTACGAATGATGCAACGGAGCATCCGGTGCCCCGCGGTCCGACACGACGTCGCCCGTTGATCCGTTCCTGGAAGGATTCATGAAGGAGCCATGCCTTGTACGACTCGCTGCTCGATGAAATCGAAGACGACGTTGTCTCCAATCCCCAGGAGGTCGAGGAACTGACCGAGAAGGTCGTCGACGCCGAGGAGGCGGACGCGGAACTTCTCGTCGACGATGCCGACGCCCCCGTCCTGGCCGAGGGAGACATCGAGGCGGAGGCGGAGATCGACGCGGCGGGCGATGCCGAAGAGGTCCTCACCGAGCAGGTCGAGAACTGGTCGGACGATCCCGTCCGCATGTACCTCACGCAGATGGGCGAGATCCCGCTGCTCACCCGGGCCCAAGAGATCCATCTCGCCCGGCAGATCGAGACCACCCGTGCGCAGTTCCGGGCCAAGTTGCTCGAGTGCGAGTACGTCTGTCAGCAGGCCTTCCGCGTGCTGTCGCGGGTGCATCGCGGCGAACTGCCCTTCGACCGCACGGTGCAGGTCTCGGTGACGGACCGGCTGGAGAAGGACCAAATCCTCGGCCGTCTGCCCCACAACCTGAAGACACTCGACGTCCTCATCAAGCAGAACAAGGCTGACTACCGGATCGCTTTGTCCAAGAAGCGGCGGATGGCCGAGCGGCGCGAGGCCTGGGCCCGGCTGGGCCGGCGGCGGCGGCGCTGTGTGCGACTGATCGAGGAACTCGGCCTGCGGACGCAGCGGATCGAGGCCATGATCCCGCAGCTCGAGAAGTTCGTCGCCCGCATCCGGGAGCTCAAGGCGAAGATCGACGCCCACAAGAAGTCGAAGCAGCCCCCGTCGGGCCGGCAGAAGCTGGTGGAGGAGTATCGCACGATCCTCAAGGCGTGCCAGGAGACTCCTCGCAGCCTGAAGCGCCGGGTCGACGAGATCCGGGGCATCTTCGCCAAGTATCAGCAGGCGAAGCGGGGTCTCTCCGAGGGCAACCTCCGGCTCGTGGTTTCGATCGCGAAGAAGTATCGCAATCGCGGCCTCTCCTTCCTCGACCTGATCCAGGAGGGCAACGCCGGTCTGATGCGGGCGGTGGACAAGTTCGAGTACCGGCGGGGCTTCAAGTTCTGCACCTATGCCACGTGGTGGATCCGGCAGGCGATCACGCGTGCCGTGGCCGACCAGAGCCGCACGATCCGCATCCCCGTCCACATGGTGGAGACCATGAGCCGGGTGCGAAACGTGGCCCGCCAGCTGCTGCAGGAATACGGCCGCGAACCGACGATCGAGGAGATTGCCGCCCGGGCCGGCACGCCGATCGACGAAACGCGGCGGGTGACGGCGATGAGCCGCTATCCGATCAGCCTCGATCGGCCGGTGGGCAACAGCGAGGACAGCCACTTCGGCGACCTGCTCCCCGACACCGGCGCCGAGAATCCCGCCGTGGGCGCCGCCCAGGAGATGCTCCGCAACCGCATCGCCAAGGTGCTCAAGAGCCTCTCCTACCGCGAACGCGAGATCATCAAGCTCCGTTACGGCCTCGGCGACGGCTATAGCTACACGCTCGAGGAGGTGGGACACATCTTCAAGGTGACCCGCGAGCGGATCCGCCAGATCGAGGCCAAGGCGGCGGGGCCATCCATGGCCCCCGCAGGCTTGGCCCGGCGTGGTCGCAGCCAAGGTGCGACCAGCCGGGCAGGCGGTCGCACCTCCGGGCGACCGTGGCCGCCGCGGAGCGGCGGCATGGCTCCATGATGGCACTTCCTCGAACGGTGGCCGCCTGGAGGGCGGCCCATCAAGAGCCGGGCGATGGCTCCCCCTCCAGGCGAGCCTCGCCTAAGCCGAAGCAGGCCCGAAGGGATGCGCCGGCGCGACAAACAGCCCCCCGCAGGCTTGGCCCGGCGTGGTCGCAGCCAAGGTGCGACCAGCCGGGCAGGCGGTCGCACCTCCGGGCGACCGTGGCCGCAGCTCCGCTGCGGCTCGCGGCAGTTCGACGAAGCTTCGAACTGCCGCGTTGGGGCGCGGCACGCGGCGCGGCCTGCGGCCGCTGCGTGCACCCCTGGAGCGGCGCGCGAGGCGCGCACGTTGGTGACACCCACCACTGCTGGGAAGCCCGAACCGTAAGGTGAGGGAATCCGCGCCGCTGCTCCGACAGCCATCCGCATTCCCTCGGCTCACGCCTCGGGCTTCAAGGCCACGGAGCCCGATCCACCGCCACAGCGCGCTGCACTGCACACGGCCGCTGCGTGCCGTGGAACGTGACTCAGCTCGGGGTTGCCCCTGCCACAGGAGCCGGCGTAGGCGGCCAGCGCAGGCATGGATCCCGGAGCGCAGACGCCTCCGAGAGAGTGCAGGCCGGGCACCGATCCGCCACCGGCGGATTGGTCGTGGCCGTAGCGAACGTCCGGCGACGTGGCAGGGGCAACCCCGAGCCGGCCCCGCCAACCAGCGTCGATGCCAGTCCGCACATGGCATACGTCGGCCGCGCGGTTGACCGCCCCCCGCACCCACCCGTAGGATGATCCCCGTTCGGGGGATTCCAGGGGCATCTCCCGCGGTTTTACCAGCGACCCCTCGCGCAGAGATCATCCCATGCAGCGGCGGCGTTTTGTGCGGGCCCTGTCCATCGCTTCCCTGACCGTGCTCGCGGTCGGCTGCTGCGCCGGGGTCACCCTGGCGGCCGCCAAACTCTGGGAGTGCAACTTCTGCCACCAGCAATACCAGGGCGACAATCCCCCGCGGTTCGTCAAGTGTCCGGCGAAGGACATGAAGCAGAACCACTGGTGGATCCAGAAGCACTGACCCGCCGGCGGGTTCAGCCCGGTGGAATCTTGCCGGCCCGCTCCAGCCAGCCGATGACGTCCGCGGCGAGCGCGTCGGGTGACCGCGTCGTGGAGTCGATCACGATCTCCGGCTGGAGCGGCTCCTCGTAAGGATCGTCGATGCCCGTGAAGCCCTTGATCTCACCGGCCCGGGCCTTCTTGTAGAGCCCCTTCGGGTCGCGGCTTTCGCAGACCTCCAGCGGCGCCCGCACGGAGATCTCGACGAAGTCACCCGGCTGCAGCGTTGCCCGCACGGCATCGCGATCCCGGCGGTAGGGGCTGATGAAGGCCGTGAGGACGATGATGCCCGCCTGGGCGAACAGATCGGCGACCGCGCCGATGCGGCGGATGTTCTCGGCCCGGTCGGCGGGCCCGAAGCCGAGGCCGAAACGGGCGGCGGCCTCCGCACCATAGCGGTCGCGCAGGAGCGGCGGAGCGGCGTTGAGCCCGAGGCGGACGTTGTCGCCGTCGAGCACGAAGCTGCGCAGGCCGCGGGCATGGAGCCGCCGGTCCACGGCATTGGCCAGCGTGCTCTTGCCGCAGCCCGAGAGCCCCGTGAACCAGAGCACACAGCCCTTGTGACCGGCGGCCCGCTCCCGGTCCTCCCGACTCACCGCATGGGCGTGCCAGCGCACGTCCACGATCTCGTCGGCGGGATTGTCGGTCATGGGCAGGTCTCTCCGGGGCGGTCGCGAAGCGGCCACACGATACCCGTCACCCTACCAGGCATCCAGCCGGACGGTGCACACGAACTGCTCGGCCACGGCGTCACCGCCCTCCCGCCGCACCTCCAGGCGCACCGCCTCGCCCGGCCCGAAGGCAGCGAGCCGCTTCGTCAACGCCTCGAAGTTCGCTACCGGTTCACCGGCCGCCGCCACGATCACGTCGCCGACCCGCAGGCCCGCCTTGTCGGCGGCGGAGCCAGGCTGCACGGCCGACAGGTGGCACGGACCGGCCTGGACGATCGAACTGACGCCGAGTTTCCCCCCCTTGCGCACATCCACGAGCGTGTCGGGCAGACGGGCGATGAGCGCCGCCACGGCCGTGTCCGGCGCGGCGGTCCCGAAGAGATCGATCCGCAGCACGCCCGGCAGGCGGCCCAGCGTGCCGATGGCATCGGCGTCGAGCGGCACGCCGTGCACGCTCACGCACGCCACGCCCCGCAGCCGCGGCAGAAGCTGCCAGTCCTCAGGCCCGCCCCGCCATCCGGCGCCAAACTCGATCTCCACACCCGGCCCGCCGGCGGCGAAGAGCCGCTCCCGAAACACCGCTCCCAACGACTCCAGCCGCTCGCGTGCCGCGGCCGCCATGCCCGCCTGGTGAAACTCGAGCGTCGCCTCCGCGAGCCGGCCCACGGCGGAGGCGTCGGAAGTCGCGACCTGCTCCAAGAGCCGCTCGGCCGCGGCGGCGAGGGCCTCGTCCTCGGCCATCATCATGCCGCGCACGATCTCCACTCCCCGGCTGGCCACCTCGAGGTCACCAGCCGCGATGGCGTCGCCGAGGGCCGGGAGTGCCGGCCTGCCCACTGTCGCCAGATTCTTGGCGGCAGCCTCACGCTGGGCATACTGCGGCGAGCCGAGCTGCGCGATCCAGGCGGCGACCTCTGCAGGCGACGGGGCGGCGGCGACGCCCGAGGCTGCCGCGAACAGGCTGCCGACGAGCAGTCCGCTGCGAACCGCGGCCGTGCCGTGGACTGCTTCCCTGACTCGCATGGTGGTCGAACTCCCGTCCGTTAGCCTACTCATTGCCCGGGGAAAAAGCCTTCCCTGCCCTTGCCCCCGACGGCGTGGCCGAAGGGTGCCATGGTCAGCGGTCGCCGCAGCCAGGAACGGCCAACCCCCGGCCCGCGGAAGCGGGGTAGACTTCCCGAGTCTCCCCCGGCCTCGCCTCGCTTCCCGGCCCCATGTCCCTGCCCGTGCTGCCGATCCTCGATGCCGCCCCGACCGCGGGAGCGGGTGGGCCGCCCCTGGGCCTCGACCGCTCGCGCTGCGGCCTCCAGCCGCTGCCGACGTCACGGACGGAGATGGAGGCTCGGGGCTGGGACGCCGTCGATGTCGTCCTCGTCAGCGGCGACGCCTACGTCGATCACCCGAGTTTCGCCAACGGCCTGATCGCCCGGCTCCTGGAAGCGGCGGGCTTCCGCGTGGCCGTGCTCGCCCAGCCCGACTGGGCGAGCTGCGAGCCCTGGCGGCAGTTCGGCCGGCCGCGGCTCTGCTTCGCCGTCTCCGCCGGCAACATGGACTCGATGATCAACCACTACACGGCCAACCGCAAGGTCCGCAACGACGACGCCTACTCGCCCGACGGCGCGATCGGCCGCCGTCCCGACCGGGCCACGCTCGCCTACTGCCAGCGGTCGCGCGAGGCCTTTCCGGGCGTGCCGGTG
>JAJTED010000127.1 GCA_021300535.1 Planctomycetaceae bacterium | reverse complement strand
GCGGTTCACGCTCGAGGCGCTGTACATGAACCGCAACCCGGCCCAGAACATCCTCTATCCGTACCGCGCCGGATACACGGGCACCGCGATCCAGACGCAATTCCAGATCACGTTTTGACCGCCCGTTGATCGGGGAATCCCCGGCTCCAAGAAGCCCCGGGTGGAAACCCGGGGACTCCGGGCATGAACGCCACCTCGCCGTCCATGCCCCACGACGCCCCGCGCTTCCGCACTTCAAACCGGCATCGCATGGCACCCGGGCAGACAGGCCACCCGGTGCCCCCCGGCTTCCGCCGGGGGCTTTTTGTGGGCAGCGCGCCAAGAAGCCCCGGGTGGAAACCCGGGGACTCCGGGCATGAATGCCACCCCACCGTCCATGCCCCACGACGCCCCGCGCTTCCGCACTTCAAACCGGCATCGCATGGCACCCGGGCAGACAGGCCACCCGGTGTCCCCCGGCTTCCGCCGGGGGCTTTTTGTGGGCAGCGCGCCAAGAAGCCCCGGGTGGAAACCCGGGGACTCCGGGCATGAACGCCACCCCGCCGTCCATGCCACACGACTTGTCCACCTGGAAGGCCCGGTCCATGAGGTCGGGGTTGCCCGTCTTCAAGCCGTACAGGAACCACCGCACCCGCTGCTCACTGGACCCGTGCGTGAACGCCTCGGGCACCACGTAGCCCTGGGCCTGCTTCTGGATCCGGTCGTCGCCGATCGCCTGGGCGGCGTTGACCGCCTCGCGGATGTCCTCCTCGTCGAGGATGCCGGCGTAACGGGCCATGTGATGGGCCCACACGCCGGCGAGGAAGTCGGCCTGCAGCTCCATGCGGACGGAGAGCTTGTTGTATTCCCGCTCGGAGAGCCGGGCCCGCATCGATTGCACCTTGTTGCTGATCCCGAGCTGGTTCTGGACATGGTGGCCGATCTCATGGGCGATCACGTAGGCCTGGGCGAAGTCGCCCGGGGCGCCGAACCGCCGCTTCAGCTCCTCGTAGAACACCGGGTCGATGTACACCGTCTTGTCGAGCGGGCAGTAGAAGGGCCCGGCACCCGCGTCGGCGATGCCGCAGCCGCTGCGGACCTGCCGCGTGAACATCACGAGCTTCGGCGGGGCGAACCGCCGGCCGAACACCTTGGGGAACAGCTGCGACCAGACGTCCTCGTTGTCGGCCACCACGGTCTTGATGAACTTGCCCATCTCGTCGTCGACGGGCTTGCCCCCCTGCTGCTGCTGGGGCTGGGGCGCCATCATCTCGGGGGCCATCTGCATCATCTGCATCGGGTCGGCACCGAGGAACATCATCACGATCATGAACAGGAGCGTGAGCAGGCCGCCCCCCACGAGCACCTGCTGCCCGGTGCTCCGCCGATCCTCGACGTTCTCGCTCTGCCGCCTGCCTTCCCAACGCATGCCTGGAGTCCCCTTGCGTGTGATGATCCCGATCCCGCCGCGATCGACGGTGTCCCGATTCTAGGCCGACCCCGCGGCGCCTGCACGCCCCCGGACGGTGACCGGCCGCCACGTACGGTCACCCGCCGCTATTCCGGCAGGGGCCGGCCCTTCGTCTCGGGGAGGAACGGCAGCACGGCCAGGCCGAGGAGAAACGCGGCGCACATCGTGATGCCCGCCGGCCGCATCGGCTCCGCCATCCAGCCCGGGCTCTCGATGCCCTTGTAGACCGAACTCGTCAGCAGCCCGAGCAGGAACGGCCCGCCGGCCGCCACGAACCGGCCGACGTTGTAGCAGAAGCTCGTCCCCGTGCTCCGCAGCCGCGTGGGGAAGAGCTCGGGGAAATAGATGGCGTAGCCGGCGAACACCGACAGCTGGCAGAAGCCCATGATCGGCAGCATCCACCAGATGTCGGACGGCTCGTCGAGGTAGCGGAACACGAAGGCCGTGGACAGCATCGCCAGCGTGAAGGCGATGGCGAAGAACGACTTGCGGCCGATCCGCTGGCAGATCCGGGCGGTGAGCATCATGCTCACGAAGGCCCCCACCTGGATCATCATCATCGCCACAGCGGGCCAGATCGTGAGCCGGCCGGCGATCTCCTGCTCCGACAGCCCCTCGGCCCGGTAGGCCTTCTGGAACACGCTCCGCACCAGGTCGGGCGTGAAGAAGCCGATCCCCCACAGGCCGATCACGCCCGCGCAGGCCAGCAGCATGCCGAGGATCGCGTTCTTCCGCCACCGCGGATCGGAGAACAGCGGGCCGTAGCCGCCGAGCTTCTCGCCGGTGGCGGCGGCGCGGGCCTGCATCTCCCGCCACTTCTCCGGCTCCTTGAGCCCCGCGCGGATGACCAGGGCCAGCACCGCCGGCAGGGCGCCGATGACGAACTTCCACCGCCACGGCTCCCAGCCGAAGAGCTTCGCCCCCATGTGCAGCTGGGCCTGCCCGAGGCTGATGCCGATGACCGCCGCGGTGAAGTTGCCCACGGTCGAGAGCGCCTGGAGCAGGCCGAGGGCGTGGGGCCGGGCCCGATCCGGCATCACCTCGGCCACGAGGGCCACACCGACGGCGAACTCGCCGCCGACGCCAAGCCCCGTGATGAAACGGTAGAAGGCGAAATCCCAGAACCCCTGCGAGAGCGCCGACAGCCCCGTACAGACCGAGTAGATGATGATCGTGATCATCATCGTCTTCGCCCGGCCGAACCGGTCGCCGATCACGCCGAAGATCAGCCCGCCGGTCGCCCAGCCGAGCATGAAGATGCAGGTCGACAGGCCGCCGTAAAAATCGACGCGGGCATCGATCTCCCGCTTCTGCTCAATCGTCAGCGTGGCCGGGTCGAGCCCCGCCTCCACGACGAGCGACTGCATCGCCGGCTTGCGGGCGAGGGTGAAGAGCTGCTGGTCGAGACAGTCGAACAGCCAGCCGAGCGCGGCGACCACGAGCACGAACCAGTGGTAGCGGGTCATGCCGCGCCACCAGGGCCCGTCGGCGGGCCCGGCGGAGGATGCGTGTGTCGTGAAGTGCGGCAATTCGCCCATGGCTCCTCCTCGAGCGTCCGTCAGCCCAGCGCGGCCTCGATCCGCCGCATGTAGTCGATGCTCTCCCGGGCGAGTCGCTCGGGGCCGGGAGCATAGTCGAAAACCTCCACGCTCACCCAGCCGGAGTAGCGGACCTCGTCGAGGGCGGTGAAGATCGGCGTGAAATCCACGGCCCCGAAGCCGGGCCCCTGGAGATTCGGGTCGTTGGCGTGGAAGTGCTCCAGGTGCCGGGCGCTGGCCAGGATGATCTCGGGGATCGTCTCGGCCTCGCTCGCCATCGCCTTCACGTCGAGGTGCAGCCGCACGTGCGGCGAGCCGATCCGCTCGATCAGTCGGCAGGTTTCCGCGGCGGTCGTGAGCACGTCGGTCTCCACCGGGGCGAGCGGTTCGAGAGCCACGACCGTGTCGGTCGTCTCCAGCACCGGCACGAGCCGCGCGAACACCTCGTGGATGTGGCCGAGGGCCTGCTCGGCCGTCACGCCCGGCAGCAGGCTCCGCTGCTTCGGCGAACCGAAGACGAGCACGCGGCCGCCGAGGTCGTGGCACAGCCGGGCGAGGTCGCCGAGGTAGTCGACCGTGCGGCCGCGCACGGTCGCATCCGGATGGGCGACATGAAAGCCCTCGGTCTTCGCCAAGAGCCAGTGCAGGCCCACGCAATCGAGCCCGGCGCGGGCGATCGTGCGCCGGATCTCGCCGCGTTGGGCGGCCGAGACGTCGGAGGCCAGCGGGGCGAGCGTGAACGGCGCCACCTCCAGGCCCGTGTAGCCGCACGCCGCCGCGAAATCGCAGGCCTTCGCCAGCGGCCAGCCCTCGAAGGTCTCGTTGCAGATGGCGTAGCGCAGCGGGTTGTTCATGCGGGCGTTCCTGGTCCGGCTCCGGCGACCTTCACCGGCCGCCCGGTGCGGGCCGACTTATAGCAGGCCTCGATGATCGCCACCGCCTTGCGGCCTTCGATCCCGTCGAGCGGCGGACGGCGGCCGTCCCGGATGGCGGCGAGAAACTCCTCGAAGTTGCGGGTGTGGCAGGTGTAGTTGATCGCCAGCGGATCGGCGGCACCGCCCGAGGTGCCGCTCGCGGTGCCGAGCCGGCTGCGAATCGCGTCGTCGTCCGCCGCCGGCTCCCGGAACTGCCAGGTGACGAGCTGCTCTTCCAGGATCTCGGCCGTGCCCGCCCGGCCCCCGAAGAGAAACCGGCGCATCTGCCCCGGAAACAGGCTCGTGGCCGCCAGAAGTTGCCCGAGGGCGCCGTTGCGGAACCGGAGGATGGCGACGCACGTGTCCTCCACCTCCAGCCGCGTCGCGTCGTGGGCCCGCACGGCCGTCAGCGCGACGACGCTCTCCACGGGATTCTCGCCCGCGGCGAGGTCGGGCATCGTGGCGCCGACGATCCACTGCAGGGCATCGACGCCATGAATCGACTGGTTCATGAGGGCGCCGCCGCCGTCGAGCGCCTTGGTGCCCTGCCAGCGGCCCGGGCCGTAGTAGGCGTCGTCCCGCCACCAGGGCACGGAGCTGGTCGCCAGAGCGAGCGGCCCGAACCGCCCCGCGGCCGCCGCCTCGTGCACCGTGCGAATGACGGGGTTGAACCGCTGCGGGAAGATCGCCCCGAGCGTGACGCCCGCCTTGTCGCAGGCGGCGATCATGCGGTCGATCCGCTGCAGCGAGATCTCCAGCGGCTTCTCGCAGATCACGTGGACGCCGCGGCGGGCGGCCGCGAGCACCGCCGGCAGGTGGGCGCCCGAGGGCGTCGCCACGGTGACGAAGTCGGGCTTCTCGCGGCGGAGCATGCGGGCCGCGTCGCCGTGCCAGCGACAGCCGAACTCCGCGGCGAACGCCTGGCCCTTCGCCTCCGTGCGGCAGCAGGCGGCCACGAGCTCGACGCCCGGGATGTCGCGCAGCGCCCGGGCGTGCATGCCCGCGATGGCCCCGATACCGATGATCGCCGCCCGCATCCGCTCGTCTCCATGCCGCCGCCGGGCGGGCCCACAGTGTGGCGACCAGGCATGCGGGGCACAAGCGGCCGCGCCGGCGGGGTTGCCGGTCGGTATCATGAACGTGGGTCGGAAGCGGTGGAGTTCGCGGATTCGGGTGATTGCAGAAGCCATCGCCCCGGGCGTTGGCCGATCGCCGGTGCAGCGGGCCGTCTCCGGCAGCGGACGGATGTTTGTCGCACTGCCTCCCGACCGATCGGTCTCCAGCCATGCACCTTCCCGACGCGGCAGAGACGATCGCCGGCCTGAAAAAGACCGCCGCCCAGGTCGTGCTCGTCGCCACCGGCGGAGGCACCCGCGGCATCGCGCACCTGGCGAGCACGCCCGGCGCCAGCAGCGTGCTCCTGGAGGGACTGGTGCCCTACGCCCGCGCGGCGATCGACCGGCTGCTCGGCGGGCCGCAGGAGGCCTACTGCTCGTCGCGCACGGCCCGCCGTCTGGCGGTGGCCGCATGGCAGCGGGCCCGCGATCTCGGCGCAGCCGCCGACGCCGCCGTGGGCGCCGCCGTGACCGCGAGCCTGAGAACCACCACGCCGAAGCGGGGCGACCATCGCCTGTTCGTCGCGGTGCAGACGCTGCGGACGACGGCCACCACGGAACTGGTCCTGGAAAAGGCCGCCCGCTCGCGTGACGAGGAGGAGACGCTGGCGGCGACGCTGCTGCTGGCCGAATTGGTGATGGCCGGCGGCGGGCAGGCGGCCGCCGGGCCGGCGCTCGTGCTCCGTCCCGGCGAGCAGGTGCTCCGCGACCGCTGCACGCCGCCGGCGGCCTGGCAGGAACTGTTCGCGGGCACGCGCGACGCCGTGCGGGCCGACGGCGTTGCCGAGCCGCCGTCGGCCCGCACGGGGCGGCTGATCTTTCCCGGGTCGTTCGATCCGCTCCACGAGGGCCATCTGCTCATGGCCCGGATCGCCGAGGAGATCGCGGAGCGGCCGTTGGAGTACGAGCTCTCGATCAGCAATGTCGACAAGCCCGCCCTCGATTACCTGGAGATCCGCGATCGGGCGGCGCAATTTGGCGACCGGCCGCTGTGGCTCTCGCGTGCCGCGCGGTTCCTCGAAAAACTGGAGACCTTCCCCGGCAGCACGTTCGTGATGGGCGCCGACACCTACGTGCGGCTGGCGGACCCGCGCTACTACGGCGGGTCGGCGGCGGCCGCCGCCGATGCCGCCCGGACGATCGCCACGCGGGCCGCCGGCCTGATCGTGTTCGGCCGCACGCAGGGCGACATGTTCATGGAGGCAGCGCAACTCGACGTTCCGCAGCCGCTGCGCGACGTCACATACTTCGTGTCGCAGCGGGAGTTTCGCCTCGACGTCTCGAGCACCGAACTGCGGCGCCGACAACGGGAGGCGACGGAGGCGGCATGCGAAGGCTGACTGGAATCATGGCGGTGCTGGTCACGGCCATCTCCGCAGGGCCGTCCGCGGCGGCCCGCGCGGACGAACTCACCGACAAACTCCGGCCGCATGTCGGCACGACGCTCGACCTCGTCGAACTCGGCACCGGCAAGCGGTTCGTGCGGCCCACGCTGGAGAACGTCGTCGAGAAGGAGGGCCGGGCGGCGCTCCTCCGGCTGCGGCCGGAGGGGGAAAAGGCGGTCACCAGCCTGCCGATCGGCGTCATCGTGAAGATCGTCGCCGGTCGCGAGACCATCCACGAGGCGGCGGTGAAGGGCAAGGGGACGGCCCAGGTGAAAGGCAAGAAGGCCAGGGAGGCCTATGAGAAGAAGGTGGCCGAATCATTGGCCCGGATGCAGGACCGGGGCGTCCGCCCCTGGCCGACCCTTTCGGCGGCGGAGCATGCCGCCGAGGTGGAGAACCTGAAGACGTTCGTCGCCGCCGTCAAGGAGACCTTTCCGAACCTCCAGGTCACCGAGACCCACGAGTTCATCGTGGCCACCGACATCCCGGCCGGCCAGATGGCGCCCTACGTGGCCAGCCTCGACGCCATGCACGACTTCCTCTGCGACCTGTACGGCATCCCCCGCGGCGAGCCGGTGTGGAAGGGCAAGTGCCTGGTGGTCGCGTTCCTCCGCGAACAAGACTTCCAGGCCTTCGAGGCCCGGTTCATGAAGGTCCGCATGCAGGGTGCCCACGGGCTCTGCCACCAGAGCAGCGACGGCCGCGTGATCATGGCCTGCTACCGCGGCGACGACGCCCCGGCCTTCGCCCACATGCTCGTCCACGAGACGAGCCACGGCTTCAACCACCGCTGGATGTCGCCGGAGCGGCTGCCGAACTGGCTCAACGAGGGGATCGCGGAGTGGGTGGGCACGAAGGTGGTGCCCGGCTCCGACCAGGTGCCGCTCAAGGAGGCCGAGGCCCTCGAGTTCATGCGCCGCACCGGCACGCTGGGCCCGGACTTCCTCACGCGGGAGAACATCGACGCCGTGCAATACGGCATCGCCTCGAGCCTGGTGAAGTTCCTGGCCCGCGACCTGAAGAAGTTCGCCACCTTCGTGCAGGGCATCAAGGAGGGCGCGGCCGTCGAGGAGAGTTTGCAGGCCAGCTACAAGGTTTCGCTGGCCGACCTCATCAAGGCCTACGGCGCCGCCATCGGCGTGCCGCAGTTGAAGCCGTGACACAAACCGCCGGATCACCGGGCTCGACTCGTGGGTTTCCCGGGGATGCCCCACAAGAAGCCCCGGGTGGAAACCCGGGGACTCCGGGCATGAACACCACCCCGTCATCCATGCACGAGCGGTGGTGCACGACGATTCACGGCAGTGTGAAACGCTATCCGCTCCAACCCGGAGTCCCCCGGCTTCCGCCGGGGGCTTTTTGGAGACAGCGCGTCAAGAAGCCCCGGGTGGAAACCCGGGGACTCCGGGCATGAACACCACCCCGTCATCCATGCACGAGCGGTGGTGCACGACGA
>JAJTED010000018.1 GCA_021300535.1 Planctomycetaceae bacterium | reverse complement strand
CAATCAGTTGATCCCGGCCGGTGGCGGCATGGTGTATGCCCCGAAGGCCGAAACCGGCATGCCCACGATGGTGACCTGCAACGTGCACCCGTGGATGAAGGCCTACATGGTGTTTCGCAAGGACGGCTATGTGGCCGTCTCGGCCGCCGACGGCTCGTTCACGATCCCGGACCTGCCGGCGGGCGAGGTGCTCGAGTTCCAGGTCTGGCACGAGCGGTCCACCGGCGCCAACGGCGCCCTCGGCCTGGCCAAGCCGGATCTCAAGTGGACGCCCAAGGGCCGGTTCCAAATCAAGCTCGAGGAGAACGAGGTGAAGGATCTGGGCACGCTGGAAGTGCCCGCCTCCGCCATCGGCACCTGACCCTTATCCTGATGCAGCCATGTCGATGACGCACTCCCGCATCCGCCGCCTTTCGCAGCTCTTCATCGTGGGCATGGCCCTGGCCGTGTCCGGGTGCGGCGCGACGCCGCCGGCCTCGTTTCGCGCGAACCTCGTCGAGGCCACCAAGCAGCGGCTCACGCCCGATCAGGAAAAGCAGGTGGCCACGATCCTCGAGGCCATGTTCGGCACGCCCGACAGGCCCTGCGTGCTGCCGGAGACCGGCCTCGACGTCGCCAAGTTGCGGCTGGCCGCGGGGCCCGTGCGGAGCGACATCGTGGGCCGCAAGAACGGCCTGTACCGTGAGCACTGCGCCCATTGCCACGGCATCACCGGTGACGGGCTGGGGCCCACGGCCGCCTTCCTCAACCCCTATCCCCGCGATTACCGCCCGGGCGTGTTCAAGTTCAAGAGCACCGAGCGGGCCGACAAGCCCACCCACGACGATCTCGTCCGCATCCTGCACAACGGGATTCCAGGCACGTCGATGCCGTCGTTCGCCCTGCTCAGCGAGACGCAGGTCGACGCCCTGGCGGAGTATGTGAAGTATCTGGCCATGCGGGGCGAGACTGAATTGGCGCTGATGCGGGCGTTTTTCGAGCTCGACGACGCGGACCAGGGCAAACTGCCGGAGACCCGCGAGTTCCTCGTGGGCGAGACGCTCGCGGTGGTCGCCGATCGCTGGAAGGCGGCGGCGGACGCGGCGATTCCGGTGCCGCAAATGCCGGCCGACATCGACCTCGCGGCGTCGATCGCCAAGGGCCGCGAGCTGTTCTACGGGGACAAGGCGAACTGCGTGAAGTGCCACGGTCCCACGGCGCTCGGCGACGGCCAGGCGAACGACTACGACGACTGGAACAAGCCGATCGTGGAATGGAAGAAGGAACTGGCCGGCACCGAGGACCGGGCCTGGGCCTCCCGGGCCACCGGCGTGCTCGCCGGCGACGCTCTGACCCCGCGGACGATCCCGCCGCGGAATCTGCGGCACGGCATCTACCGCGGCGGCCGCCGGCCGCTCGACCTGTACTACCGGATCCACGCCGGCATCAATGGCGCGCCGATGCCGGCCGCCAAGGGCACGATCGCGCCCGAGGACATCTGGCACATCGTCAACTACGTCCGTTCGCTGCCCTACGAACTCGATGGCGAGCTCGGGGTGGATCGACCGATGGTCGCACGGGACCGGTTCTAGTCGGAGCAGGGGAGTCGAGTCGTGAACAGCCGCATCGCCGGAATCTTCTGGGCCCTGTTGTTCCTCCTCGTGCCGATCCTCGGCGTGGCGGTGTTCGCGGTCGCCCCAGCCTACGACCACTGGCTGCCGAAGAACGTGGCCGCCCATGGCCCGAGCATCGACGGGCTCTTTTATTTCATCCTCGCCCTCACGGGCGTGGTGTTCATCGTCACCGAACTGCTCCTCTTTTGGTTCATGTGGAAGTACGACGCCTCCCAGGCTCGGGGGCCGGCGACCTATGTGCAGGGGAGCCACACGCTCGAGTTGGTGTGGACGATCATCCCGGCGGCCACGCTCCTGTTCATCGCCATCTACCAGATGAACGCCTGGGCCGACGTGAAGATGCGCCGGCCGCGGATGTCGCCGACCGTCGAGGTCGTGGCCCGGCAGTTCGAGTGGCGGCTGCGGTATCCCGGTCGCGACGGCACGCTGGGCACGCCCGACGACCTGTTCCTGGTCAACGACCTCCACGTGCCGATGGACGAGGACGTGCTCATCCAGCTCAAGAGCATGGACGTGCTCCACAGTTTCTTCCTGCCCAACCTGCGGATCAAGCAGGACGCCGTCCCGGGCATGAAGATCCCGGTCTGGTTCAAGGCCACGGAGACCGGCTCCTACGACATCGTCTGCGCCGAACTCTGCGGCTGGGGCCATTACAAGATGAAGGGCCGGATCACGATCGAGTCGCGCGAGGACTTCAACCGCTGGCTCGACGAGCAGTACGCCAAGCAGGAAGCGACGCAGCCCGAGGCCGCGGCCGGCGCCGCCGCCGACTGAACACGTTTACCCGGAGGACCGAGGCATGAGCACCGCCACCGCTACGACGCCCAGCCTGACGCACGGCGACGCCCACCACGGCGGCCCGCAGGGCGGCCTGTCCCACTTCCTCTCGACCTACGTGTTCTCCAAGGACCACAAGGTCATCGGCCTGCAGTTCCTGTTCTCGACGCTGCTCTGGTTCCTGGTCGGCGGCCTGCTGGCCCTCGCCGTCCGCTGGCAGGTGGCTTGGCCGTGGTCCGACGTGCCGGTGCTCGGCAAGCTCTTCGCCCAGCAGGGCGGGCAGATGGCCCCCGAGTTCTACACGATGCTGTTCACGATGCACGCCACGGTGATGATCTTCCTGGTCATCATCCCGATCCTGGCGGGAGCCTTCGGCAACTTCCTCATCCCGCTGATGATCGGCGCCGACGACATGGCGTTTCCGACGCTCAACATGCTGTCGTACTGGTTCATGTGGCCCGCCTTCTTCGCCTTCGGGGCGAGCTTCTTCGTCGAGGGGGGCGCCGCCTCGGGCGGCTGGACGAGTTATCCCACGCTCTCGACGAACGTCGCCTCCTCGCCGAGCAGCGGCTGGGGCCAGACGCTGTGGCTCGTCGGGCTGACGTTCGTCGGCGTTTCCTCGATGCTCGGCAGCGTCAACTACATGACGACGATCATCCTCATGCGGGCGCCGGGCATGACGATGTTCCGCCTGCCGATGACCATCTGGGCGATGTTCATCACCGCCGTGCTCCAGGCCTTCGCCCTGCCGGTGCTGACGGCGGCCGGCTTCATGCAGCTCTTCGACCGGACCCTCGGCACCGGCTTCTTCTCGCCGGAAGGCAACATCGTCAACAACGCCGTGCCCGGGGCCGGCGGCGGCCAGCCCCTGCTCTGGCAGCACCTGTTCTGGTTCTACAGCCACCCGGCCGTGTACATCATGATCCTGCCGGCGATGGGCATGGTGAGCGACATCCTCACCGTCTTCGCCCGCAAGCCGCTGTTCGGCTACCGGCCGATGGTCTACTCGATCGCCGGCATCGCGGGCCTGGGCTTCATCGTCTGGGGCCACCACATGTTCATGTCGGGCATGAACCCGGCCCTCGGCATCACCTTCATGGTGTCGACGATGATGATCGCCCTGCCCAGCGCCGTGAAGACGTTCAACTGGCTGGGCACGCTGTGGGGCGGCCGGATCGAGTTCACGACCTCGATGCTGTTTGCGATCTCGTTCGTGTCGATGTTCATCATCGGCGGGCTGTCGGGCATCTTCATGGCCGCCACGCCGGTCGACATCTTCATCCACGACACCTACTTCATCGTCGCCCACTTCCATTACGTGCTCTTCGCCGGCACGGCGATGGGCGTGTGGGCCGGCATCTACTTCTGGTTCCCGAAGATGTTCGGCCGGACGATGAACGAGTTCTGGGGCAAGGTGCACTTTTTCCTGACGTTCATCTTCCTCAACGGCACGTTCTTCACCATGCACATCCTCGGGGCCGTCGGCTTCCCCCGGCGGCTGGCCGACGCCTATCACTATGAGACGTTCCATCACCTGCAGCCGCTCAACGCCTTCATGACCTACTGTGCCATCGGCATGGTGGCCAGCCAGGTGATCTTCGCGGCCAACTTCATCTACAGCATGTTCTGGGGTCCGAAGGCCGGACGGAACCCGTGGAACGCCAACACGCTGGAGTGGACCGCCCCGAGCCCGCCGGGCCACGGGAACTTCGACTTCCAGCCGGTGGTGCACCGCGGCCCCTACGAGTATTCGGTTCCGGGCGTGGACAAAGACCACTTGATGCAGACCGATCCGCCGAACGAAGCTGCAGCCAGGGCGGCCGCGGCGGCGCACTGATTGCCGGAGTCCGATCGGCCGTCCATGTCCACCAGCCGCGTCAATTGGACCCATCTCGTCGCCTGCCTGCTCGTGGCGGTGACGGCGGTGCTACTGTGCTTCGGTGCCCTCGTGACCACGTACGAGGCGGCGATGGCCGTGCCCGACTGGCCGGCCACCTACGGCCACAACATGTTCCTGTTCCCCATGGCCCAGTGGCTCGGCGGTCCGTGGGACCTGTTCCTGGAGCATGGGCACCGACTGCTGGGGGCCGTCGTGGGCCTCCTTTCGCTGCTGGTCGCGGGCGTCGTCTGGCGGACCGGGCAGCGGCCGGCCGTGCGTTCGCTCGCCGTGGCGGCGGTGCTCCTGGTCGTCGTGCAGGGGCTGCTCGGGGGAGCCCGCGTGCTCCTCGACGACAAGACGATCGCCAAGGTGCATGCCTGCACGGGGCCGTTGTTTTTCGCCGTCGCCATCGCCATCGCCACGCTGACGCGGCGGGCGGGACCGGGACTGGTGGCGCAGCCGCGCGATGCCTTGCTCATGCCGCCGCAGCCGCGGGCGGTCGCGGCGACCGTCGGCGCCGCGGCTCTCGTGATCGCCGCCTACGTGCAGCTCGTGGCCGGGGCCCAACTGCGGCACCTGGACGCCGGGATCGATCCGCTCACGTTCCGGTGGCTGATCGGTTTCCACGTCGTGGGGGCCATCGTCGTCGCGGCGCTGGTCGGCCTGCTGGCCTGGGTCAACGGCGGCACCGCGTCGGTGGCCCGCCGCTGGTCGTGGCTGCTGGCCGCGGTCGTGGTCGGTCAGATCGGTCTCGGCTGTGCCGCCTGGGTCGTGTCGTGGGGCCTGCCGTCGGGGCTGCTGCCCGAATCGTGGCGGCTCTCGGAGGCGATTCAGGCGCGGAGCATGACCGGCGCCGCCGTCGTCACCGGCCATGTCGTGCTCGGCATGCTCATCCTCGGCGGCGCGGTCGTGTTGTGGCTGGTGAGCGGTGGGCTGCGTGATCCGCGGACGGTGCGGTCCGGCCGCGTGCCCGCAGTCCGGCGGGAGGGGGCGTTCGCATGACCCCCCCGCAGCCGGTCGCCGTCGCCGTGCCGGCGCTCGCCTCCGAGGCGGCCGCGGAACGCAGCTCGTGGGCCGTGGTCGGGGCCGACATCGGGCAGCTCGTGCGGCCGAAGATCGCCCTCATGGTGCTGGCCACCGTGGCCACCGGGTTCTGGCTCACGGCCGGCCGACCCGCCGACGTTCGTCCGCTGCTCTGGCTGCTCGTGGGCACGGCACTGGTCGCCGCGAGTTCGAGCATCGCCAATCAGATCCTCGAGCGGCACACCGATCGGCTCATGCCGCGGACCGCCGACCGGCCCGTCGCCGCCGGCCGGCTGTCGGTGGCCGCAGCCTGGTCCGCGGCCTTGGCCCTCCTCGCCGCCGGCGCCGCGATGTCGGTGCTGTCCGGCGGCTGGCCGGCGACGTGTGCGGCGCTGGCGACGTGGGTGCTTTACGTCGCCGCCTACACGCCGCTCAAGCGGGTTTCGCCCCTGAATACGGCCGTCGGCGCCGTCGCCGGCGCCCTGCCGGTCGCCATCGGCTGGCTGGCGGCCGACGGGCCGGCGCGGCTCGTGGGCGGCGATCCCCGCGGCGCCGTCGGCGCGGCGGCGCTCGGCGCGGTCCTCTACCTCTGGCAATTCCCGCACTTCATGGCGATCGCCTGGCTTTACCGCCGTCAGTACGCGGCCGCCGGCCTGCAGATGCTCACCGTTGTCGATCCCTCGGGCCTGCGGGCGGGCGGCCAGTCGCTGGCCGCGGCGTTGGCGATGATACCCGCCGCCCTGGCCCTGGCGGTGCCCTCCGCCGGCATCCGCCTGTTCCTGGCGGCGGCCCTGGCCGCCATCGTCTATGCTCTGGCCGCGGTCCGGTTCGCGATCCGTCGCGACGACGCCTCGGCCCGCGGCCTCCTGCTCACGTCCCTTGGCTCCCTGCTCGGCCTGCTCACGGCGGCGGTCGTGCTCGGACCGCCGGCCTGATCGTCCATCGACCTCGTTCCTTCGGTACCTGCCATGAATGCCTCCGCGATCACGATCCCGCACGACCACGGCCACTCGGGCGGCCACGACGACGGCCATCACGGCCACGTCCATCTGCAATATCAGCCGGGCCTGCCGCTGTCCCGCGGCAAGCTCATCATGTGGCTCTTCCTGTCGACCGAGATCATGTTCTTCGCGGCGCTGCTGGGCAGCTACGTCGTGCTCCGCTTCGGCGCGCCGGTCTGGCCGAAGCCGCACCATGTGCACCTCTCCGAGCCGATCGGGGCCTTCAACACGTTCGTGCTCATTTGCTCCAGCGTCACGATCGTCCTGGCACTGGAGGCGGCGAAGGCGTCCAAGACCGGCCTGGCGAAGTTCTGGATGCTGCTCACGCTCCTCCTCGGCAGCCTGTTCCTCGGCATCAAGGCCTACGAGTACCAGGCCAAGTTTTCCCACGGCATCTATCCGGTCCACCCCCGCGGCCTGATCTACGAGCGGCCCGACCTCTACTATGGCTCCGCCGTCCGCGCCCGGCTCGGCGAGCCGGCGATCATCGACAGGCTCAAGGATCTCGACGAGACCCCCGCCGACCAGCTCACGGCGGAGCAACGCACGGCCCGCACGAGCCTGCAGCAGGTTCGCAAGATGGTGGGCAGTCCCGATCAGCAGCCCTTCGATCTGGCCGTGGTCGCCGACCAGATCATGCCGCTGCCCACGGCCCACGTCGGCGGCGATCATGACGGCGGGCATAACGGTCATGCGCGGGGGCTGAACGACATCTTCCCCTGGCTGCGGCTGCCGATCGTGATCCCCGGCGGCAACATGTGGGCCAGCACCTACTTCCTGCTCACCGGCTTCCACGCGGTGCACGTGGCCGTGGGGCTGCTCGTGTTCGCGATCCTGCTCGGCTACACGCTCGGCCCCAAGAACGCGCCGATGATCGAGAACATCGGCCTCTACTGGCACTTCGTCGACCTGGTGTGGATCTTCCTCTTCCCGCTCCTCTACCTCTTTTGAGCCCCTGACATGAGCGACCATCACGACCACGGCCCCGTCACCCGCGCCGGCGAGACCGCCGACGACGCCTTGCACCACGCTGAGCACGGCGGCCACGACCACGGTCACGGCGGCCTCGGTGTCTACCTCGCGGTGTTTCTCGCGTTGTGCTTTCTGACCACGATGTCGTTCCTCACGTTCACGCCGTACTGGCCCTGGCGGGACCAGCCGCAGGTGGGCTGGGCCTTCATGATGGCCGTCTCCTGCACGAAGGCCCTGCTCGTCGTGTTGTTCTTCATGCACGTCATCTGGGAGGCCAACTGGAAGTACGTGCTCACGATCCCGGCGGCGATGATGGCGCTGTTCCTGGTGATCATGCTCATTCCGGACGTCGGCATGCGAAACCGGATGGTGTCGCAGGAGCGGGCGCTGCACATGGCCCGGCCGTCGGACGTGCGGCTCATGGAGGAGGCGGGCGCCGCCCGCGAGACGGCGGCTCACGGGGCCGCTCATTGAGCGCGAGACATGAGTCAGCAGCCTGTGTGCGTGACGGGCGTGGTCCAAGAAGCCCCGGGCGGGAGCCCGGGGACACCGGGCATGAACACCACCTCGCCGTCCATGCCGCACGACCTCACGTGTGACATCGGTTCGGACTCGCTTTGCGGGCTTCCGGGCATCGGTGGACGCTCGAATGTCGTGGTGAACTCCGTTTGGCTGTGCCTTCTCGCGCTCCTCGTTGGCTGCGGGCGGCCGGAAGGGAAGGGCAGCCGGCCTGCCCCGCCGCCGGTCGTCGCGGGCCGCGTGGAGATCGACGAAGACGCCCCCGCGAACATCGCCGGCACACCGTTCCGGCTCACCGATCAGGCCGGCAAGGAGTTCTCCTCGGCGGATCTCGCCGGCAAGGTGTGGCTCGGCAGCATCTTCTTCGCCAACTGCCCCGGGCCGTGCTTCCGCGAGAACCAGGCAGTCGCCGAGATCGTGAAGGAGATCACGGATCCCGACTTCGTCGCCGTGAGCCTGACCTGCGACCCGGCCAACGACACGCCCGACGTGCTGTGGCGGTATGCCGAGCGGTTCGAGGCCGACGCGGCCCGGTGGAAGTTTCTCACCGGCGACATGCAGACGATCAGCGCCGTGGGCATGAAGACGTTTCGCCTGCCGGTCGAGGTGGGCGTGCACTCCGAGCGCGGCGTGGTCTTCGACCGCCAGGGCCGGCTCCGGGGCGGCTACCACCTCCTCCAGGCCGACAAAGTCCAGCAACTCAAGAAGCTGATCCGCGAGGTGCTCGCCGAACCGGCCGCGCCGGCGGCCGCCGGCCCGAGCCCGCCCGCCGCCGGAAGCCCGACGCCATGATGTCCGCCTGCCTCGCCGTCGCCCTGCCGCAGGCGGCCCACCCGTTGGCCACGGTCAATGCCGTGCTCAATGCCGTGGCCACGCTCCTGCTCGTCGCCGGCTGGCTCGCGATCCGCCGCGGCAAGGTGAAGGCCCATCGGGCGGCGATGACGGCCGCGTTCGTCACATCCTGCGTGTTTCTCGTTTCCTACCTCGCCCGCTGGGCGATCGAGGGCACCCACCGGTTTGCCGGCCCCGAGTCGGTGCGGCCCGTGTATCTGGCGATCCTCGGGACGCATGTGCCCCTGGCCGCGGCCGTGCCCGTCCTCGCCCTGCGGATGTTCTTCCTCGCCTGGAAGGGCCGCTTCGACGCCCACCGCCGCCTGGGCCGCATCACGCTCCCGATCTGGCTCTACGTGTCGGTCACGGGGGTGGTGATCTACTCGATGCTGTACGTCCTCTTCCCTGGGCCGCTGTAGCGGCGGTCTCGGCCGGTGTCTCGTCCCGAGTGCCATGCGATGCAGGTCCGAACCGATGTCACACGTGAGGTCGTGCGGCATGGACGGCGGGCTGGCTTTCGAGCCCGGTGTCCCCGGGCTTCCGCCCGGGGCTTCTTGGTCGGAGTGGGAATCGTCGCCATACCGGACCGCGGCCGGCCTACGGCTATAATGAGGTTATGAACGTCCGCACCGTCATCCCCGTCGTCGTCCTGCTGGCCCTCGTGGCGGCCGATGCCTTCGGCTGTCCGAACTGCAAGGATGCGGTCGACATGTCCGATCCCGACGGGCTCAATCTCGCGCGGGGCTACTTCTACAGCATCCTCCTCATGCTGGCGATGCCGTTCACGCTGGTGGGATCCTTCGGCTGCTACGTGTGGCGGGAGATGCGCCGGCAGCAGCGCGAGCAATCCGGAGGGCGGTGACCGGCCGCGACGCCATGGCGAGCCGCCAACGTCCCCGCAACTATCTCGCCCCCGGTGAGCGGCGGCGGATTTTCTGGATGCTCATGCCGCCGGCGTTGGTGGCCTTCCTCGTGCTCGGCTGGATCGAGCAGCAATGGTTTCCGCGCCGCGGGCCGCCTGCCGAGAAGCAGATCGACACGCGGCTGGCGACGGTGCGCGGTGCGGCACCCGCCGGCGACGAAGTGCTCATCGAGGCGGAGCCGGAGCCGTTCGTCGCCCTCGAGGAGGGCCTGTCTGCGTCGGCCGACGCGCTGGCCAAGGTCCGGGACGACGCTTTCTTTCGTCACGCCGAGGAGCCGGCCTGGATCCAGACCTGGCTCACGCTCCGCTCGGCCGCCCCGGAGGGGATACGTGCGGCCGCCACGCCCGTGAGCTTCACCGAGCTTTTCGGCCAGCCGCTCTCCTTTCGCGGCCGTGCCGTGCGGTTCAAGGGCACGCTGCGGCGGCTGGAGCGACTGCGGGCTCCGGCCAACGACTACGACATCCTCGAGTATTGGCAGGGCTGGCTCGAGCCGGCCGGCGGGCCGCCCGCACCGATCGTCGTCCAGTTCCTGCGGCTCCCGCCCGGCATGCCCGAGGGGCTGAAGATCAACGAGCCGGTGGAGGTTACCGGCTACTTCTTCAAACGCTACGCCTACAAGGCCACCGACACGATTCGCCGGGCCCCGCTCGTAATGGCAATCGAGCCGTTCTGGACGCCGCGGACGCCGGTCGAGCCGGGGGGCACGGCGCTGGGAACCGTCGCCGTGGTGACGGTGGCATCGCTCGTGGCGGCGACGGCGCTGGCGATGTTTTTCGGGAATCGCGGCCGCCGCCGCCCGCCGCCTGCGCCGCCGCAGGACCTCGATGACGTCCTCGCCGGCGTCGACATCGTTTCCACGGCGGAGTCGCTGCGGCGGCTGGCCACCGAACACGCCTCCGATCATCCCGGAGCCAGGGAAACCCAACCATGAACCGCTGCGCGCTTGCGATGCCTCATTGTCCGGGGGAAAAGCCCTCCAGGGCCTTTTTTTGCTTGATCGACCGCAGGCAACGCCGCGGGTTTCCTGGGTCGATGGCCATCGCATCCTGCTCGGGCAGACGTGTTCCACAGTCGGCGATCCTCCTGGCACTGGTCCTCGTGGCGGCATCCGGTCCAGCACGTTCGGCCGAGCCCGAAGGATTCGCCAAGTTCCTCGCCGAGCGGGAGATCGACCGGCCGCGCCGCGCCGTGCTCGAGGAAGCGGGGCCATGGGATGACGCCCGCCAGAAGGCCGCGATCCGCGTGCTCGCGCGGCTCGACGCGCCGGCCGCGCTGGAGGTGCCGTGGCGGCTGCGGGCCACGGGGCCGGCCATGCCGCCCGTGGTCGAGGACCGGATGGTGCGGATCGCCGGTCGGGCCGCGTTCGTGGCCCCGGTGCCGCTCACCGACGAGCAGGCGGTCCTGGCCGCACGGCCCCGGCTCGACCTCGTGCGAATCGTCGCCGCCGAGGGGACGATCGTCGACGTTGTCGTGCCGGAGGCACCTGCCGCGTGGCCGCGGTGGCAGCCCATCGACGAGCCGGCCTTCGTCGTCGGGCTGCCGCTGTCCACCGTCGCCGCGCTGCGGCCGGCGGGGCCCGCCGATGCCGCGTCCTGGCCCGCGGCCGCTCCCGCGCTGCTCCTGGCGGCGCCGGCCGTCGGCTGGAATCCGCCCACTCCGCTCGGCGGCCTGGGCATGGACTACGGCCTGTTCGCGTCGGTCATGGACGGCAAGAGGCTGGAGCGCGGCGACACCGCGGCCTTCTATGCCATGCTCGCGGCCGTCGGCCGCGCGGCGCCGGGGGCGATCGAAGCGGCCGCCGGCAAGCCGGCGGACATCGTGGCGATCATCGATCCGACGCGGAAGTGGTTCGCCGCCCATCGCGGCGCCCCCGTGACCGTCACGGGCATCGCCCGGCGGGTCACGAAGATCAGCATCGACGAGGCCTGGCGGCGCGAGGAGGTCGGCGCGGACCATTACTGGGAACTCTACGTGTTCGTCGACACGCCGCTGCTCCAGGTCAACGAGCGAAAGCAGACCGACTATCCGTTCGTGTGCTGCGTGCGCACCCTGCCGGAAGGCTTTCCCACCGGCGACGCCGTCGGCGAGAAGGTGACCGTCTCGGGATTCGCGCTCAAGCGGTATGCCTACCCGCTGCCCGATCTCGACATCCGGTCGTCGCAGGGCGACAAGGAGATCCGCGGGCAGCGGATGGAGACGGCCCTGCTGATCGGCCGGACGGTGGGCTGGAAGCCGGAGCCCTTGGCGGCCGCGGCGACGAGCACGTTGTCGTGGATCTTCTCCACGCTCGCGGCCCTGATCGGGCTGGCCCTGGTGTACGGCCTGTGGTCGATGAACCGCGGCGGCCGCCGCCGGGACCTGCCCGACCGCATCGAACTGCCCGGCGGCCGCGACTGACGGCCGCCCCTTCGCGCCGGCCCCGGCGTGCCTTCTCATGGCGGGCCTCGCGGTCCCGCCGTTCTCCCTCCCCTTCATTCCCCCGAGGAGTCCCACCATGCGACGAGCGAAAATCTCCATCATCGGCGCCGGCAACGTCGGCGCCACCACGGCCCACTGGTGCGCCGCCGCCGAGCTCGGCGACATCGTCCTCCTCGACATCCCCGCCACCGAGGGCATGCCGGCCGGCAAGGCGCTCGACCTCTTCGAGTCGGCTCCGATCATGGGCTTCGACGCCAAGCTCACCGGCACCACCGACTGGGCCGACACCGCCGGCAGCGACGTCGTGGTCGTGACCGCCGGCATCGCCCGGAAGCCCGGCATGAGCCGCGACGACCTGCTCTCCACCAACGCCAAGATCGTCGGCGACGTGGCCGCGAAGATCCGCGACACGAGCCCGGCCGCCGTGGTGATCGTGGTCTCGAACCCGCTCGACGCCATGGTGCAGCGCACCTTCCAGGTCACCGGCTTCCCCGCGGCCCGCGTCATCGGCCAGGCTGGGATCCTCGACACGGCCCGCTACCGCGCCTTCCTCGCCATGGAGCTGAACGTCAGCGTCGAGGACATCTCCGCGATGCTCCTCGGCGGCCACGGTGACACGATGGTGCCGATCCCCTCCTGCACGAGCGTGGGCGGCATCCCCGTCACCCAGCTGGTGGCACCAGACCGGCTCGCCGCGATCGTCGACCGGGCCCGCAACGGTGGCGCCGAAATCGTCGGCCTGCTGAAGACCGGCAGCGCCTACTACGCCCCCGCCGCCGCCACCGCGCAGATGGTGGAGGCGGTCGTTCGCGACAAGAAGCGTCTCGTGCCCTGCGCCGCCTACTGCGACAAGGAGTATGGCGTGGGGGGCTACTTCGTCGGCGTGCCCGTCGTGCTCGGCAGCGGCGGCGTTGAGCGGATCGTGGAACTGGATCTCCTGCCCGCCGAACGCGCGGCGCTCGACAAGAGCATCGCGGCCGTCAAGGACCTGGTCGGCGCCATGGACCGGCTCACCGGGACGGCCTGATCCGGCGGTCGGCGAACCGCGAAAGCCGAACCCGGCACGGGGCTGCCCACGCCCCGTCGTCGGACGTTCACTGCGGGCATCCTGTCCTCCGCTCACTCGGAGGCGTCTGGAGGCGTCTGCGCTCCGGCATCCAGGCCTGCGCTGGCCGCCTACGCCGGCTCCCGGGGCATGTGCAGCCCCATGCCTGCCCGCAAGGTCGCACGTGCCCGTTGCTCGGCGTGGATGGCGGGGTGGTTTTCGTGCCCGGAGTCCCCGGGTTTCCACCCGGGGCTTCTAGTGTCGGCGCGCCGCTCCCACAAAAAGCCCCCGGCGGAAGCCGGGGGACTCCGGGTGGCATTCCTTCCCGTGTGCCATGCGGTGTTGGGTTCGAAGCGTGGATTCGCATATCGTCGTTCAGGTCGCACGTGCCCGGTGCGTGGCGTGGATGGCGGGGTGGCATTCGTGCCCGGAGTCCCCGGGTTTCCACCCGGGGCTTCTTGCGACACGCCCGGCTTGCCCGGCTTGCCCCGTCTGCCGGCGCTGGTGACATGCGGCGGTGCGGCCGGCGGGTTGGCGTTGTCCGGGGTGCGTGGGGCGGGTACAAACCCGCGTCCGAGATCGGGATTTTGCCCGGTTTCAGCCTCCGTCCGCCCCGAGGTGTTGCATGCCTGCCCGCAAGTCGAAGCGTCTTCCCGACCGCACCCGGCAGGCGACTCCACCGGTTTCGGCGGCCGTGCCGGCCGGCCGGATCGCCGCCGCCCGACTGTTCATGCCTCAGGGCTACGAGCCGGGTTACGACTATCCGCTGCTCGTCTGGCTGGCCGACGACGACGGCTTCGACCTTGGTCGCGTGATGACGCGGACGAGCCTGCGGAACTTCGTCGCCGTGCAGCCGGGCCGGCCGGAGGCCGGTGAGGATCTGGAGGACGCGGTGTGGCGGGCGATCGACGCGACCTGCGATCGCGCCAGCATCCATCCCCGCCGGATCTTTCTCGTCGGCCGGCGATCCGCCGGCACCGCCGCCTTCCGCATCGCCTGCCGCCACCCCGACGCCTTCGGGGGCGTGGTGTCGATCGGCGGCGGCTTCCCGCTCGCCGAGTCGGCGTTCGCCCGGCTCCGCGAAGTCCGCCGGCTGCCGATGCTCATGTGTTGTCGCGCCGCCGCGGCCCGCACCGCCGCGGAGCAGACCGACCGCACGCTGCGGCTGTTCCACGCCGCGGGCGCGATGCTCGCGATGCGGATCTATCCGGGCCGCCGGGATCTTTCCCGTGCCGTCCTCGCCGACGTGAACCGCTGGCTCATGGACGAGATCTGCGGTCCGAAACCTTCGCTCCACTCCGAATGCGCCCGCTAGCGGCGCGTCACCCCGACGGGAAAGGATTCCCATGGCCCCCTCCGACCGTTCCCCCAAACCCGCCGCGCCCCGGATCATTCCCATGCGGCCGCCCGTGCGGCCCGAGCAAGACGGGCACACGCTCCGCGGCACGCTGGGCCGCGTGGCGGCGGAAGTGGCCCGCTCGGTCCACGGCCTGCCCACGGTGACCATCAGTCTCGACGTTCCCGACGCCCACGCGGCCGACGCCGCGCCGGAGGCCGTCGCCGCGCCGCTTCGCCGCTTGCTGGAAGTCGCGTGCGCCGCCGTCGTCGCTCCCGCGGCCCGGGGCGAGTGCCCGCCGGTGCGGGAGGTCGTCGTCACCACGGTCGACACCGGCACCGCCCTGGAGATCGAGGTCGCCGATTCGGCCGCCGACGTCTCCCGCCAGGAGGCCGCGGTCGCCGAGCTGCAGCCGCTCGTCGCCCGCGCGGGCTGGACGCTGTCGGCCGCCCCGTGCCCTGACGGCGGGCTGGCGGTGACGCTGCGGATTCCGCGGCGCCGCAGCCGCAGCCTGGCCGCCTGACCGTCGCGCCGACCACGAGGCCAGCATGGACGCCCCGCATGCCCCCCCATCGTTCCCGCGGATCAACGCCGCCCAGGTGATCGCCTGCGGCATCGTCGCCGCGTCGATTGGCTGGTCGGTGTGGCTGCTCCGCGACCGGCCGCTCAACGACGAGGTCGAGCTCCTGCCCGGCACCGCGCTGCCGTCGTCGGAGATGGCGATCGTGGAGGCCGCCTTCGACCGCGCGCAACTCACCGACCACCGCACCGAGGACGGCCGCGTGTGGGTGCCCCGGCCGCGGCAGAGCGCCTACATGCGGGCGCTGGTCGACGCCGAGGCGTTGCCCCGCGAGTTCGGCAGCAGCCTGCGGCGGGTGCTGGAGAAGAACAGCCCGTGGCAGAGCCGGGCGGTGCAGGAGGAGCTGCTCCGCGTCGCCGTGCAGGAGGAGCTGGCCCACGTCATCTGCTCGATGCCGGGCATCGAGCGGGCCAGCGTGCTCTACGACGTCGCAGAGCGGGGCGGCCTCGACGGCGGCCTGGCCTCGGGTCCCGTGCGGACGGCGAGCGTCAACGTCCGCACCCAGCCCGACACCGAGCTCGAGCCCAACCGCGTGCAGGCGATCCGCGTGCTCGTGGCCGCCTCGATCGCCGGCCTGTCCGCCGACCGCGTGGCCGTGACCGATCTGCGCAGCGGCGTCCACTACGCCGGTCCGCTGGAGGCCGCCGGCCCGCAGTCGCCCGCCGTCCAGGCCGCCGTCGATCCGGAACTCGCCCGACGGATCGCGCACGAGCGGCATCTCACCGACAAGGTTCGCAACGCCCTGGCCTTCGTGAAGGGGGCGGTCGTCAACGTCACCGTGTCGTTGCCGCCGCCGGTCGTGCCACCAGCCGCGGCCGTCGAGCCACCGCGGCTGCGGGAGCCGGGCCTCGGCTGGCGGCAGCAACGGGCTGCCGATGCCAACGCCCCGGCCGAGGTCGGTCAGCGGGCCGAGTCGCGCGGGCAGTCCGCCGCCGTGCCGGCCACACTACCAGCCGCGGCCGGCCCCGACTCGATCCTCGTCTCCGTGGCGATTCCCGACACGGCGCTGCAGGCGGCGGTGCGGGCCGCCCAGGACCGCGAACCCGGTCTCTCGGTCGCTGCCTGCGAGCAGCGGGAGGAGGCGCGGATCCGCGAGCACGTGCTGCAACTGCTGCCCCCGACACCGGTGCCAGAGGGGCGGCGGGTCGTGGTGACGATCTTTCCCGCGTCGGGGCCGCGGACCGCCCGCCGCGAAACGACCCGCGCGGTCGCCACCGCGGCACCGGCGGCCGCGACCACCGGCCGGCGCACCCCCGGCCAACTGCTCGACGCCGCCTGGATCGCCATCGCCGGCGGCCGGCCCGGCGACGTGCCCCGTGAGGTGTGGCTTGTCGCCATCGGCGTGGCGTCGACGCTGCTCGCCTGGCTCGTGCTGCGGGCCGGCGCCCGGCCCCCGCGGCTCGACGACAGGCCCCGGCGGCGGCACCAGCGGATCGATTGGTCGCGGGTCGATGAGCCGGCCGACGCCGCCGACGCCTCCGCACGGCCCGCGACTCCGCGCAGGGTCGCCGCATGAGCACCGCACTTCGGGTCGCTGTGGCCGTCGCCGTGATCGTGTTCGTGGGCTCCAGCCTGCGGGCCGAGCCGCCGGTGGCCCCGAGCCCGGAGCAGGTCACGCCCGTCACCCACACGGTCGAGGTCGCGCCGGTCGGCGCGGGCAGGCTCGGTCCCGTGCCGCTGCCCATCGGCGAGGCGGACCGCAAGGCAACTTCCGCCGCCCGGCAGGCGACCGACTTCAGGCTGCTGGCCGCGATCGCGGCCGCGTTCGCCGTGCTGGCGGGCTTTCGCTTCTTCACGCCGGGCCGGCGCCGCGCCGCGCTGCCGCCGGATGTCTTCGAGGTGCTCGGCGAGGCGCCGCTGGCCGGACCGCACACGGCACGGATCGTCCGCTTCGGCCCCAAGACGCTGCTCGTGGCCGTGTCGTCGAGCGGCTGCCAGACACTCGGCGAAATCGCCGATCCGCAGGCCACCGACCGGATCGCAGCCGCCTGCCGCGGGCCGCAGGTCCCGCCACGGGCCGTGGGCCGCCCGCCGCGCGGCCCACGGCCCGGCGCCGCCGCGGTGCTGCTCGTCGCGGCGCTGGTCACTGCGCCGGTGCTCGCCGCTGACGCCGCCGCTAACGCCCCCGCCGAGCTGCCCGTCACGCCCATCGCCCCCGCGCTCGTTCCCGCTCCGCCCGCCCGTGCGCCGGCGGAGCCGGCCGCCGACGCGGGGCTCGGCAGTCTGCTTGCCGCCCTGTCGCCGAGCACGGCACTGCCCTCGGCCCTCCTCGTCGGCGTCATGAGCCTCGCGCCCGCGGTGCTCCTGATGACGACCTGCTTCGTGCGGATGTCGGTGGTGCTGGGACTGCTTCGGCAGGGGCTCGGTGCGCCGCAGATTCCCTCCAATCAGGTCATCGCTTCACTGGCGATCTTTCTGTCGGCGCTGGTCATGTGGCCGGTGTGGAAGCAGGCCTGGCGGGACGGCGTGGAGCCGTACCAGCGCGGCGCGATCACCGCCGCCGACGCGGCCGAACGCGGGTCGCTCCCGATCCGCCGCTGGATGGCCGCGCAGATCGAGCAGGCCGGCAACCGCGACACGATGCTGCTCTTCCTGGCCCGCCACCCCGAGGGGCCGCGGAACGTGGCGACCTATGACGACGTTCCGGTGGAGACGCTGCTGCCGGCCTTCCTGGTGAGTGAACTGGAAACCGCCTTTGCCATCGGCTTCCGCCTCCTGCTGCCGTTTCTCGTGCTCGATCTCCTCGTGGCCACGCTCGTGGTCTCGACGGGCCTGGTGATGCTGCCGCCCACGCTCGTCTCGCTGCCGCTCAAGCTGCTGGTGTTCGTGGCCGCCGACGGCTGGACGCTCGTCATCCAGTCGCTTCTCGACGGCGTCCGCGCGACCACCGCCTCCTGACCGCGGGCCATGCCGATGGACACCGATCTCGTCGAACTCGCACGCTCGGCGCTCCTCTCCGGGGTGGTCGTGATCGCGCCGGTGCTCGTCGTCGGCTTCGTGGTCGGCACACTCGCGGGCCTCGTGCAGGCGGCGACGGGCGTGCATGAGCAGATTGTCGGGCTCGTGCCGCGGCTCGCGGCGATGGTGGCGATGCTCGTGGTGTCGCTGCCGTGGATGGTGGAACGGTTCGTGGAGTTGTTTCGCTCGGCGGCGGGCGGCTCGTGACGCCGGTTGTCCAAGGGATGCGTTCGTGGGTCGGGGCTACCCCTGCCACGTCTCCGGACGTTCGCTGCGGCCTTCCGGGCCTTCGCTCACTGCATGTCCACTGCGCTCCGGCATCCATGCCTCCGCTTGCTTCCATAGCCCGTCGACATGGCAGGGGTAGCCCCTCCCGCAATAGTGTCCCTAAGACGTTCTGCCCCAGGATTCCCTGTGCTGTCACGCCGACCCGCCCGCCTGCCCTGATCACGCTGATGTGCCCAACCCGGCTTGCGGGCGGCATGAGTTGCGTCGCTGGCGGCCGCACGCCACGCTCCGCATCCTCACGCCGACCCGCTCGCCTGCCCTGATCACGTCGATGTGCCCAACCCGGCGTGCGGGCGGCATGAGTTGCGTCGCTGGCGGCTGCACGCCACGCTCCGCATCCTCGCGCCGACCCGCCCGCCTGCCCTGATTACGTCGATGTGCCCAACCCGGCGTGCGGGCGGCATGAGTTGCGTCGCTGGCGGCTGCACGCCACGCTCCGCATCCTCACGCCGACCCGCCCGCCTGCCCTGATCGTGATATTTCCCGCAACGCTGATCGCCTGACGGAATCGTGGAGACTCGAGGGTTGGTTCCACACTCCCAGAAGCCCCGGGCGGGAGCCCGGGAACTCCGGGTGAAAACGCCGCCCCGCGCACCACACCGCACCGCGATGCCCGACAAACCGCCTGAACGAAGAGCCTGTGCCCCGTGAACACCGTGGAAGTGATGCTTGCCGAGCCGGAACTCGCGGCCGCGGTGCTCGCGCGGGTGGGTGGGGCCGCGCTGGTCGCCACGGCGGCGGTGTTTCCCGCGGCCACGCTCCGCGTGCGGGCCGCGCTGGCGATTCTTCTCGCCGCGGTGGCCCTGCCGCTGGCGGCGGCGCACCGCGGCGCCGCGCCGCTCTCCCCGTGGCCGCTGCTCGTGGCCGGCGAGGCCGTGGTCGGCCTGGGCTTCGGGCTGGCCGTGGCGATCGTCCTCGCGGCCGCGGCCTGGGCGGGAGGCATCCTTGGCAGCGTGGCCGGGCTCTCCTGGGCCGATGATTTCGATCCGGAAGGCGACGCCCAGACCGCGGGCATGGCGCGGCTGTGCCGTTGGCTCGGGCTCGGCGGCTTCCTCGCAGCCGGCGGCCATCTGGCCGTCGTCGCCGGTATCGTGGATGGCGTCCGCACGCTGCCGATCGGTGCCGCCACCCCTGCCGACGACACCTTCACCGCTGGGATCGCCGCCACCGTGACGGCGCTGCCCGGCGCCGCGGTCGCGATGGCCGTGTCCTTGGCCCTGCCGGCGATCACGGCCGTGCTCGTGTTCCACCTGGCGAGCACCGTCTGCCTGCGGACGATCCGCTTCGTGCCGGGGCAGGGGATGCTGCAAACCCTCGCGGCCCTGGTGCTGCTCGGCGCCGTCGCCCTCGGCGCGGAGACGTGGGGTGGCGGTTTCGGTGTCGTCGCCCGGGCGCAGGTGGAAGGGATCGGCGCGGACGGCGGGATGCAGTTTTCGGCCCCGGGGGTGTTGACCGATGGCTGACGCCGCCGACCGCACGCTGCCCGCCTCGCCACGCCGCCGCGAGGCCGCCCGCCGCGCCGGGATGATGCCCGCCGCCGCGTTGCCCGCCTGGGCCGCCGGCGCGGCGACCACGCTGCTGCTGCTGCCCGCATGGGGCCGGGCCACGCTGCCGGCTGCCGCCGACATGGTCCGCGACGCGACCCGCGCCGGCATGTCGCCGCGGGCCGCACCGGTCGAATGGGCCGCCGTGACGCCCGCGGCGATCCTCCTGCCCACGATCGGTCTCGTGCTGGCCAGTGCCGGCGCATCGCTGGCCGTGCGGTTCATCCTCGACGGCCTCTCGTGGGAGCCGGGCCGCGTCGCACCCGACCTGCAGCGCATCGATCTGCTCGCCGGGCTGCGGCGAATATTCTCGGGGGCCACGCTCGGGGCGGTCGTCGGCAGTGGCTGCGGGCTCGCCGCCCTCGTCGCGGCCGCGACCCTCGCATCGGGACCGCTCGTCGCCCTCTTCGCCGCGTCCGCTGTGCCGGCCGCCGGACCGCAGGCCTGGGCCGCCGCATGCCACGTGCTGCTGGCCCTCGTGGCGACGGCTGCCGTCGTGGCCGCGGCGCAGTGGGGCCTCGCCCGGCTGCGGTTCGAACGCCGCATCCGCATGACGCCGCAGGAGTTTGCCGACGAGGCCAAGAGCATGCAGGCCGACCCGAAGGTCAGGCTCCTGCAGCAGCGCCGCCGCCGGGTCGCGTGACCGGCGGCGCGATGCCTGCGACGGCCCAGTGACGAATCGCGAACTCGCGGCATGCCCGCGGAGTCCCCCGGCTTCCGCCGGGGGCTTTTTGGGGCTGGCGTGACAAGAAGCCCCGGGCGGAAGCCCGGGGACTCCGGGCACGAAAACCACTCCGCCGTCCATGCCGTACGACGGCATGTGATTCAACGGTTCGGATCTGCATCGCATGGCACGTGGGAGGGTGTGCGACCCGGAGTCCCCCGGCTTCCGCCGGGGGCTTTTTGGGGCTGGCGTGACAAGAAGCCCCGGGCGGAAGCCCGGGGCGGAAGCCCGGGGCCTCCGGGCACGAAAACCACCCCGCCGTCCATGCCGACTCCCTGAGAGCCAGTGACCGCCGGTCTTCACGCCGTCGCGGGCGGGACCTCGTAGCCGTAGCGGTCGATGAAGAACCGGCAGCGGCGGCCGATCTCCTCCGTCATCCGTGCGTCGTGGCGGAACGTGTTCTTCCGATACTGCTTCATGGCCCGCGCCTGGGCCTCGAGCGCCGGCCGCACGCGGTCGAAGCCGCCGAGGTCGAGCCGCGCGTAGGCCTCGGCCAGTCGGCCCACCGGGTCGGCGACGAGGTCCTCGTAGCGCAGCTCATGCAGCCGATCCGGCGCCAGCTGCGGGCGGTCGCGGTCGAAGGCGGCGTACATTTCCTCGAAGGCGGCGAACGCGTAGCGCTCGAGTGCCGCGCCGTCATCCACCTGCAGCGCCTGCACCTCGTGCAGCGACCGCCAGAGTCGCAGTGTCGAGGGGAAGACGACGAACGGGTCGCGGACGACGTGCAGGAACCTGGCCTCCGGGAACATCTCCGCCAGCACGCCGACCCGCGCCGTGTGCGGCGGGCTCTTGAGCACCGGCCGGCGCGGGTCGCGGACGGCGAGCATTGCCAGGAACCGCCGCAGCGTCCGCCGCCAGCGGTCGCGTTCCGCCGCCGGCAGCTTCTCCAGGTCGAGCGCCTCCGGCACGTCCCGGCTCGTGACCGGAAAGGCCATGCGGCGGTAGGGTGACGGCGCGCCGAGGTTCATGAGGGCGAACTCATCCTCCTGCGGGCGGTCGAAGCCGGCGGCGACGTCGTCCATCGGCCGCTTCGCCGGCATGATCCAGGCGAGCGCCGCCGTGAGTGCGTCCTCGGTGAGGAGGAAGTGGCCGGGCGCGAGGCACTGGTAGGTGTTCGGGCAGCAGAACCGGTCGTCGAGCATCGCCAGTTCGTGGAGGAGCGTGGTCCCGCTGCGCCAGTGGCCGATGATGAACAGCGGGGGCGGAGTGGCCGGGACGTTCCGCAGCCGGCGGCGGAAGCGGGCCTCACTGAAGGGCTCGCAGAGCGAGTTGAAGGCCGCGGCGGTCGAGATCGTGGCCATCAGGCCCCACTTGGACAGCGCCGCGCGGCCCCCGTGCTCTGCCACCAGCGGCAGCCACACTCCCAGCGGCATGCCGTGCCAGAACCGTGGGCTCCACCACGGATAGGCGTGGAACTTCCGTTCCTGCTGGGCGGGGGGCGGGGAGGGCTGCGACACGCTGTCCGTTCCGGGATGGATGGTGCGGCCGGGCCGCGTTCGGCATCCTAGCTGTCCGTGGACAAAGCCCGCCATGGCCTTGGCCCACGTGGCCGACCGGTCGGCAAGCCGAGGTTGTCGCCGGTCGGCAACCGCCGCATCCTGCAGCGGCAGACGTGTGCCCCAGTCGGCTCGGCGACGGCGTGTCACCGGGCGGTGGTGGGATTGTCTGCGGCCATGCGGCCGCGTGCGGTCGGGGCGGCGAGCAGCCCGGCCATGGCGTCGGCCAGCCCGGCGGCGGTCGAGCCGGTCGCCCGAAACCGCTCCGTGCCGGCGGCGTCGAGCAGCAGCACCGTGGGGAAGCGGTCGACGGCGAACTGGCGGCAGGTGGCGGCGTCGCGGTCGGCGTCCACCGCCACGCAGACGAACCGCCGTGAGGAGCCCACGATCCGCGGGTCGGCGAGCGTTCCATGCGTGAGTTCGGCGCTCCACCGGCACCACGAGCCGCGGAACACCATCAACAGCGGCCGGCCATCCTCGGCCGCCCGGCGCAGGCCCGACTCGTAGCCCTCGACGTATTCCACGGCCGTGGGCGGCGGTTCAGCAGCCGGAAACAGCGGTCGGGCGTCGAGCACGGGCCCGGCCGGCCAATCCGCCGCAGGCGGGACCGCGAGTTCATCGCGGACTTCGCAGCCGGCGACGGCGGCGGCCAGCATGCAGACCGATGCGTGCCGGTATGCCCGGAGCCAGCGTGTCACGTCGCAGCACCTCCCGGCCGGGGGTGGCGCACGCTGCAGGCGCGCGCTGGCGGCCGAAGAGGACGCTGTATGCCGGGCCAACCGCCGGCGCCAAGGCCGCCTGCCGCGGGCGCGGCAGCCGTGGCAAGCCAGGGGGACGTGGCCCCTGTCCATCTTGCCTCACCTCCCGGCAGCGGCCGGCCACAGGCTCTGTGGCACCAGCCGCAGCCGATCCCTACAGTCCGCGGCCTTCCCCGTGCGGTGAACCGCTGCCATGTCGATGCGTTCGGCCCTCGTCGTGATTCTCGCCGTGGGGCTCGGAGCGGGCTGTCGTCTGGTGCAGCGTCGCGACCCCGTGCCGCCGGAGCTCGCCGACGCGCGGCGGCTGTGCAACGAGGGTCTCTCGGCGGTCGACCGCAATGATCTGGTGCAGGCCGAGGGGCTGCTCGAACGGGCCGTCAAGAGCTGCCCTCTCGACATCGACGCGCGACGGCATTACGCCGACGTGCTCTGGAAGCGCGGGGAGCGGATGGAGGCCGTCGGCCAGATCGCCGCGGCGCTCGAGCTCTCGCCCGGCGACGTCGGCCTCTCGATCGACGGCGGGCGGATGTACATGGAGCTCGGATTGCTCGAAGACGCCGACCGGCTGGCCCGCGACGCGGTGCGGATGGCCCCGCGGTCGGCCGATGCCTGGCGGCTGCGTGGCCAGGTGGCGATGGCCCGCGGCCAGGCCGAGCAGGCCCTCGCCGAATACCACCGCGCACTCGCGCTGGCCCCCGACGACCGCGCGGCGCTGCGCGACACGGCGGAGGCCTACCGGCGGCTCGGCCGCCCGCAGCGGGCCCTGGCCACGCTCGCCATCCTCGGCGAGCAGTACGGCCCCAACCAGACGCCGGCCGACGTGCTCGTGCTCGAGGGCCTGTCCCAGGAGGCGCTCGGCCGCACGGCCGACGCGGTCGACAGCTATCGCCGGGCGGTCGCCAAGGGCAACGCGCCGCCCGAGGCCGAGGCGCGGCTCGCGGCGCTCGAGCAGGGCACCCGACCGCCGCACGCCATCGCCGCCGAGCCCGCCGCCCCGCGGCGTTGATCAGACTGCCCGTGCGGAAAAACCCCGGGCCGTGTGTGGCGATGCGGAGCCACGCCGCTGATTCACGTGCCGGTGGTAGTGCGGCCGGTGAGCAGGTCGAAGGCGCCGATGGCGGGCACGAGCAGCGCGAGCGTCGCGAAGCCGTAGGCGACGCAGACCACCAGAAACACCTGCAGCGTGCTGCCCTGCAGGAAGCCTGTCATCGCCACGAAGGTCAGCGCCGGGAGCAGGGCGGAGGCCCAGCCGACGGCGGGTGAGGGGTTGCGGGCGGAGAGCGCGGCATAGAGCCCGATCGCGCCCCCTACGATCACCGCCAGGAAGGGCGCGAGTTGCAGCTCGAAGCTCGCCCCGAAGGCCACCATGATCCGCATCGCCGTGGCGACGCCCACGAACAGGAAGGCCACCGTGCCGAGGGCGACCGCGATCGCCTGCCGGGAGACTGGATGGGAGAGGCCGGCGTAGAGGCCGAGCACGGCGGCGAAGAAGAGCAGCACCGCGAGGCCGACGGCGAGGTAGAGGCCGTGCTCGGGCGTGGCCACACCCACGGCGACGAGCGCGCCGCACAGGGCCAGCGGCAGGAGCACGATCTCGCGGGCCGCCAGCAGCACGCCCCACAGCTTGCCCCACACGAACTCGGCCGGCTCGAGGTCGCTGACCAGGAGGAGGTCGAACGTGCCCCGGTCGCGTTCGGTCGTCACGCTCGTGACGGCCATGGCCGTCACGGCCAGCAGGCTGGCCAGTGCCATGGGCACCACGGCGACCGCCGTGGCGAGCCGGTCGGGCCGGGCCGCGCGAGCTTCGGCCGCCACGCCCGCGACCGCGACGGCGAACAGCAGCAGCCACGCCAACCGCACCACCGGCATGGCGCGGCCATGGGCCCGCGTGCAGACCTCGCGCCACAGGACAGGGTTGGGCCAGACGTCGCGGCTGGCGAACCAGCCGCGACGGGAAGACCGCGCGCCGGCAGCATCCGCGGCGCCGCGGCGGCGAACCTCCTGGGCGGTGTTCCAGCGGCGCATGGCCGCGACGGCCACCCCGGTGCTCGCGGCGAACACGCCGCCGCAGACGCCGAGGAACGGCGCCAGCATGGGCCCGCCGCCGGGCGCGAGGGCCGCGAAGATCGCCCGCGCCGGCGATGCGGCCGCTCCCGCGGCGGCGCCGAACTGGGCGGCCGCCGCCTCGCCCGCGGCCGTCCAGGCGGCGAGCACGAAGGCGGTGATCGCCAGCGCCTGGAACGTCGTGTCTTTCCAAAAGGCGACGGTGTTGGCCACGCTCGCGGTCGCCACCGCGGCGGCCGTCGTGGCGAGGAACAGCCGGCCGAGCTGGGCCGGCTCCACGCCCCCGAAAAGGCCGGCCAGAGCGAAGATCGGCACGGCCGCGAAGAGCAGCAGGAGCACCCGCAGCAGGCTGCCGGCCAGCTTGCCGAGCACGAGCTGCGCGTCGGAGAGGCGGGTCACCAGCAGCAGCTCCAGGGTGCGGCGATCCTTCTCCACTCCCACCGCGAGCACGGTCGTGAGGGCGGCGGCGAGCATCGCCAGCACGAGCTGCAGCGGCGCCAGAATCCGCATCAGCGTGGCTCCGAACCGGGCCGCGTCACCCACCGTCGCCACCGTCTGGGAGCCGGTCACGACGAGCCAGCAGGTCGCCACGATCCCCAGCAGGGCGCCGCAGTACACCGCGCGGGCCACGAACAGTCCGCGGCTCCGCGGGGCGACCTTCATCTCCCGCTCATACACGGCGCCCAGGATCATCATCAAGATCGGCCCTTTTCGCGGGCGGTGGAAAGGCCTCCGCGGCTCCGATACAGTAACAGACCGGCGGTCCACGGGGTTTTTCTCCTCTTCTGCAGCGGGGGTATCTGAGCATGGATATGCGTTCGATGGTCGGTCCCGTTCGCGGCTGGGCCTGCCTGCTCGTCGGCTTCGCGGCCGTGCAGGGGGGCGTGGCGCACGCCCAGGTGACCGCCCAGACGCTGATCGGCAAGGCGGTCTCCGACGACAGCCAGAACAAGGAGATCAACAACGCGATCAGCCGGTTTCGTGACCGCGACATCGATGGCTGCCGTGCGATCCTCGAGCGGGCCAGGAGCAACAACGCCAAGCTGCCCCCGCCGGGCGTGATGATGGCCACGCTGTGGCTGAGCGTGAATCAGCTCGGCCCCGCCCGCGGCGAACTGGAGGACACGGCGGTCAAGTTCGCCGCCGATCCCGAGCCGTTTCTCATGCTCGGCGACCTCGCCTTCCAGGACCGACGAATCACTGACGCCGCGGTGCTCTTCGAGAAGGCCACCGCGCTCACGGCCGCCTTCACGGAGAATGCCAAGCGGAAGCGCGACTTCGACATCCGCTGCCACGCCGGCAACGCGGCGGTGGCCGAGGCACGCAGGCAGTGGGAGCAGGCGCAGAAGCACCTCCAGGGCTGGCTCGACCTCGACCCCGACAACGCCAGCGCCCGCCAGCGGATGGGCATCGTGCTCTTCAACTTGGGGAAGGAGCAGGAGTCGCTCGTCCAGTTCAAGGAGGCCCGCAAGCTCGACGGGAAGGCCGTGCAGCCGGAGCTCGCCCTGGCCCGCCTCTACGACGAGGCCAAGAAGCGGGATACCGCCAAGAAGCTGATCGAGGCCGCCATCAAGGCCGCGCCCAACGACCCGGGCGTGCTCCTCGCCTCCGCCCAGTGGTACCTGGGGCAAAACGACCTCGAGACCGCCAAGGTCACCGCCGAAAACGCCCTCAAGCTCGACCCCAAGAGTCTGGACGGCAAGATCGTTCGCGGAGCGATCGCCCGGGTGGCCCGCGATTACAGGACGGCTGAGAAGTTCTTCAACGAGGCTCACGTGCAGTCGCCGGGCAACTTCCCGGCGAGCAACTCGCTGGCGCTGGTGCTCGTCGAGTCGGACGACGAGGCCGCCCGGCAGCGGGCCACCGAGATGGCGGAGGCCAACGTGGCGATGTACCGCGAGAACTCGCCGCAGCAGGTCAACGCCCTGACAACGCTCGCCTGGGTGTATTACAAGCGCCTCACGACCGACGGCGCCTACTACGTGTCGAAGCTGCTTGCCGACCGCGGCGAGAAGGATCGCGCCCGAAAGATCCTCGAGGAGGTGCTGGCGAACGAGCCCATGTTCGCCACCCGGCCCGACGCGGTCGACCTGCTCGCCAGGCTGAAGAAGGAAGCCGGCGGCGGCAACTGAACGACAGGTAAAGCATCGCGTCGGGCGATTGTTGCCTGGCGGTTCTGCGCCGATTGGCAGCCGATGTTGAGTGCTTGGGTGGACGCGGTTTGTGTGTTCCCCAACAAGCCCCGGGCGGGAGCCCGGGGACTCCGGGCACGACAACCATCCCGCCGTCCATGCCGCATGACGGCACGTGATTTCCCGGTTCAAACCCACATCGCATGGCACCCGGGAAGGGATGCAACCCGGAGTCCCCCGGCTTCCGCCGGGGGCTTTTTGTGTGATCACCAGGCGTGAAGGGCAGGGAATGCCGTTCGTTTCTGGATGCCGCCGCTTATTCCTTGAGCTTTCACTTCGGACTTCGCGGCAGGAGCGTTTGCATGACCGGATCAGCCACGCCGCCGCGGACCACCGAACCGTGGTGCCGGTCACTCCGCCAGCGGCGGCCGCACGAGTTCGGGCATCAGATCCTCCGGCGCCGGTGCGATCGGCGCGGCGGCTGGTTGGCGGCTCGTCGGCTGCATCCGCGGCGCGGGCCGCGGCATGGGAGGTTGTGTGGCCGGCATTTCGCGGATCGAGATGCCGCGGGGCAGGGCCGGCTGGCCGGGCATCGCGGTGGCTTCCGGGACGGCCTGCCGCCGCGCGGCGCGGCGGGCCCGGAGCCGGTCGCTGCGCAGCGGCATGCCGGGATAGGCCTCGACCGGAACCTCCAGGCTCGGCAGGCCGATGCGGCTGCCGTCGCCGAAGAACGTGAACATCTCGATGGCGAGGCCTTCCGAAGCCAGGCCCGCCAGGAGCAGGGCGGCCAGGGCGGCGCGGAAACCGGCGGAGGCCAGCCGATGGGTGGAGGCGGAGCGATGCATGCTGGGCGGGGGTCCTGGGGCGCGTCGGGCTTCTCGACGCATGGCTTGTGCATCGGTCGGCCGGCGCCGCGCGGGCGACCGTTTCTTGCCGATGCTGCCCAACCGGCACGACCGACGCGACTGGATGGCGGGGTGGTTTTCATGCCCGGTGTCCCCGGGTTTCCACCCGGGGCTTCTTGCCGCGTGCGCCACAAAAAGCCCCCGGCAACCGGGCGAGATGATCAAAGACCGCCGCGCCACGTGGCGCAAGCCTCCAGGCTTGTGAATCCGGGTTGTGGGGCCGCAGGCCGGATTCGACGGTCAGAGACCGCCGCTCCCAGTGGCGCAAGCCTCCAGGCTTGCGAATCCGGGTCGTGGAGCCGCAGGCCGGATTCGATGGCCCGAACCGCACGGTAGGATTTTTGATATGCCCGCCCCGGAAAACTGCCTCGTCATCGCCTCCGTCGCCGCGGCCGGCGCGGCCGCGTGCGCCGCGGTCGGCGCCTGGCTGGTGCGTGGCTCGACGGCCGTGCCGGCGGCGGCGTGGGGCGTGGCGGCGGCCGCGGCGCTGGCCGGCGAGATGGCCGCGCGGGCGGCCGGCGGGCTCGTCGATCCGGCGGCTGCCGCGGCGGTGCGGCTCGTGGCAGTGGCGCTTTCGGTCTGCCCCGCGATGGCGCTCTTGGGGGCGAAGCGGCCGCAGCATGGCGTCTGGCAATTCATCGTCGCCACGCTCGTCGTCGTGCTCGCACTGCCGGCCGTCGCCGCCACGCTCGTGCGGCCCGGCACGTTCCCCGACGTGCACCTCCTCGGCCGGGGATTCTTGCTCGTGCTCGTGGTGGTCGGCTGGTTGAACTTCGTGGCCACGCGGCACGGCGCCGCCGCCACGCTCGTCGCCGCCGGTCAGGGCATCTTGATGCGGGCGTTTCTGCCGGTCGCCGTGAGTGGTCCCGCGCATGGCTCGCTGGCCGACATGGTGGGCTGTCTGCTCGTCGGCCTCGGCGCGGCGGTCGCGGCGGCGCAGTCGGTCCTGGCGGCATGGCGCGCCCCAGCCCGCCCTGGCGATGCGCTGGCGGCCCGGATCGACCCGCCCTACCTCGCGGTCCGCGAAACGTTGGGCGCGGCCTGGACGCTGCGGATCGCCGAGCGGTTCGACGCCGTCGCCGCGGCCCGCGGCTGGCCATGCCGGCTGCGTTTCGGCGGCCTCGAGCCCGGCCCGCCGGGTGGCGATACCGCCTGGCACCGCGACGCCGAGCGTTTATTGCGTTCGCTGCTGCGACGGTTCGTGTCCCCCGCCTGGCTGCGACGCCATGGGGCGCGTTGAGGCCGGAGTGGTCCCCGCAGATGAGCGGGGATACACTTGCCGACTCCCCGGTAATCCGCCGGCGGTTTTGCTACCCTTCCTTTCCGGAGATTCAGCCCATGGCCGACAAGCCCGCCCCCGAGTCGATGCAGGTGCCCGTTGACGAGTCGCACATCGTCGCCACCTACGCCAACTTCTGCCGCGTGACCGGCACGCC
>JAJTED010000126.1 GCA_021300535.1 Planctomycetaceae bacterium | reverse complement strand
CGCGAACCTGCGGCATCCTGCCGCAGTTCGCTTGGCGGGCCTCCGCCCGCTCACAGTCGACCCGGCCCTCCGGGCCTGGCGCCTCCACAAAAAGCCCCCGGCGGAAGCCGGGGGACTCCGGGTCGCATGCCTTCCCAGGTGCCATGCGCTGTGGGTTTGAACCCGAGAAATTGCGTGTCGTCATCCGGCGTGGACGGCGGGGTGGTTTTCATACCCGGTGTCCCCGGGTTTCCACCCGGGGCTTCTCGTGTGCGTGCCAGGCCTGGAGGGCCGGGTTGATTCCAAGCGGGCGCAGGCCCGCCAAGCGAACCGCGGCACGACGCCGCGGGTTCGCGTGCAGCATGCTCCCGGGTTTCCACCCGGGGCTTCTTGTGTGCGCGCCAGGCCTGGAGGGCCGGGTTGATTCCAAGCGGGCGCAGGCCCGCCAAGCGAACCGCGGCACGACGCCGCGGGTTCGCGTGCAGCATGTCCCCGGGTTTCCACCCGGGGCTTCTCGGACGGGCGACGAGACCGATTCCCGATTCAAAGAATCTGCAAAACATCGTTTGCAAGCGGATTCCTGCAGCGGCGACGCCCTGCCGAGCCGATCAGCGCAACATCAAAAGACGCGAGCCGAGCCGAGGGAATGCGGATGGCCGCACGTGAAGCGCCGCGGATTTCCTCAGCTCACGCTTCGGCCTTCCCGGCAGCTGCCCTGGCGGGGCCGCAGCGGGCACGCCACCACTTCTCTGCCGCCAGTATCGGACACGGCTCCCAGCATGCTGGCTGGGCCGGCGACGGAGCACCGGAAACCCCGATCCCGCGGCCGGGCTACAGCCGGCAGTTCGCGATCTGGGTCTCGATGACCGCCGATGCGCCGATCGCCTCGAGCCGCTCCATGATGGCGTGGGCCTCGCCCCGCCGCACCATGGCCCGCACGGCGCACCACTCCGCATCCTCGAGCTGCATGATCGTGGGGGAGTTGTAGCCCGGCGTGATCTTCTCTGCCTCGGCGAGCCGCGACCGCGGCACGTTGTATTCGAGCAGCGACCAGCTGCGGGCGATGACGATCCCCTCCAGCCGGCGCACGATCCGGTCGGCGAGGGCCTGATCGATGCAGCGCCGGTTCTGCACGAGCACCGTCTCGTACCGGCCGATCTCGGCGAGGACGCGGAGCCGATTGGCGGCCAGCGTGCTCCCGGTCTCGACGAGGTCCACGATCGCATCGGCCACGCCGAGGGCAATCATCACCTCGACGCTGCCGGAGAGCTCGACGAAGTGGGCTTCGACACCGCGGGAAGCCAGCCACTGCCGGGTGACCCGCGGGAAGCTCGTGGCAATTCTCCGGCCGGCGAGCTGCCGCGGGTCGGTGACGGGCGAGTCGTCGGCCACGCACATCGCCAGCCGGCAGGAGCCGACGCCAAGGTCGAGGCGATGGACGAGGTCGGCCCCGCTCTCGGCCACGAGGTCGGCCCCCGTGATGCCGAGGTCGATCGCGGCTTCGGCGGTGAGCACGGGGATGTCGTCGGTGCGCAGGAACGTGACCTCGACCGGCATGTCCTTGCAGCGGGCGAACAGGCTGCGCTCGGTGCGGCGGAAGGCGAGGCCGGCGTCGGCCAGGAGGTGCGCCGACAATTCGGACAGCCGCCCCTTGCTCGGCACCCCGATCCGCAACAGCCGTTGCCCCGTCTCGCTCATGGCGTTCCTTTCGTGGTCCCGACGGCCCGGGCGGCCTTCTCATCCAGCCCCGACACCCCGAACCGCCGGGCCAGTTCGTCCTCGACGGCGGCCAACGAGAGGCCGCGGGCGGCCAAGAGGACGAGCGTGTGGTAGATGAGGTCGGCGGCCTCCGCCACGACGCGGTCGTCTGTCTCGGCGGCGGCGGCCTGCACGAGTTCGCCGGCCTCCTCGGTCACCTTGGCGGCGATTTTCGGCACGCCGCCGGCCAGGAGCCGGGCAGTGTAGGATTTTTCCGGCGCATCGCCCTTGCGCGACGCGACCACCCGCTCGAGGGCCTCGAGCACCTCGCCGCGACGCATCGATGACAGACGATCGGACACAGGCCCAGCCCTTGCCGGAGCCCGTCGACCGGCCGGCAACGAACCGGAGGGCGGTGACGGGTGCCACAACTCTAGCACGGTCCACGGGCGGTCCGGCCCGGCGGCCCGACCTGGCGGCGGATTGCTGGTTTCTTTCGGGTCCGACGGCCTCCGGCAAGTCCGCGCTCGGCGTGCGTCTGGCCCGCGAGCTGGGGGCGGAGATCGTGAGCGTGGACTCCATGGCCGTGTATCGCGGCCTCGACGTGGGCACGGCCAAGCCCACGGCCGAGCAGCGGCGGGCTGTGCCCCACCACCTGCTCGACGTCGTCTCCCCGGCAGAGCCCTACAGCGTGGCCCGCTGGCTGGCGGACGCAGCGGCGGCCGTCGCCGACTGCCGACGACGCGGGCGGCAGATCCTCTTCGTGGGCGGCACCCCGCTCTACCTGCGGGCCCTGCGGGACGGCCTCGCGGAGCTGCCGGGAGAGGATGCGGATCTGCGGCGGCAGCTGGCCGCGGAGGCGGCCGCCCACGGCTCGGCCCAGCTCCACGTCCGCCTGGCCGCGGTCGATCCCGTCGCGGCCGCCCGCATTCACCCGCACGACCTGAAGCGGATCATCCGGGCCCTGGAGGTCGAGCAGATCTCGGGCCGGCCGCTCTCGCACGCGTTCGCCCCGGAGCCGCATCCGGTTTTCGAGCGGCAGTTCTTCGCCCTCGATCTGCCCCGGGCGGCGCTCCATGAGCGGATCGACAGTCGCGTGGAGCGGATGTTCGCGGAGGGGATCGTGGAGGAAACGCGGGCGGCCCTGGATGCCCCCGGCGGTCTCGGCCCGACGGCGGTCCAGGCCGCGGGCTACGCCGAGGCGGCCGACCTGCTCGCCGGCCGCATCGACCGTGCCGAGGCGATCCGCCGCACGCAGCAGCGGACGCGGCAACTCGCCAAGCGGCAGCTCACCTGGCTGCGGAGTTTCCAGGGAGCGATCTGGATCCCGGCGTGAGGGGCGCGGGCAGGTCGCTTTCACCGGTCAAAACTGCTAGCACGGGCCGTGCTAGCACCGGATGTTGTGGTCGGGCGGCTGCGCGGACCACAAAATCGAAAAAATCCTTGTCTTGCGGTTGACACCCGTTACTTTCGCCGCCGTCGCGACCACGCGACACCGGTTTCCCACGGATGGGAGCCGGCGGAACGACCCGCAGCGTCAGGAGGACCCATGGCCGCCAAGCCCCTTATCGGCATCAACACCGACTACCGTTCGACCCGCAAGGAGCACGCCGCCCTGTCGTTCGTGGCCGCCGGTTACTACGACGGCATCACCGCGGCCGGGGGGATTCCCGTCATCCTGCCGCCGCTGGCCGACGAGGACGACGTCGTCCGCCTGCTCGACCTGCTCGACGGCGTGGTGCTGGTCGGCGGGGCCGACCTGGACCCGCGTCGCGACGGCTACATGCCCCACCCCGCCGTGCGGCCGATGGACGCCCGCCGCGAGGACTTCGACCGCCTCCTCGCCAAGCACATCTGCGCCCGACACATGCCGGTGCTCGCAATCGGCAGCGGCATGCAGCTGCTCAACCTCACCGAGGGGGGCACGCTGTTCCTCCACATCCCCGAGGACCTGCCGAAGGCGATTCCCCACAAGGACCCGACCGACCTGGCCCACCGCCATTCGCTGGTCGTCGAGGCCGGCAGCGTGATGGAGCGGGTGTACGGCGACGGCGAAATCCGCGTCAACAGCATGCACCACATGGCGATCGACGACGTGGCATCGAGTTTCAAGGTCACGGCCCGGGCGCCGGACGGCGTGATCGAGGCGATCGAGAGCTGCGTGGAGAACTGGACCGCGATCGGCGTCCAGTTTCACCCCGAGGCCGAGACCGCCTCGGCCCTCGACGTGAAGATCTTCGAGGAGTTCGTGATCGGCATCACGGGCGAAGTGCCGGAGATGAAGCTGGTCGCCTGACCATGCTCACCAGGCTCACCACAGCGGTCAGGCACGCGGGTCGGCGTGAGGATGACGAGCGTGGCGGTCTTCCGCCAGCGAGGCAACTCATGCCGCCCGCGAGCCGCGTTGGGCGCGAAGACTCCTGACGCGAGTCTTCACACGGGCTCACCCCAGCGGTCAGGCACACGGGTCGGCGTGAGGATGACGAGCGTGGCGGTCCTCCGCCAGCGAGGCAACTCATGCCGCCCGCGGGCCGGATTGGGCGCGAAGACTCCTGACGCGAGTCTTCAGACGGGCTCACCCCAGCGGTCAGGCACGCGGGTCGGCGTGAGGATGACGAGCGTGGCGGTCCTCTGCCAGCGAGGCAACTCATGCCGCCCGCGAGCCGGATTGGGCGCGAAGACTCCTGACGCGAGTCTTCAGACGGGCTCCCAACGAATGACGTAAACGTCGATCGCCGGCCCGCCGGTCGCCCCCAGCGGCCGCCGGGCCGGTCGTCTTTCCACGGCGAGGCCGGCCGCCTGGCAGGCGGGCTCGAACTCGGCCGCCCGGGCTCGGCCAGGGTCGGCGACGAGTCCGACACCAGCCGGGGCAAGCGTGCGGGCGAGGACACCGACGAGGGCCGTGGCGTGGTGCCGCTCATAGAGCACGTCGGCGGCGATCACACGGTCGAAGGTGCCCAGATCCGCGGGCAGGGACCGCCAGTCGAGGAGTCGCACGGCCAGGCCGGGGGCGCCGTTGCGGTCGGCGTTGTACCGCACCGCCTCGAGGGCGTCCTCTTCGTAGTCACTGGCCGTGGCGGCGAAGCCGCGGCGGGCGGCCACGATGGCGGGCAAGGCGATGCCGCAGCCGAGCTCGAGCAGCGTGAGACCGGTGCCGTCGCCGGCCGCGAGCTCCTCGGCGAGCACGATGGCCGATTCCCAGACGTTCGCCCAGTAGGGAATCCGCTCGTCCCGCTCGAAGGCCGCGACGTCGATCAGGGCGTCGATGTCGGGGGGCTGCCAGACCGTCAGCGGCATTCCCCGGATGTCGAGGCGGCGGGCGATCGGCGAAAAACGTTCGTACCCCATGGTCTGCTCCGGGCCGGCGGCCTCCCAGCCGGCACATCCGGCACGGCGGTCCGGTGCCGGCGGCGAAAATCGCGGCGCGTGTGACCTTACCATGTGCAACGATTGAAGCGACTCCCTTCCCGCCGCGGCCCGCCATGCTCACCGACTTCGACCTCCACCTGATCGGCGAAGGCCGCCACTGGAAGAGCTACGAGAAGCTGGGGGCCCAGCTGCACGTCGCCGACGGCGTGGCGGGCGTGAACTTCGCCGTCTGGGCCCCGAACGCCGACGCCGTCAGCGTCGTCGGCGACTTCAACGGCTGGAACGGTTCGACCCACCGGATGCACAAGCGGATCCCGTCGGGGATCTGGGAGCTGTTCGTCCCCGGGCTCGGCCCCGGCACGCTCTACAAGTATCGGGTCCACGCCCACGGCTCCCACTCCGACCGCTGCGACCCCTACGGCTTCGGCGCCGAGGTGCCACCGCGAACCGCGTCGCTGGTGGTCGATCTCCAGGCCTACCAGTGGCGGGACGGCGACTGGATGGCCCACCGCGCCGACCGCAACGCGCTCTCCGCGCCGCTCAACGTCTACGAAGTGCATCTCGGCAGCTGGCGGCGACCGGGCGACGACCCGCACCGCTGGCTCTCCTACGCCGACCTCGAGCGGGAACTCGTGCCCTACGTCGTGGAGATGGGGTTCACCCACGTCGAGTTCCTCCCGCCGACGGAGCATCCGCTGTCGGCCAGTTGGGGCTACCAGACGATCGGACTGTTCGCGGCCACGAGCCGGTTCGGCTCCCCGCAGGCGCTGATGTCGCTGATCGACGCCCTGCACCGGGCGGGCGTGGGCGTGATCATCGACTGGGTGCCGGCCCACTTCCCCAAGGATGCCCACGGCCTGCGGCGTTTCGACGGCACCGCGCTCTACGAGCACGAGGACGCCCGCCAGGGCGAGCATCCCGACTGGGGCACGCTGATCTTCAACTACGGCCGCAACGAGGTGGTCAACTACCTGATCTCGAGCGGGCTGTTCTGGCTCGACCGCTACCATGTCGACGGCCTGCGGGTCGATGCCGTCGCGTCGATGCTGTACCTCGACTACAGCCGCCAGGACGGCGAGTGGGTGCCCAACTGCTTCGGCGGCCGGGAGAACCTGGAGGCGATCGACTTCCTGAAGACGTTCAACGTGCAGGTCCACGGCCACTTTCCCGGCACGCTGACGATCGCCGAGGAATCGACCGCCTGGCCGGGCGTGTCGCGGCCCACATACGTGGGTGGCCTCGGCTTCAGCCTGAAGTGGAACATGGGCTGGATGAACGACACGCTGCGGTACATGCGGCACAACCCGGTGCACCGCAAGTATCACCACGACGAGCTGACCTTCAGCCTGATCTACGCCTTCCACGAGAACTTCGTCCTCCCGCTCTCGCACGACGAGGTCGTGCACGGCAAGCGGTCGCTCCTCGACCAGATGCCCGGCGACGCCTGGCAGAAGTTCGCCAACCTGCGGCTGCTGTATGCCTACATGTGGTGCCATCCGGGCAAGAAGCTGCTCTTCATGGGGGGCGAGTTCGGCCAATGGCACGAGTGGAACTTCGACGAGAGCCTGCAGTGGCACCTCTGTGGGTTCGAGCAGCACCAAGGCCTGCAGCGGGCGGTCGCCGACCTGAACCGTCTCGTGCGGGCGGAGAAGTCGCTCCACGAGCTCGACTTCGACGGCCGCGGCTTCGAATGGATCGACTGCCACAACTGGCAGGACAGCGTGCTGGCCTTCATCCGCCGGGCCGCCGATCCCGACGACTTCCTGGTCGTGTGCTGCAACTTCACGCCCGTGCCGCGGACGGCCTACCGTCTGGGTGTGCCGCACGGCGGGCTGTACGACGAGGTCTTCAACGGCGACTCCACCTTCTACGGCGGGTCGAACCTCGGCAACGCAGGCGCGATCGCGGCCGAGCCGATCCCGCACCACGATCGGGGGCACTCCGTCTCCCTCACCCTGCCCCCGCTCGCAGCCGTCGTCCTCAAGCCCCGCCGGAATTTTTGATGGTGCGGGTTTTCCAGTCTTGCGTTCGGCATGACCCGCGCGCTCGACCCAAAAAGCCCCCCGCGGAAGCCGGGGGACTCCGGGTCGCATACGAACCCGCGTGCCATGCCTATCGGCCAGGCCCGGAGGGCCGGGTTGAATCCAAGCGGGCGCAGGCCCGCCAAGCGAACCGCGGCACGAGGCCGCGGGTTTGCGTGCAGCATGCTCCCGGGTTTCCACCCGGGGCTTCGAGGTTCCGCGCGCCGCTTCCACAAAAAGCCCCCGGCGGAAGCCGGGGGACTCTCTGGAAAACTGCAGGAGTCGAAGCGATCGCCTACCGCGGCTCCCGATGCCACGTGACCGCGTGCCGCTTTTCGAGCGCCTCCACCCAGGCGGCCGATGCCCGCGATGTCTCCCGCTGCGCCACCATGGCCAGCCGCCGCTGATCGTCGCGGGCTTCCATGAACCGCGTGCGGAGCTTCTCGAGCGGCGGTTCCAGGCCGTCCAGCCGGATCACGTAGCAGACCGTCCGCGGCTCGTTGAAGGCGACGGTCGCGTTCCCCGGCTCGAGACCGAACACGGCCTGCATGAACTCCTCGCCCGGCATCGAGATGCCCTCGGGCTGCGAGAGCGACGGCGGAGTGCCCAGCGGCACGGTGCCCTGCGTGAGCCAGGTGAAGGGCCCCACCTTCTCGGCCTTGAGTTCCGGCGTGGTGGCGACGGCCGCTGCCAAGGTCTGCCCCGCCCCGACCTGACGGGCGATCTCCTCCGCCTTGTTCCGCGCCAGGCTGCGGGCCTCCACGATCCGCCAGGCCCGCTCGACGTCGGCCCGCGCGGACTGGAAGGAGGGCGTGAACTCCGGCTGGTCTTCCGTCTTCCAGGAGATTGAACGGTTGCCCTCCACGTCGCGGGACGTGACGGGCCGCAGCGTCGGGGCACCCTGGCCGAAGATCATGTCGATCCAGCGCTGCTGGCGGATGCCAAACCGGCTCGACGCATCGGGCACGAGTTCGAAGCTGCCCCCGAGCGGCCCGGCCGCCACGGCCTGGTCGGCGGTGACGAGTTCCGATCGGCCCGCCTCCAGTCCCTGCGTGGCGGCGATCTTGTCGAAGTTCGGCGGCGTCGGGGCCGCCGCGCCGGCATCCTTGCCACCAGCCTGCCAGAGGGCGAAATCCTCGGCATAGCGGGTCATGTCGGTCGCGATGGCGGAGAAGATGGCGTCGATCCGCTTGTCGGCCTCCTGACGGGCGAGCCGCTTGCGGATGTCGTCCTTGACCTTCTCCAGCGGCTCGAAGTTCGCCGCCTCGTCGGCCGGTGGCACAGCTTTCTTTTCGGTCTCCGTCCCCTCGGCCTTCTTCTCAGCGGCGCTCGACTCCTGCTTTCCGTCCTTCTCGGCAGCCGACGGCGCGGCCTCTTGCGCTACCGCAGCGGCCGGACTGGCTTCCGCCGCGGCCGGCTGACGAAACGCCACCGGGCTGAATCGCGAGCGGCGGGCATCCGAGCCCTTGTCGGGCGCGGGCTGCGGCGCCGGCTCCTGGGCCTGGGGTGCGACCGGCTTGCCAGCCTCGGGTGCAGCATCCTGGGCCTCGCCCGCCGGCTTCTCAGCCGCCGGCTTCTCGCCCGCCGGCTTCTCGCCCGCCGGCTTCTCGCCCGCCGGCTTCTCGGCGGCCGGCTTCTCGGCGGCCGGCTTGGCCCGGAAGAGCGACGTCTTGTTCTTTTCGTAGTATTCGGCGACTTGGGCGTCGGTGACCTCCTTGGCTGCCGCGGCCTCGAAGGTCTCCGTCTTGGCGACGAGATACTCGTACTTCGCCCGATGCGGCTCACGGAAACCCGGCTCCGCACTCCGGGCCGCGGGCAGGTCGTCCTTGTACTGCTCGAAGAACGCCCGCAGCGTCGCCTCGGAAGGCGCGGCCACGTTGGCGGCGAGCGTTTCCACGACGACCGGAACCACTTCGACGGTGGCCGACTGTTCCAGGCGGCGGAAGTAGTCCCACCGCCAGCCGGGCGGATCACCGGCGAAGCCGGACTGGAACAGCATCTGCATGCTCTGCGCGGCGAGCACCGTCCGCAGGGTCTCGAAGAGGTCGTACTGGCTGACGCCCATCGGGCCCACGCGGAGCCGCCCGATGATCTGGTCGAACTGCTCCTGCCGGACCAGGTTGTTGGTCCATTGCCCGAGGAAGTCGTTGATCGCGGCGTCGCTCACGACCACGCCGTTGGCCTCGGCCTCCCGCGCGAGCACGGCCGTGCGGACGACCGACCGCTCGTCGTCGGGCAGCAGGCCGATCTGCGCCGGATCGCGGCCAGAAGCTGCCGCCGATTCCATCAGAAAGCGGTTGAGGACGCCCCGCATGGCTACCGCCCGCTCGACCCCGCTCTCCAGCAACTCGCCCCCCTGCCACGACACCACCACGGGATCCCGGCCCCCGCCGCCGCCACCGCCCATCTGCAGAAAGGGCGGCAGCACGAAGAAGGCGATCATGGCCATGATGGCCAGCGCGGCCAGCGCGGACCGTTGATTCCTACGGAAAACGTCGAAAGAGCCGGCCATGGCACCGCCTGTGGGCTGGAGAGGGCAACTCCCGGGCGACGCGGGCCCGAGACTTGACAAGGGAAGAGAGGGCAGGGTAACGCTGTCTGCCTCGCGACAGGCCGCAGATTGTAGCGCCGGCCCTGTCGGCGCCAATCCCAAAGCCCTCGCATCGCGGCACGATCATCACCATGGCCAAGAAACCTTCCGCGACGCGACGCAAGCCCTCCGGGAGCGGTGCGCCGGCCGCCCGGCAGCCCAAGGGCGACTACCAGCTCGTCATCGTGGAGAGCCCGGCCAAGGCGAAGACCATCGAGAAGTATCTGGGCCCCGGCTTCGTCGTGAAGGCCTCGATCGGCCACATCCGCGACCTGCCGAGCAAGGCCCCCAAGGGGACGAAGCAGCCGGTGCCGGGCGTCGACCTGGATCACGACTTCGCCCCGACCTACGAGGTCGACCGCGACAAGACGAAGACGGTCACCGAGCTGCGGCAGCTCGCCAAAGGGGCCGCCGACGTCTGGTTCGCGACCGACCTCGACCGCGAGGGGGAGGCGATCGCATGGCACCTCACGCAGGTGCTCGGCGTCGACCCCGCCCGGGCCAAGCGGGTGACCTTCGACGCGATCACCAAGAGCGAGGTGCAGCGGGCCTTCCAGTCGCCGCGGGTCATCAACATGCCCCGCGTCGAGGCCCAGCAGGCCCGCCGCATCGTCGACCGGATCGTGGGCTACCAGGTCTCGCCGATCCTCTGGAAGAAGGTGGCCGGCGGCCTCTCGGCCGGCAGGGTGCAGAGCGTGGCGACGCGGATCGTGGTCGAGCGGGAGCAGGAGATTCGCGACTTCACGCCCGCCGAGTCGTGGGACATCACGGCGGCGCTGTCGTTCGACGCGGAGCGATCGGCCGCGTTGCACGCGGAGTGGACGGCGTTCATGGCCCGCCGCGACGACCGCGGTCGCCCGCCGCTGGTCCGCGAGCGGATGGCCTGGCTCGCCGACCACCGGTCGCTGTCGTGCGATCTCGTCGAGGTGGGCGGCAAGCCGGTGAAGATCGAGGCCGTGAACACCTCCACGGCCGACCTCGCGCCGGCGGTGCAGCTGGCCGCCGAGGCCGCGGGGCTGCTCGACCTGCGGATCGACCGGCAGGAGGATTCCGCCGGCAAGGGCCGCGGTCGCAACGTGGTCCGCCTCACGGGACGGCCCGACCCACGGGCCCGCTACGCGGTCGAATCGATCGACGTCACCCGCACCCGGTCTCGGCCCTATCCGCCCTTCATCACCAGCACGCTCCAGCAGGCGGCCTCGAGCCGGCTCGGCATGTCGACTGACCGCACGATGCGGATCGCCCAGCAGCTGTATGAAGGCATCGACCTGCCCGACGAGGGCCGGGTGGGCCTGATCACCTACATGCGGACCGACTCGACGAACCTCTCCCGGGAGGCGATCGACATGGCCCGCCGCTACCTCGATCAGCGGCACGGGGCGAAGTACGTGCCCGCCGCCCCGCGGTCGTACACCAGCAGCAACGAGAGCGCCCAGGAGGCCCACGAGGCGATCCGCCCGACCGACGCCTTCCGCGAGCCCGACCGGATCGCGGCGGCCCTCACGGACGAGCAGTACAAACTCTACAAGTTGATCTGGGAAAGCTTCGTGGCCTGCCAGGCGACCGACGCCGAGTGGGACTCCACGAGCGTGCGGCTGCGGCGCAGCGACCGCGATACCGGCGCCGTCTTCAAGGCCCACGGCCGCGTGCTCCGCTTCGACGGCTTCTATGCGGTCAGCGGCACGCCGAAGGACGACGGCGACCAGGTGCTGCCCGACTTCCAGAAGGGGGCCGTGCTCGCCCCGATCGACATCGAGCCGCGGCAGAAGTTCCAGGCGGCGCCCCCGCGGTACACCGAGGCGACGCTCGTCAAGAAGATGGAAGAGGAGGGCATCGGCCGCCCCTCCACCTATGCGAGCATCATCAACGTCATCGAGAAGCGCGGCTACGTCGTCCAGCAGGAGCGGCGGTTCCACGCCACGGCGATCGGCGAGGCGGTGACGGGGTTCCTCAAGCGGGGCTTCCGCGACCAGTTCATCGAGATCGGCTACACGCGGGAGATCGAGCGGGAACTCGACCAGGTGGCCCAGGGCACGAAGCGCTGGACCGAGATGCTGCACGAGTTCTACGACGAGCTCACGCCCAAACTCGGCGACGCCGCCAACGAGCCGCACGAAAAGGCCAAGTCGGATCCCTCGCCATGGAAATGCCCGCAGTGCGGCCGGCGGCTGGAGTTTCGGCTCGGCGGCAAAGGGGAGTTTCTCTCCTGCTCGGGCTACAACGAGAAGATCGTCGAGGAGCCGGTCGCCGCGGCGAAGCCCGCCAAGGGCAAGGCCAAGAAGTCCAAGCCGAAAAAGCCCAAGGAGAAGCCGGCCTGCACGTTCGCCATGCCGGTGGACCGGCAGCGGCGTCCGCTGCTCCCGGAGCAGATCGACCTCCTGTCGCCGGCCGGCGTGCCGATGGTGAAACGAACCGGCCGGTTCGGTGACTTCCTCGTCGAGGACAAGCCGCGGCCGCCGAAGCCCCGGGGCAAGAAGGCTGCCGCGGCCCCGGCGGAACCGCCGTCCTTCATCCTCAACCTCGACCGCAAGGGGAACCTCAAGTTTCCGTCCCCGCCCCCCTTGGTCACCGACATCGCCTGCCCGAAGTGCGGCGAGATGATGAACCTGCGGGACGGCAAGCGGGGCCCGTGGCTGGGCTGTCGCGCCTTCCCCAAGTGCCGCGGCCGGGAGGGGTTCACCAAGCTCCCCGAGCCGAGGCAGCGCTCACCCGCCGAGATGGCGTCACGCCCGTGGCGGAGGGCACCCCGCTCTCCGCCCTGACGATGGAAGGTGGCGTGGCCACGCTCGAGCCGTTCTCGGGCTGACGCGGCGGTCTCTGGCCGTCGAGCGGCATGGACGGCGGGATGGCCTTCACGCCCGGAGTCCCCGGGTTTCCACCCGGGGCTTTCTGGGCATGCGTGCATTTTTCGGCCGGCAATCGACACTCCGGAACGCCCCGGGAACTTTTCCCGTCACCGGCGCATCTTATTGGTCAGACCCTGTCGTCCCGTCCCCCGGAGCCCTGTGCCATGTCGCCCGTTTCCGCCCTCGCCCTCGCCCTGTGTGTCGGCCTGTCGCTGGCCGCCTTCACGAACACCCCGGCCTTCGCGGCCGATCCGAAGCCGACGGCCGGTGCCGACGCCCTGCCGCTGGAGAAGGTGGTGCTCTTCACCTCCGGGGTGGGCTTCTTCCAGCACGCCGGGCAGGTGACCGGCGATGCGTCGGTGGAGATGAAGTTCGCGGCGGAAGACGTCAACGACCTGCTCAAGAGCATGGTGCTCGAGGATCTCGGTGGCGGCACGGTGTCGACGGTCAGCTACGCCTCCCGCGACCCGATCACGAAGACGCTCGGCACGTTCGCCGTGAACCTCACCGACAACCCGTCGCTGGGCCAGATCCTCGGCCGGCTCCGCGGCGAGAAGATCGAGGTCGATGCCGCCACGCCGGCGACGGGCACGATCGTGGGCGTGGAGAAGCGGACGGTGCCGGCGGGCGAGAACAAGACGGTGGAGAAGGAGTTCATCACGCTGCTCACGGCCGACGGCCTGAAGACGCTCGCCCTCGACACGATCACCCGGATCAAGCTCGTCGATCCACGGCTCCAGGGGGAACTGGAGAAGGCGTTGGCGGTGCTGGCCCTGGGCCACGACAACGACAAAAAGGGGGTGAAGCTCGAGTTCCGCGGGCAGGGTGAGCGGAAGGTGCGGGTGGGCTACGTGCAGGAGTCGCCGCTGTGGAAGACGAGCTACCGGCTCGTGGTGGACGACGCGGCCGCCGGTGACAAGAAGCAGAAGGCGCTCTTGCAGGGCTGGGCGATCGTGGAGAACACGACCGACCAGGACTGGAAGGACGTGCGGATGGAGCTCGTCAGCGGCCGGCCGATCTCGTTTCGCATGGATCTCTACCAGCCGCTCTACGTGCCGCGGCCGCAGGTCATGCCGGAGCTCTACGCGTCGCTCATGCCGCAGCTCTACGGGCAGAGCCTGGCCGACGCACAACGGCAATTCGAGAAGGCGGATGCTGGCGGCCGGGGGGAGGCGCTCGCCCGTCGAGGCCGCATGGCCCAAGACAAGGAGTTGGCGGAGGGTGCGCCGCCCGGCGACGCCGCCGCGCCGAGGAGTGGCCTCGCTACGGGCAAAGACGGTCGAAAGCGTGAACTCGCCATCGAGAGCATCCAGAGCGTGGCGGCGGGGGCGAATCTCGGCGAGCTGTTCCGCTACGCGATCGAGCAGCCGGTGACGATCGAGCGGCAGCGGTCGGCGATGCTGCCGATCGTGGGGGAGAAGGTGGAAGCGGAGAAGGTGGCGATCTACGACGAACGGGTGCTGGCCAAGCATCCGCTCTCGGGGCTGCGGCTGGTGAACTCGACGAAGCTCAACCTCATGCAGGGTCCGGTGACGGTGTTCGAGGCGGGGGCCTACGCCGGCGACGCCCGGATCGAGGACATGGCCCCGGGCAGCGAGCGGCTGGTGAGCTACGCGATCGACCTCGACGTGGAAGTCAACCCGCGGATGGAGCAGGCTGCGGAAGAGATCGTGAGCGTGAAGATCGCCAAGGGCACGCTCATCGCCACGCGGAAGTACGCCCGCAAGAAGGTGTTCGAGATCAAGAACTCCGGTGACAAACCGGTGAAGCTGCTCGTCGAGCATCCGCGGGACGGGGGCTGGAACCTCGTCGCGCCG